>CAJXKB010000040.1 GCA_913055825.1 uncultured Bacteroidota bacterium
GGAGGAAATTCAAAAGTAAAAGATTTCTTCTCATTAATCCGTCCTTTATTGTCGTCAAACGACCAATATGTTAATCCGCCGCGCCAGTATTTACGGAAATTTACATCATTCAAAGGATGATATTTGTGATCGTAAGGTGCAGGATATTGGGTAGCTTCCATAATATACTCCGAATTCGGGGTAAAAAATGCTCCGCCATGGTTACTACGGAATAACGGATTATCAACCACTTGTTTCACTTCAAAATCTCTCAGATCAACAACAAATATTCTCGGATTGGCTTTATCGTTAATAACCAACCACTTACCATCATAATCACCATTTTGTTCGGATATCCCGGGATGATGGGTGTCGCCCCATAGAATTGTTTCCCCATCAATAAAGCCGGTTTTCATCAATCCCTTAGTTTCCACTGAATAGCCATAACCATCATAAGGTTGGCGGGTTGCTGTAGGTGCGTATTTTACCATACGCATAGACGGGACCAGATAAGTAGGCAGGTTTCCTTCCTGCCCACCTGAATTAATTGCTACATACTCATCTCTCAGGTTATCGGGTGTATAAGTTTTGGCAGCAGCCAAAACATCATCGGCGGTCATCCCTCTACGTTGGACTACCTCTCCGAATGATTCGTTGCCTCTTGGAGCCCCTATTGCTGACTCTTTCTTTTGCTTTTTACCACAACCGGTAAAAGTGAATGTAAAGCCAAAGAGAAGGGCAATTAGGAAGAGGCTAATATATTGTTTGAAATTTTTCATAACTTTTATCATTATAAATTTTTAAAATACAATTACTTAATACCTTCCAGTTTTTCCTTTAATATCTTCTTGGCACGCAAACCTGCATCAGCAGCTTTTACCTGATATTGGAAGTATTGTTCGGCCCATAAGAAAGCCTGTTTCCATTTACCTTCTTTAGCAAACTTTTCATAGTTCTTTTTAGGCACGGCCGCTTTGTTCAACTGTGCAACAGCATCTTCAACCAAAGCTTTCACATAAGGATGGTTTTCGTAATGATTTTCTTTCAACCATTTCACCACGCCGTTAATTACATCCTGCGTTTGAGAGATTACGTTCAACTTATCTTCATAGTTTTTCTTGTAACCTGCAAGTTCTTTTGCCGTTAATTCAATTTCTCCTCCGCCTTCTTTCCCTTTGTAATTCTTAGGTTTCACTAAAAGGATACCTTCCATTTCGAGGTGTAAGGCCGAACAGAACTCAGTACAGTAATAAGGAAATGCACCTTCGCGATCGGCAACAAAAGTTAAAGAAGCCGTTTTCCCAGGCTCAAAACTACCGTGTTTGCCATAGGTATCGACGGTAAACCCATGGGTTTCGTCTTCAGCCAGTTCAAGGTTTGTAAGGTGGAAAGTAACAATATCGCCCTGGTTTACCTGAACTATTTCGGGTGTGATATGTGAACGAATCAGGGTGCCGAAAACATGGACGCGGTTTCCCTTTCTTTCGATTTTTTCTTTCCCGGCAACGGTTTTATAGGGTGAGATTTCGCCCGTACGAGAGTTCGTTCCTGTGGGATACCGGATAATTGGCTTAATGGTAGTACGTAAAACGCCAACAGACCCGTACATATTACACTGGGGTAAGCTCATGGTGTATAAATCAGACATTTTATCACCTGAAATATCAATCAAATGTTGAAAACTGGGACGTACCGGGCCCACACTGACTATATTCTTATAAAGGCCTTCTTTATCAACTGCGGTCAGATAATTGGAATGCGGAGTGGCCGACATCCCTTGCGGCGTCATTAAATAAGAAGGTTTGAAATCCAATGTAATTTCAGCCAGTTTTTTCAGGGTTTCAAAGTTCCAACGAACAATTTTATTATCATTATGAACTGATGCGTAAGCCACATTGGGACGTTCGTCAAAAGCCACATCCACCACGTCGCTACTAAACTTAATGCTCCCGTGTTTAACTGTATTGGCATCGATAATCGGAATTCCATCGTCAGTCTTTCCGCTAAAGGTTTTGTTGGCCATGGCCGTTTTTACTTTAGCGAAATCAAAAACAGTGGTTTGATCATCGACAGTAATAAAATATTTACCCTTGGGGGTTACTTTTGCCATGTGGGCTTTGCCCGGAAGGGTAATCATAGCTATAGCATTAGCTTTTAGCGCACTCTTAAACGGAACCACGGCAAAGCCATTAACATCCTCAGTTTTTAAGCCAACAACCTTTTTGTAGTCAACCACATAAACATAATGATTATTTCCTTTGTCGGCTATACCAACCACATAACCATCGCTAACAAATTTACCGGCATCAAAATAGCCAAGCGTATAGGGAGGCAATTCAAGGGCTACCGATTTTTCTTTTAAAATACGGCCGGCGTGCCCGGTTTTGGTTGTTTGTTTAACCGCATGAAAATACCAGAAAGTGATACCCGATTTCAATTCGGTACTTTTAGCGTTCCATGTGGCCGGGAACTGGCTTGTTTGGATAACCCATTGGGTGTTGGGTGTAACGGCTACTTCGGGATATGCTGAAAGAAAGATAGGATTACTCAAAACCTGTTTGGTTTCAAAATCCTCCAGATCGAGCATGGCAATACGCGAATTGGCACCATCGGAATAAAACAAATGTTTGCCATCATAATTCCCGTTAGTTTCTGATAATGCAGGGAAGCGCATGTCACCATAACTGTCAATTTTGTCATCAAGCGACGATTTTTTCAGCAATAGTGAACTTTCATCATCAAATCCGTAACCCTGCCACGGCTCCGGAGAAAAAACACCCACGTACTTATAAATACGCATGGAAGGAAGTCCGTAAACGATCATCGTTCCGGAGTTGCCGGTACCGACAAAACCGAAATACTCATCACGGCCTCCGCGGGGCATAAAAGTTTTAACTGCGGCTAAAACATCAGCATCCGTGAGGCCACGTTGCTTTTTCACATCCTTGAGCGTCTGCTGGGCATTGACCGGCACACTGGCCGACACTGCCAACAGAAAAACAATGCCCAATACGAGAAGACGTTTTGTAAATAACATCATAATATAAAATTTAGGTTTATAAAACATGAAAATGGTTTGCTTGTTATGTGTCTAAATAAAATTTTAAATTTTAAAAATCAGTCTGTTTAATTAGGCTTATAGGCACTACGTTACTTAATTAAAATGCCAAAAAATATTTTTAATATTCATATTCAATCATTTACAATTATATTTTTAGACTTTTCCCTCCGTTTAAGTAGCATCCAAATATATCAAAATTTAAATTATGTTAAAAGGTTTAACTTTCTTTTTTTGTAATTTATATCATTTCCAAATAAAATAATGGCTCGGAAAGTCCTTAGTTTACATCAAATCCAAAAGATTACTCCGGCCGGGAGCCAAAAGATTGCTTCAAGAAAAAAGCGATAGAAATTGGATTTGCTGAATCGTACAGGAGCAATAAACAGCAGGAGCAAAACTAAATCCATAAAGAAAAGCAAAGCAAACGCCGCGCGGATACCATTGACGTTCTGAAAAAAGAGTCCGCCAAATGAAAGTACACCGGATAGGGCCAGGATAAAAATGATTAACCGATGGGTTTTTAATTGGCCATAAAAAGTAGCAAAACTCTGTTGGTGATCATCCCGATCTCGTTGCCGGTCAAGTGAAGCAATAAGTAATCCATCAGCCCATCCAAAAAGAAAAAATATGATTAATATCATTAAAATGGCAAACCCGGGTTTTACCCCATGCCAAATCAACGGAGCAAACCATATCCCTAATACATATATTAAGGAAACAAATAACTCTTTTTGAAAATAGATCTGGTTTTTACGGGCAACAAAAACAAACAAGAGGTAAAATAGGACCAAACCACCTAATGCCAACCCCCCAAAAATAACCGACCATTTAAAACAAAACATGCTGCTTGTTATGGCATAGATAGCGCTCAATATGAGAAAAAAAAGAAATACATGCCGCTTCCTGTAATGCAATTGATGCCGAAACATTTGTGAAGCCGTCCCCGTGTTATTACCATCCAGCAGGTGATCAGCAGTATAAACCGACCAGACTGAAGCGGCCAGCACTGTCCACCAACACCAGGGAGGCGATACTTGCAGGACACGGGAGGCAAACAAGCCGACGGCCAGTGCTCCGATAACAACATCCAAACTAAGGGCATGGAACCATTTCATTGGCCTCATTATCTGTAAATACCTTATATTTCGGAAAACAGTGTATTCCTGTTTATTCATCTTCCTCATTCAGGCTTTCCTCCAAATAGGGATGATTTTTAGGGATCAAAGGATGTTTCGAAAGGCTTTGAATTACAACAAAGGTAAATAAAGCCGCAAAGCCAACAAAACTCCCAACTTCGATAAAACCAATAGCGGGATGGTGAACCACTGCGGGAAAAACGGCGTTATAAAGTTCTACCCATTGTCCTATAATTAAAACGCCGACAGTAATTAACAGTGCGGTAGTATTTTTAGCCATACGGTTCCACATAAGGAAAAGGAAAGGAAATAACCAGTTGATAAAAATTTCGGAAACAAATAATATTTTAAAACCCTCTTGTCTTCTAAGGAAAAAATAAGCTGTTTCTTCGGGAATATTTCCGTACCATATCAATAAATACTGAACAAACCACATGTACCCCCACATGATACTCAGCATAAAAATATATTTTGAAAAATCATGTAGATGCCCCTTGTTCAGGAATGGAAAATAACCGAGTTTATTAAGGATGATTACTATGGCAAGAATAATTGCAGAGCCATGATAAAATGCTGAAATAAAGTATTTAACCGAGAAAAGGGTACTGTACCAGTGAGGTTCTAAAGACATGAGCCAGTCCAAAGGGAAAAAGATAAAAGAAATACCCAATACAAAAATAAATACTTTAGAATTGAATTCAATTTTTTTAAAATAGGTCAGGCCCCCAAACTCATCTTCTTTCAGGGAAAGGCGACGAATACGAGAGGCGAGAAGAATCCAGAGTATAAAGAAAACGACGAACCTGACAGACAGAAATGTCACATTCAGATAAGGTACTTTATGTACAAGCACACTATCCCGGGCGGCATCTTCACCAAGCCAGGGAAACAAATCGTGTAAACCGAAAAACAGGATTAGCCAAAGCGCAAAAGCAAGTATCAAATAGGTAACCATTGCCTGAGGGACCCTAACAAAAGCAGCTGACCACCCCGATTGGGTGATAGATTGTATGGCCATCCAAAAAAGGGCACCTAAAGCAACCGATAAAAAATAAAAGTTGTTCAATAGCAAACTAGCCCAGCTACGATCGGTATGACCGGTAAAAAATCCCACTAAAATAGCGACAATCCCCAAAATTATAAAGGCGACCAATATTAATTTAAACGATTTACTAACATAAAGTTTCTTATCCATGGGAATATATTTTAATATACTACATTATTATTTCTTTACCAGCGTCCGCAGGTAATTTACAATTTTCCATCTGTTGTCTGGAGTAACCTGCACACCATGAGGCCCCATTAAACCGGAGATAGAACCTTCGGTAATAATAAAAAAGATAGAACCATCCGGCATATTCTGCACGTAACTACCCGTTAAATCACGAGGTTTGGCCGGAAAGAGCTTTGCCGTATATAAATGGCCGTCGCCTTTTCCCTGCACACCATGACAATCGGCACAAAAAATACCATACTGCCGTTTACCTTCAGCTAAGCTGGCCGCATCAGGCTGAATAGGATTTTTTAGCTCAATACCTGCTTTTGTTTGATCAGCCACTTTTTCAGCAATATTTTTTGGATGAAAAGGGAAATAAGACTGATTTCGAGCCACACTACCGACAGGTGCCGGTTGATCTGTCTGGCCGTTTGGCAATACAGGATTCGGGCTATAAGCTTTGTAGTATTTGGTGTAATACATATCGTGTTTGCCCATGTACGCATATCCCGGATTATTTTTATCCTGAACACAGGAAGACAGACTTAGCCCAAATATGATTAAGATTAAAAAAAAGTATCTATTCTTCATTTTAAAAAATTTACAATGCATGAATTATGACTCGTTTACTTCAACAGCGCCACTGTTTTTCAAGAGGTCATCAATTTTTTTCGTTAAAGCTTCATCCATATTCTTGTTTTTTTCAATGACAATGACAAATTTATCATCCATCGTCCTGGGGTCAGGCAAATTAACCTGTTTACCCGGCCACAATTTTTCTCGAACCAGATAGGTTAAAAGAGTAAAAATAACACCGGAGAGTATGGTCAACACGAACATAACAACAACGAAAGACAAAGAATTAGTTGGTTTACCCCCAAAAATCAGAGGGTAATTAATTACTGAAGACCAATACAAAAATCCATAAACTGAAGCGGTTCCCAACGCCCCATAGGTAAAAGTTAAATAAGGAATCCGAGTCTTCATTTTCAATTTTTTCCAAACATGTTCGAGAGGGAAAGGCGAAAAGACATCTTTTATGGCAATCTTATTTTTCACAAGCTGCTCAACGGCTGTTGTAGCTGCGTCAGGATCATCAAAAACACCGAGAATATGATTATTTGCTTTCATTTTCGTTTATTTTTTTAACCGAACTGGTTTCTTTTAATATACCTTTTAACTCGCTGATAGCCATCACAGGCAGCAAGCGTAAGAAAAGCAATATACCGAGAAAGAAAAATCCAAGCGTCCCCACATAAATAGCAATCTCGGTAATTGTTGGATGATAGGTGTGCCATGTGGCAGGCAGCCATGTTTTAGACAGAGAGGTAACCACAATTACAAAGCGTTCAAACCACATTCCTATATTGATAAAGATACTGATAATAAATACAATTGTTATATTTTTCCTGATTTTCTTAAACCAAAATAGTTGTGGGATAATGGCATTACATGAAATCATAGCCCAAAATTCAAAAGCGTAAGGACCCGTAATCCTGTTTTTGAAAAAGACATACATTTCATAAGGAGAGTCGGAATACCAGGCTATAAAAGCTTCAGTAATATAAGCCACGCCCATAATTAATGAAATAAAAGTTAATATTCTCGCGATAGCATCAAGATGTCCTTTTGTTACATAATCTTCGTATTTATACACTTTCCTGACAATAATCATTAAAGTGAGTACCATTGAGAAACCCGAAAAGATAGCACCTATAACAAAAAAGGGTGGAAAGATAGTAGAATGCCATCCCGGAAGGACACCGGCAGCAAAGTCCATTGCCACAATAGAATGCACCGAAACTACAAGAGGAGCTGTTAATCCACCCATTAAAAGGGCAGCAGTTTCAAAACGCAACCATCCACGGGCCGACCCCAACCATCCAAAGCTTAAAATACCGTAGACTTTCTTTTTTATTGCAGAAGTTGTTTTTTCACGAATGGTAGCAAAGTCGGGCATCATACCCACATACCAAAATAAGAACGAAGCTGTAAGATAAGTGCTTATAGCTACAACATCCCAAAAAAGCGGTGAATTGAAGTTATCCCACAAAGGGCCGCGCGTATTGGGATAAGGCATAATAAAAAAGCCATTCCATATCCGTCCCATGTGAATTAACGGGAACATTCCGGCTGCCATCACAGCAAAAATTGTCATGGCTTCAGCAGCACGATTAATGGAAGTTCTCCATCTTTGATGCAATACCAACAGAAAAATAGAAAATGCGGTACCGGCATGTCCAATTCCGATCCACCAAACAAAGTTGATGATGGCCCAGCCCCACGAGACGCTGTTATTCAGGCCCCATGTACCAATTCCATTAACAATTGTATTATAAAAACCCCAAACTCCCCAAACCAGCATTGCACTGGCAAAGAAGGATGCAATCCACCACCAGAGTGGCGTTTTACCAGTATCCAAAGGCCTCAGGACATCTCTCGTTATATCTTGATAGGTTTTGCCCCCTTCAATTAAGACGCCTCTTACTTTTGCATTATACATTATACGACTGTTTTTATTACGCTTCTTTATTTCTTACTTTCGTTAAATAACTGGTTGACGGCAACGTGTGGAGTGATTCCAACAAATGATACATCCTTTTCGTTTCATTTGATTTACTTACCCTACTTTCTTTATCCAGCAAATTACCAAATTGAATGGCATCCGTAGGGCAGCTTTGTTGACAGGCCGTTTTAATTTCACCATCACGCAACTCTCTATTTTCAGATTTGGCAGCCAATTTCTTTTCCTGGATTCGCTGAACACAAAACGTACATTTTTCCACAACTCCTCTCTGACGAACAGTAACATCCGGGTTAAGTACCATTTTACCCAGCTCCGAATTCATATTATAATCAAAACTGTTATTGTTGACATATTCGTACCAGTTAAAACGACGTACTTTGTAAGGACAGTTATTCATACAATAGCGGGTACCAATACACCGGTTATACGCCATCTGGTTCAATCCCTCATCGCTGTGCGTAGTAGCAGCTACCGGGCAAACATTTTCGCAGGGAGCATTGTCACACTGCTGACACATCACCGGCATATGAAATACTTCAGGATTTTCAGCTATTTCGGAATAATACCTGTCCACGCGAATCCAGTGCATGATTCGTCCAAGTTTTACCTGTTCTTTTCCAACCACAGCAACATTATTCTCAGCCTGGCAGGAAATCAAACAATTACTACATCCGGTACAACTGTTTAAATCAATAGACAATCCCCACTGAAAGGCATCAAACTTAGGCTCAGGGTAAAGACTGAAATTTTCGTTTTTTAAGAATTCCTCGTGTTCTTCGTTTCCCGATGCAGAATTCTTTATAAATGAGCCCAGAACTGTTTCACGAACAATGGGGCGGCCTTCCATAACGTGATGAGTCTGTGTAAGTGCCAGCGGATAGGTTTTTGATGTTTTTTCAATCTTTACAGATGTACCCAAAAGGTTCTTAAATCCGGTAACCGTATTGATCAATTCGTAAACGTTTTTTCCAACGCCGTTTCCCACTTTACCGGCCTCCGTCCGGCCATAACCAATGGCTATTCCAACAGTTCCTTCAGCCTGCCCGGGCTGAATCAAAACCGGCAATTCAATTTTACCGTTTATCTTAAGGACATCTTCCTGCTTTAAACCCTCTTTGTCTGCATACAAAGGTGGTACACAAATGTAATTATCCCATGTTGCCGTGGAAACCGGATCGGGAAGTTCCTGCAACCAGGGGTTATTGGCAAATTTACCATTGCCCATGGATATCTTTTCGTACAAAGCCAACTCCAATCCATTTTTCAACGGTTTTTCGGCTTTTAAATTTTGGCCTTTAAAAGAAGTTAATTTCTCCGGATCAGTTTCAGATTGAAAAACACCTTCTTGTTTGCATGTAAACCAGAATTTATCAAAGCTTTCGTATTTTTTTTGTTTAGGGAAATAAGTCGTCTTCCAATAATTTTCCAAATAATCAGCAAATGAAACTCCGTTATTCATCCATATCAGCAAGTTATCCTGAAACTGACGGGTATTAAAAACAGGGCGTATAACAGGCTGGGTGATACTGAAATAATCTTTCACAGGTTCGGCATCATTCCACGATTCCAGATAATTATTATCAGGACAAACATAATCGCAAAGGGCGGCTGTTTCGTCTATGGTTTCGGCAAAGGACACTTTCAACGGCACCTTTTCCATTGCTTTGACGAACCTGTCGACATGAACACAATCGTAAGCCGGATTCACGTTATAAAACAACATCCCTCCTACTTTACCGGCTTCAATATCAGACAAAGCAGCCATCATCTCTTTCTCTAATCCCTGTTTCAGGTTTACCGGGCGGCTTAAATCAATTGATTTGCCGTAATTACCAAGCAGGCTGTTTATCGCATTGACAATCAGCTGGATATTCAGATCATTAGTGCCCGAGACCACTAACGACCTCCCTTTGGCTTTCAGTAAATCTTTGGCAACTTGGTTTACATCCGTATTAACCGTGGAACCAGGATAAGTGGTTGCGCCAACTTTCTCTGCCAGTACATTATACAATTTCAGCAAAACAGCAGATTCTTCCGAAGGCTTTATCGGATAGCGGTAATCGGCATTGGAACCCGTAAGCGACATATTGGTTTCAAACTGGTAAAGCCGCGACATAGTTTTTTGTCCGTCTTTTATTTTACGGCCTTTTGAGAATTGTTTGGAAAAAGTTGTCGGCATAAGCCAGGTTCCAAGGAAATCAGCATTAAAACCTACCATTACCTCGGCATGTTCAAAATGATAAAACGGAATAAGTGCTTTACCGAAATTCAGCTCATTGGCTTTACGTATGGCCGACATGGATACAGGATCGTACTGTACCCATTTTAAAGCGGGGTACATATTGGCAAAATCACCAATCAATTTCCGGGTGGAGGGGCTGATAAGTGTCGAAGTCATCAAAATCACCTCTTTATTCGAGGTTTTCAGTTCGTTTAGTTTGGCAGCAATTTCCTGGTCAATAGTTTTCCAGCTGGTTTTGTTTCCTCCTTTTAATGGCCCTTTCAGACGGGCATCATCATAAAGATTTAATACAGAGGCCTGCACTTTTGCGGTTGTGGCACGTTGAGAAATCGGGGAAAGTTCATTTCCCTCAATTTTTATGGGACGACTTTCGCGGGTTTTCACCAATATGCTGCAATACTCATTGCCATCAAAAAAAGTAGAAGCATAATAATTGGCCACGCCAGGGACAAGCTCCTGTGGCCTGTTCAGCAAGGGGATCGCCTTTCTGACAGGCATCTGGCAACTCGACACCAACGCCACTGCACTTACCGAAAAACCCATCATTTTCAGAAAATCGCGACGGCTTGATTTGCCTTTTAATTCCGATTCATCAAGTCCTTCTACAGAAAACTCGGGAGCAGCTTCATTACCGGAAGCTTGTTCTTTCCGAATCTTTTTATAATTTTCAAAACTTTGCCAATATTTCTTCTCCATAACACTTATTAATGGAATTAGTTTTTATTAAATTAAAGCCTAATAATGGCACTTCTGACAATCCTCACCACCGACCATCTTCACTGTTACGTCCTTAATTTTGCCGGCTTTTAGCTTATCGTGCAAGGCTTTGTATTGTGCATAAAATTTGTTGTTCACAAACTGGACTTTATGTTTCCTGTGGCAATCGAGACACCAGCCCATACTCAGGTCGTTTACCTGAGCTATCTGATCCATCTGTGCCACATCGCCATGGCATTCCTTACAATCCAGCTTTCCGACTTTTACATGTTGCTCATGATTAAAATACACAAAGTCAGGAAGATTATCTACTTTTACCCACTTGATAGGTTTATTTTTCCTGATGGCTGCATATATTTTGGCTATTTCTTTTTTTCCGGTGCGTTTGCCCTGTTTTACCTGTGAATGACAGTTCATACATACCGAGGCAGGGGGAATACCTGCATGCATGCTTGTTTCGGCAGTAAAATGGCAATATTCGCAATCGATCTGATTTTGCCCGGCGTGCACTTTATGCGAAAACCAAATAGGTTGATCAGGCTGATAATACTGTTGCCTGCCCAGACTGGTAGCAAAATCATAAGACCACTCACCAACTACCCAAAGCCCGGAAAGCACAATGATATAATGCACCCATTTAGCTTTGAGATAATGAGTAAAAATTAAATCGATAAGGCTTAACAACATCAGTATTCCCATAATTAATGCCGTAATGCCCAAATTATTTCTTCCTTCGCGCTGATTGTTCAGGTTATGCTCAACAGCACTGACTGTTTCAGTAGCTTCAGTTTTCTTTACATTTGATTTCTCCTTAGCTTGTCCGGCCCCTGCAACCTTGCCTCCATTTTTAATATAAAGCAGAATATCTTTGATTTGTGCATCGGACAAGGCAGGATGCGACGGCATGGGTATTTTGCTGTATTCGTTAAATATTTTAACCGCTTCTTTGTCGCCCGACTTTACCATTTCCTGTGAATTCCTGATAAAACTAACCAGCCATTTTTCGCTGTGTTTTTCAGTTACCCCTTTTAAATCGGGCCCAACCAACCGCCCACCGCCAATGGTGTGACAAGCCCTGCATTCGGCAAAATTTTTTGCTGCTTCAGCAGTTTGGGCATGTACAGAAATGGAAGACAAAAGGATAAAAAACAGGAAAAGAAAGGAAGTTAAGCCTTTTACTGGCAACTTCTTCACAGTAACATACATGTTCATTATCATAGTGTAATAATTATCAAATTAAGATCAAATAAATGATGAAATATGAGATGTTAAATATATGTTAATTGTTTTATTTAACGATGAGACAAAACTATTTATTTTTTCACACCTCTACAAATTATTAAGCATTTAAAAGCTTGTTTACCGAAAAATCATTAGTATAAAATATTGATTAGATATACATTACAATTATTAAAAAAAGTTATTAACAGGTTCAGGAAACCTCAATCGTTTGCAACATTTTTCAGTAAAGGGACAAACTGGAAGGCCCCAAAGGTTTGTTTAGTCAACTTTCCTGATTTGGATTTTGTAAAACGCATCATGGTTTGCACAGAACCTCCACCTACCGGAGAAACCAAAACCCCTCCGTTTTTCAGCTGTTCAAAAAGGATTTCGGGAACTTCGGGAGCTGCTGCAGTAATTAAGATAGCATCAAAAGGAGCCTTATCGGGTAAACCCAGATATCCGTCTCCCAATATCAGCTTGGCCTTATATCCCATTTGAGTCAGCAAGGTTTTGGTTTTCACAAACAATTTTTGTTGCCTTTCGATGGAATAAACTTCAGCGCCCAATTCTTCCAACACGCAGGCCTGATAACCGGAACCGGTTCCAATTTCAAGAATTTTATCGCCCGGCTGCACGTCCAACAATTGTGTTTGAAAAGCCACTGTATAAGGTTGCGATATGGTTTGACCGGAACCGATGGGGAAAGGTTTGTCTTCATAGGCAAAGTTCAAAAAGCCCGAATCAAGAAATAAATGCCTGGGTACACGGTTAATGGCCCCCAATATATTTTCATCTAAAACTCCCTTTTTACGTATTTCGTCAACCAGTTTTTTCCTTAAACCCTTATGCCTGTATGTATCTTCCATTTATCAACAATTGCTGTTGGTTACTTCTTTTTTTGTCCTGCGAATTTAAACAATCCGGGCTTTACTTTTGAAAAAAAATAGCATGATGAAAATAGGCCTACTCGGAGCGGGCCCTTTGGGACAAATACATCTGAAAGCGTTGCTACAAAATCCCGAAATAGAAATAGCCGGGTTATACGATTCTGATGCTCAAAAAGCAAGAGACATTGGACAAAAATATCAGGTGCAGGTTTTTGCCGCCACACAAGAATTAATTCGGCAAAGTGAGATCGTAGATATTGTTTCGCCACAGCTTTCGCACCCCTATTTGGCATCAGAGGCCATAAAAAACTCCAAACATGTTTATTTGGAACAACCTGTAGGATCAAAGCCGGAAGAATTGGTTTCATTGATGGAATTGGCCGGTGAAGCTCATGTGCAGGTGCAGGTAGGTTTTTCCGACCGGTTTAATCCGGCCTTTCAAACAGCCCTTAAGTATATTAAACAACCCATGTATGTAGAACTGCGACGATCGCTTTCATTTGATCATGCATCAGACAAAAGTCCTGTAGTAAACGACATTATGCCCGGAGACATTGATTTGGTAACCAGCCTTATAAAAGCCAACATTAAAAGCGTAGAAGCCACTGCAGTAAATGTTTTTGGCAACAATCCCAACTTGGTTAATACCCGCCTGGCTTTTGACAATGGTGCCGTTGCGAATATCACAACCAGCCGAATCGCCACCGGGACAACGCATGAGATACGCGTTTATCAGGAAGGTTCTCGTTTACAAATTGATTTATTAAACCAAAAAATTTACTTGTTGGGAAGTTTAGGTAATAAAGAGGAAAATATACCGGAAACAATGCCTGTTACTGATCAAAACCTAACTAAGATTAACGCGGCACTCACTCATTTGATTCATGCTGTCCATCACCAACTTGATGTCAGCGTTTCGATTTCCGATGCTTATCACGCACTAAAAATTACCGCTATGATTAATGACAAGCTTAGTTTGGTAAACAGTAAAATATAATTTCATACCTTGTTGGCAATAACAAAAAAGAAAAATCGTTATCCACATACCAATAACCTGAAGTTTAATAATGCCTAAGACAAAAGTGTCAAATTTAAAAGCCGAATTCAACACACATGAATAAAAACCTACAGGTCGCAAAGTATGTTTTTCTGGATTGGTTAGCTGCAATGGTTGCCTGGGGATTATTTTATTTATATAGAAAGATCAATGAAGACCCGATAATATTTTCACATCTTAATGAAATTTACGATGACCGGAAATTTTGGTTAGGCATAATTTTCATTCCTTTATTCTGGCTTGCATTGTATTTAATGTCGGGAACCTACCGCCGCATTTACCGAAAAGCCCGCTTAAAAGAATTAGGGCAAACGCTCGGTAGCATTTTGATTGGGGTGATTGTTTTATTTTTTGGCCTCATCCTCGATGACATGATCCATAGCTATAAATCGTATTATGAATCTTTTATTGCGCTTTTTATTTTACAATTTAGTTTTACTTATACCTTTCGGCTTTTATTAACCACACATACGGTTAATAAAATACATCGTGGAGAAATAGGGTTTAACACCATAATAATAGGAAGCAATGGAAATGCCGAAAAAGTGTTTCACGATATAAGTAATGAAGAGGTTTCGTCAGGCAATAAATTTGTCGGCTTTGTAAATGTGCACGACCGCAAAAATTTCAAAATGGCAAAGCACCTTCCCAATTTGGGCACATACCGGGAGCTCAACAAAATCATTATAGCCACCAGGGCAGAAGAAGTAATTATTGCTATTGAAAGAACAGAAAAAGATACCATTCAACGAATTATTTCGGAACTGGAAGAGACGAATGTTATTATCAAAGTTATTCCTGTTATTCAGGACATTTTATTCGGATCGGTAAAAGTTTCCGGTATTTTTCATACCCCGTTGATAGAAATTTCTCCTGACCTGATGCCCGACTGGCAGCAAAGTATAAAACGGATGATCGATATCGTGGCCTCTCTTGCGGTACTAATTTTCATGTCGCCCGTCTTTTTGTTCACTGCCCTCGGCGTTAAGCTATCTTCGCCCGGCCCTATTCTTTTCAAACAAAAACGCATCGGGCACAAAGGAAAGCCCTTCACTATGTACAAATTCCGTTCGATGTATGTAGATGCTGAAAAAGACGGCCCTCAATTATCATCGGACGACGACCCCCGAATTACACCTTTCGGACTGTTTATCCGTAAAGTCCGATTAGATGAAATTCCACAGTTTTTTACCGTATTAATAGGCCATATGTCTTTGGTTGGACCGAGACCTGAACGACAGTATTATATTGACCAAATTGTAGAAAAAGCTCCTCATTACCGGCTCCTGATGAAAATAAAACCCGGTATCACCTCATGGGGACAGGTAAAATATGGCTATGCTTCTTCAATAGACGAAATGGTCACCCGCCTTCAATACGATTTACTGTACCTTGAAAACATGTCGCTGGCCATGGATTTTAAGATTATGATATACACCATTTTAATTGTTTTACAAGGAAGGGGAAAGTGAGCCTCAAATTCTTCCTTGATCAATCAGGCGTACAATGGCTTCAATTTCTTTGTCCCTGCCTTTGGGATCGTAACGCGATTTTAAATTGTAACCCCACAAACGGGCAAATGCCTGATAAAAAAAAGCTGTGAATTTACCGCGTAATTGTTGCAACAAACCATAGGACGAATTCCCTGTTTCACGGTCGATTAGTTTAATAAGAATAATTCCCTGCCTAAAAGTCAACTGCTGAAGTGGTTTACTGTAACGGCTTTTTATCTCTTCCTCTGCCTTTTTCATGATTTTTTTTCTCTCCGCATCATTTTTTGCTTTTTGCAAACGCACATTATACATACGCAAGAGGGCGCCGGCAGTTTTAGCATAAGGATATACCTTTTTCACATTATAAATAAGTCGTGTAATTCGACGATGACGCCAACGCGAGCGATATCTTTTTGAGGATAGAATTTCAATTTCGCTTAAATCGATCACCGGAATACTATCTTTCGTCATCACTATGGTATCCTTGCCAATTTTAGCTTTTGGGTTCTGACTCAAAGCGACAGGCATATAAAATATCCATAAAATAGAAACAAGAAATAATTTTTTCCTCATGCTTTTCCGACTTCCAAAGATTATGCCCAAAATTAAGCATAGCAATTTAATTCCACATCATTTCATTCAAATCATACAAGAAAAATTGTGATATCAACTGTTTAGAAGTTTTGGAATTTATTTGAAACCTGACTATTGTAATTTGGAATTTAAATTTATGCATGCCTAATCATCGGCTGAGCTTAATCTCCACCGGTTCAATGCGGTGCTGGTGGTTCAGAAATAAACGGGCATCCACTTTTGCCAATTTCGACCGCAAAATCATGGAGCGTTTTTTATCCTGCTCTTTCAATGAAATGTAAAGCGCGGTTTCTCCCTGATAGTCACGAACCATCGTTAACAAATTATCAATTAACCCATCGTTAATATTCTCCGGATCAATAACCAGTGTAAGTTTCTTAATCACCTTGTTCATTGCATCTTCAAGCAACATAATTTGGTTGATGTTGAGGTTCAGCTTGTTTTCATCGAAACGGCTCACTTCCACACGGGCTTTGATAAACAAGTTATTACCCACCACCAGCATATGTTTCATTCGCAGATAATTTTCAGAAAACAACCGCAGGTCCATTGTTCCCGTAAAATCCTCCAGGGAAAAAACGCCAAAAAAAGCACCATTTTTAGTTGTTTTCTGTGCCGCTTGCGTCACCATCCCTGCAAAATAAACGTCTTTATTTTTAAAAGCAGCCTGATTGTTTCTTAAGTTAGCAATATCAGTATTGCACACATATTTAATAGTAGCTTCAAAATCATCAAGGGGATGGCCTGAGATATAGAAACCCGTTACTTCTTTTTCGTATCGAAGTTGCACTGGTGCAGGCCAATGCTCACAGGCCGGCACATCCGGATCGTTAACTTCGATAGAGTTTTCATCATCAAAGAGAGAAACCTGGTTGGAATTTTTCTTTTCCTGAAATTTGGAACCAAAACGTGCAATTTTCTCAAGAAATTCCGGACTGTTTTCGTTATCTTTTTGAAAATATTGAGCCCTGTGCATATTTTCGAATGTATCAAAAGCACCTGCTTTGGCAAGAGCCTCAAGGCTGCGACGGTTAACCGATTTAAGGTTGACACGTTTTACAAAATCGAAAATATTTTTGAAAGGGCCGTTTTCATTTCTCTCACGAATTACATCTTCCACAGCACTGCTTCCCACGCCTTTTATTGCTGCCAGTCCAAATCGAATGGCACCTGCTTTGTTAACCGTAAAATTTTTTGAGCTTTCGTTGATGTCAGGCCCTAATACGGGAATACCCATTCGTTTAGATTCCTTAATAAAAAAAGTAATCTTGTCAATGGCACTTAAGTTCCGGCTCAAAACCGCAGCCATATATTCAGCCGGATAGTGCGCTTTCAGATAGGCGGTTTGGTATGAGACATAAGAATAACAGGTAGCATGTGATTTATTAAAAGCATATTTGGCAAACTCTTCCCAGTCTTTCCAAACCTTTTCAGCTTTTACCTTGTCAATCCCATTTTTTTCGCAACCGTTCAGATATTCAACCTTAAGCTTGGCCATTTCAGCGAGTTTTTTCTTTCCCATGGCTTTACGCAACGAATCGGACTGACCGCGGGTAAACCCTGCCATGGTTCGCGAAAGCAACATCACCTGTTCCTGGTAAACAGTAATACCATAGGTTTCTTTCAGGATATCTTCCATTACCGGCAAGTCGTATTCTATTTTCTCACGGCCGTGTTTCCGGGCAATAAAATTAGGTATATACGCCATGGGGCCCGGACGGTACAAGGCGTTCATGGCAATAAGGTCTTCAAAACGAGTAGGTTTCAGATCGCGCAAATATTTTTTCATCCCGTCCGATTCAAACTGAAACAACCCTGTAGTTTCTCCATTGCTGTACAAACGGTAAGTAGCTTCATCATCAAGGGGAACATGGTCAATATCAACACTTACACCCTTCGACATTTTGATATTATCAAGTGCTTCTTTTATAATTGAAAGTGTTTTCAAACCGAGAAAGTCCATTTTCAACAACCCAACATCTTCCACATATTTGCCATCATATTGGGTAGCATATTCCAACACCGATTCTTTTACTGTAGAAACCGGAACGTATTTGTCCAGCCTGTCGCGTGCAATAATAATTCCACAGGCATGTGTACCTGTGTTTCGAACCGAACCTTCAAGGCTCAGGGCGTTTTTAAGTACAGATGAAATCTCGGGACGGCCCTTTTCAAGCTCCTGTTTCAACTCCGGCACTTCTTTTATGGCATCCTTCAAAGTAATCCCGGGCCGTTCGGGGACTAATTTTGCCAACCGGTCTGCTTCATAAAGAGGAAGACGTTGTACACGGGCCACATCGCGGATTGCCGACTTGGCAGCCATCGTTCCGAAAGTGATCAGGTGAGCTACTCTTTCTTTGCCATATTTTTGGGAAACCCAATGCAAAACGCGTTCACGTCCATCATCATCAAAATCAATATCAATATCAGGCATTGAAATCCTGTCGGGATTTAAAAACCGTTCAAACAGCAGGTGATATTTGATAGGGTCAATTTGGGTAATCTGAAGACAATAAGCCACCACCGATCCGGCGGCACTCCCCCTCCCCGGCCCTACAGCGACATCCATTTGGCGGGCTGCTTTTAAAAAATCCCAAACAATAAGAAAATAACCGGGAAACCCCATATTTTTTATGGTATCCAACTCAAAATCAATGCGTTCGACCACCTCTTGCGGAAGGGGTTCGCCATATCGCATTTTAGCCCCTTCAAAAGTAATGTGGCGTAAATAATCATCAGCATCTTTAAAAGTATCGGGAATCTTAAACTCCGGCATAATCGGTTTCCGGTTCAGCTCATAAGTTTCAACTTTATCAGCTACTTCCTGCGTATTGATAATTGCTTCGGGCACATCCGCAAAAAGCAGCTTCATTTCCTTTTGGGTTTTGAACCATTCCTGCCGTGTGTAACGCAGACGGTTAGTTTCATCCAAATAACTGGCAGTACCAATACACAAAAGCCGATCGTGTGCATCTGCATCTTCGGCATTTATAAAATGTGAATCATTTGTGGCCACCACCTTTATTCCATACTTCTTTGAAAAACGAAGCAGTTGTTTGTTCACATACACCTGATCCTCATATACTTTACGATCCATTTCAGGATCGCCGCTTTTGTGCCGTTGAAGTTCCAGATATAAATCATCTCCAAAAATATCAAGATATTCTTTTAAAGCTTCCTCTGCTTTTTCCTCTCCATCATGTACAATTTTATCGGGAATTTCGCCACCCAAACAAGCTGTAAGGGCCATAAGTCCTTCGTGATGTTCCCGCAGGGCTTCTTTATCCACGCGGGGTTTATAATAATAACCTTCTGTCCATGCTTTGGAAACAAGAGCCAACAAGTTTTCGTAACCCTGACGGTTTTTTGCCAACAAAACAAGGTGCCAGCCCGAAGCATCTATTTTTGACTCTTTAACAGTTAAGCCCCGGCGTGCCACATACATTTCACAACCCAAAACAGGCTTAATCTTTTCTGCTGTCGCTGCCACGTGGAAAGCCTTTGCGCCAAACATATTACCGTGGTCGGTAATGGCCACTGCGGTCATTCCGTCCGCCTTTGCTTTTTTTATCAAAGCCGGGATCTTCGACAAACCATCCAACACAGAAAATTGTGTATGCACATGAAGATGGGTAAAATTAGCCTCTTCCAACGACTTATGCTGATCTCCAAAAGTGTCCTCCTGTTTCCCGGTTTCAACTTCTTCAACCAATTTCTCTTCTTCATGGAATTCACTAACATCCAAACCGATAGGTAATATAGGTTCCGAGTGATTTTTTTGAAAATTAAGAACAGATTCCGGCGAAACCTTAAGCATATCCGCTGTGATAACACCGATACGTATCAACTCCAGAAAGCATCGGGCAGTTGCTTGCACATCAGCAGAAGCATTATGTGCGGCATCAAAATCTTTACCAAAAAGTTTGATATGCAGTTCAGCCAAACGCGGCCATTTAAACTTACCCCCGCGGCCACCCGGAATAGCACAATAATTTGTGGAAGCTTCTTTTGTGTCAATAATAGTCTTTTCCATCAATGGTGTTGGCAATTGCTTGCGCAAATATTCAACCTGCATGATAGTATTGTCGAATTCGACATTATGGCCGGCCACCACATCGGCCTTTTTCAGAGATTCATTAAAAGTTTGCAAAACAAAAAGAAGATCCTTGCCTTCCCTTTGGGCACGTTCGGTTGAAATTCCGTGCACTTTCTCAGCCCCTCGTGGAATAATAAACCCTTCCGGTTTCACAATGAAGTTATGAACTTGAATCAACTCTCCGTTTTCATCATGGATTTGCCATGCCAGCTGCACCAAACGCGGCCAATTTTCAAAATCATTTAAGGGTGCTTTATCATTTTTTGGCAAGCCCGTGGTTTCGGTATCGTATATCAGAAACATCGTATTCTATTGCATATTTATTTGTAAATCAGGATAATCAATTTGTAACCCCAGTTAAACAAAGGTAAAATTTTAGTGTTTCATTTTTCCCGATGTTAATAACTTTACATAACTATTTGCCACAAGCTCTGGTTTAATCTGATACACACTGCAATTCTGTTTTTAAACATTACTTCGGAAAAAAAACAATCCATAAAAATACACTGTTCGACAGTATCATATCAAAGTCACCTTCTATTTCTTTAACAGCAAAGCGATAAAAGAGTGCCATAGATTTGCAGATTTCAGTACTTTTACACCAATGGAAAAAAGAACCCGACAGGAGCTTTCCAAAAAGCTACAAAACACAGGAATTGAGGAAGCCAAAAGAAAAAAAGATCACATCATCTTTTTTATTTGCATTTTACTGGCTGCTCTTTTCTGGGTGTTAATTAAATTGTCAGGAGACTATGCGGTAAACTACACTTTAAGGCTGCGTTATAACAATGCCCCTAAAGACAAAACAGTAACCACATTGCAGGACAGCAGCTTAAATATCGGATTCAAGGCAAATGGCTATAACATACTAAATTTACTGCTCACCGGAAAGCTAAAAATTCTTGATATAAACCTGTCTCAATGTCAGGTGCATCATTTACGGGATGATATATATCGTATTTCCAGCAATAATATAAAAGAGAATGTTGCCACTGAACTGGGGATTTCGGAAAACAGTATTACCTTTTCCAAATCCGATTTGATCTTCAGGATGGAAACAGTTGAGAAGAAGTCCATTACCATTTTACCCAAACTCGATCTTACTTTTAAAAGTCAACATGCATTGTATGCAGTAACAACCATCCCTAAAAAAGTATATATTTATGGTCCCAGAAATTTAATCGACAGTATTTTAAAAATAAATACGACAACCATATCATTAAAAGACCTGTCGTCCAACCTTGACGTTAAAGCCAGGCTGGTCAATCCTTTTCCACATCAGATCAGGATCAGCCCGAAAACAGTAGTAATAAAGCTGGAAGTGGAAAAATTCACCGAATCTTCTTTAAAAGTGCCCATTGATGTAACCAATACTCGCAAGCCTATCCGTACTTTTCCCAGTTATACGACCCTTTATTTTAATGTGTTTTTAAAGGACTACAATAAGGTGCATGTCAACCAATTTAAGGTGGTTCCCGACACAAAAAACATTAATTTACGAAAAGTTAAAAAGCTAAACCTGAAACTAATTGCAAAACCTCATGAAATCAGTAATGTGCGTATTGACCCTGTTGAAGTGGAATTTTTAATTTTGAATTAGCAAATTAATGAAAAAAGTAGCCATCACCGGAAATATCGGAAGCGGGAAAAGCGCTGCCTGTAAAGTGTTTGAGACCTTGGGAATACCTGTGTTTTATGCTGATCAACAGGCCAAAGCACTTTATGGGGATGTCCGTGTGCAACAATCAGTAAGAGAAGCCTTTGGCGATGATATTTTCGATATGCATAATAAGCTCATCAAATCCAAACTGGCTGCACTGATATTTAATGATAAAAAGGCATTACAAACCATAAACAACATCATTCATCCCCGAATGATGCAGCAATATGCAAATTGGTTGGAACAACATGCCAATGCCGTATATACTTTACACGAAGCTGCCGTTATTTTTGAGAACGGATTAGATGTTTATTTCGATAAAATCATTAATGTTTCTGCCCCTGTTGAGTTAAGAATACTCCGGATTATGAAGCGGGATCAACTCACGCGGCAGGCTGTTGAAAACCGGATGGCCATGCAATGGCCTGACGAAAAGAAAAATGAAAAAGCTGATTTCGTGATTGTTAGTAATAACAAACGATTTTTGATCCCACAGGTACTTAAAATTCATAATAGTTTAATAAAATGAGTAATAAAAATATCGATTTTGAAGGTATTACAAAACAGGTTGTAAATTTATGCCAATCAGTTGGACAAATGATACATGGTGAGTTAGCCGGACTTTCCGAATCGGATGTAGAATACAAAGGCACACACAACCTGGTAACTTATGTTGATAAAAAGGCAGAAGCCTTACTAATAAAAGAGTTAAGTAGAATATTACCCGGCACAGGTTTTATTGCCGAGGAAGATGACCGGTTAAAAAGAAGTGAACAATTCAACTGGATTATTGACCCGTTGGACGGAACAACAAACTTCATTCATAAGATTCCCCTGTTTTCCATTTCAATTGCGCTTACCGAAGGCACAGAAACACGGTTGGGTGTTGTTTACGAAATCAACTTGAAAGAAGCCTTTTATGCCTGGCAGGACGGACCGGCATTACTCAACGGAAAGCCGATTCATGTTTCCAAAACACCTATCCTTGATAAATCCTTATTGGCCACCGGATTTCCATATTACGACTATTCACGATTGGATGCTTACCTTGCATTATTCAAAGACATGATGCAAAACAGCCGGGGTGTCAGGCGCTTAGGCTCCGCCGCTGTTGATTTGGCCTATGTGGCCGCCGGCCGCTTCGATATCTTTTATGAATACGGGCTTAATCCCTGGGATGTGGCAGCAGGAGCATTTATTGTTCAACAGGCCGGCGGAAAAGTAACTACCTTTAACGGAAGTAATGAGTTTGTATTCGGTAAAGAGATTATTGCTTCCAACAAACTGATTCATAATGAATTTACGAATAAAATATCAACTTATTTTAAATAAGCCGGTCAAACAGACAAAAACTATATTTTTGTAATATGGTAAATAGAAACAGATTTAAAAAAGACAGCCCCACAAGAAGTATCTTAAAAGCTATCAGCTGGAGATTTATTGCGTCGGGTGCTACTTTTATCATAAGTTTCCTGGTTGTCAGGTATTCCACTAACAAAACGGACAGCCAGGTTTTGCAATACGCCACAGCCATAGCGAGTGTGGATGTGGTCGTAAAATTAGTCCTGTATTATTTTCACGAACGTTTATGGACCAATATTTACTGGGGAAAATACTGGAGCCGTCGTGCATGGCGTAAAAAATACAGGAAGATGCACGAGATGCGTGAGACAAAGCAAAGTAATGAATAAAGCCCATGCATTTTTTACACAAAACATATTGCCTTTTTATTTTGTTTCTGTTTAGCACGTCAATTTCGCTTTATGCTAAAACTGACTCGGTTTACCAAACCAGGGTTTTCACTTTTGACATCAAAGAGATGATTGCCCCGCCGGTTTGGCACACCACACGGCAAGCCCTGTTGCAAGCCCGGGAAGAAAAAGCAGCTATTGTTCTCATCCAAATGAATACGTATGGCGGGCTGCTGGATGCAGCGGACTCCATCCGGACAAAATTGTTGGATTATCAACTTCCCGTTTACGTGTTTATTGATAAGAATGCCGCTTCTGCCGGTGCATTAATTTCATTGGCATGCGACAGCATTTACATGGCGCCGGGTGCCAGCATTGGAGCTGCCACAGTAGTTGATCAGCAGGGAAAACCGCTGCCCGACAAATATCAGTCTTACATGCGATCTTTGATGCGTTCCACTGCCGAAGCCACCGGTCGTAATCCTTATATTGCACAGGCCATGGTCGATCCCAGGATTGTAGTTCCGGGGGTAAGTGATTCGGGACAAGTACTGAGCATGACACCCTCCGAAGCCATTAAAAACGGCTTTTGTGAAGCAGAGGTGAACAACATCAAAGAAATTATGGCTCATGCAGGCGTAAAAAATTATCAGCTTATCACCTTTCACCTGACTGCCACTGACAAAATAATCCGCTTTTTTGTTCAACCCTGGATTAGTGGCCTGCTCATTATGATCATCATCGGTGGAATTTACTTTGAATTACAAACTCCCGGAATCGGCTTCCCGCTTGCAGCAGCTATTACAGCTGCCCTGCTCTATTTTGCCCCTTTGTATATTCAAGGCCTTGCCAATCATTGGGACATCCTTCTTTTTGTGGTGGGACTGGTTTTGATTGCGCTTGAAATATTTATTATCCCCGGTTTTGGTATTGCCGGTATTCTGGGGATTGTTTTCACTGTTGCTGGTCTGACGTTGAGCATGACCCGAAATTCAGGCCCGGGACTGTTCGAATACGATTTATCTGCCCTCGCGAAGGCATTTTCCATTGTAATTATTGCTATTTTTCTGTCGTTGAGCTCTTCCCTTTATTTTACCAAAAAACTATTTAGTTCGCAACGTTTCAGTTATCTCGGATTGGTTAAAACTCAAAAAAAATCAGAAGGCTACACTTCAGCTTCAGAACAATACCAAAAAATGATTGGAAAAGAAGGAATTTGTTTAACAAAACTACGTCCGGCCGGTAAAGTAAAAATTGAGGGGGATATTTTTGATGCGCTGGCCATCCACCGGTTTATCGACAAAGATGAAAAAGTGGAAGTTATGGATTACCGGCATGCGCAACTCCTTGTAAAAAGAAAAGTTTAAGACTATGGAAACTACCGGAATATTTCTTGTGAAGGATGACATTACCAAACTAAAAACAGATGCCATTGTAAATGCTGCCAACCGTACGCTGTTGGGAGGTGGAGGCGTAGATGGCGCTATTCACAGGGCTGCCGGTCCCGAATTGCTTTCCGAATGCCGCTTGTTACATGGTTGTGATACGGGTGATGCAAAAATCACACAAGCTTACCGGCTTCCGGCAAAATACGTTATTCATACCGTTGGCCCGGTTTGGCGGGGAGGGAACCAGAACGAAGAAAAACTGTTGGCAGCTTGTTACCGCCGAAGCCTACAGCTCGCCGCCGTACATAACTGTTCGAGCGTTGCTTTCCCAAACATAAGTACTGGAGTTTATCGTTTTCCCAAAGAAAAAGCCGCTAAAATTGCCATTGTAACAGTCAAAAAATTTTTGTTAGAAAATAAATATCCCGAAAAGGTATATTTTGTTTGTTTTGATGATGAGAATTTTAGTATCTACAAACGGTTGTTGAAACAAGAGACTAATTGAAGAACTGAGGTTTTTAACGCTTTATTTTAACGAAAAAATCCTGGGATTAAAATTTGTATTCAGGACAGCCCGTGCTAAATCGAAAACAGAAACTTTCGACTGATCAATAATATGAGAGTCAGCGGTACAGACAATTCCTGATTTTACTTCTGTCAAACAATAATCCGGAGAAAATACAGTTTCCGCACTACCTTTTAAATGATATTCTTTTAAAAAGTCGTGACATAATTCGACCATTTTTCCACTATGGCTAATGGGTTTATCAAAATAGAAGTAAACCTCACCTGCTGAATTATTTTTCAAAAAAAGTATGATTAACCGCAGCGCACGTTCCAAAATTGGCCAGCTGAGTTTTTTACGGTGCAATTCCGATACGTCACGCAAAAACCCATCCATACCCTCAAATATAAAGTTACCATTTAAATAGCTGCCAATGGTCCGGCATACGTTAAACCCGTCAATAAAAACCGGCATGGCGACGGTTAAATTCAAAATTTGCTTTCGCCTCCTGGTTTTTAACATCGAATCAGTAGCCAGTCCGCGATACAACATCACCCTTTCGTGCGAAGGCAGGGCATATTTATCGCCCACCAGTTTCAGCATCGACTTGGACGGATAATTCCGTTCCAACAAATACAAATAATCGGCCACAGCCTCATAAAATTTCTCAGAAATTACCATACTTCGGATTCAATCTCTATTTTTGTAAAAATAAATTAATTTTCCTTTCCATGAAAATACTCATTATCAATGGCCCCAATCTGAATTTGTTGGGTAAACGAGAGCCCCAAATTTACGGCCACAGCAGTTTTGACGATGTTTTAAAAGATATCCGGCAAGATTTTCCCGATTTACAAATTGAATATTATCAGTCGAATGTGGAGGGTGAAATTATTAACCGGCTGCACAAAGCCATGGGAATTTTTAATGGTGTTATTCTCAATGCAGGGGCTTATACACACACATCCATTGCCATCGGAGATGCCATCAAAGCCATTGATATTCCTGTTATTGAGGTACATATCAGCAATATTTTCTCACGTGAGGATTTTCGTCATCAGAGTTTCATAGCTCCTAATTGTGTAGGTTCAATTATGGGATTCGGATTGGATTCGTATCGACTGGCGTTACGCTATTTTCAGATGAAGGAGAAAAGGAGATAAAGTGTGGAGTGCCTAAAGTGTGGAGTGCCTAAAGTGTGGAGTGCCTAAAGTGTGGAGTGCCTAAAGTTAATATATCTACAACCATTGCATCACTATTTCCTATGAAAAGTCGGACGGATCGAATTGGTGGAATTTTTTACTCCCCCTGATGAAATGTTCAACCACAAGGCTTTTTTGGTAGATCATGGAGGTTTCTTGTTGTGTTAATTGATGTCGCTTGATATTCAGTTTATTTAAATGTGTATAGAAATAAAAATGAGCCCTGACAACCGCCAGCATATCTTTCCCGTGACCCTCCAACAAAAACTTCAGTCCGGCCAATCCATCAAGAAACAGCCTGATAATCAAAACTTTCCACAACCGGTTTTGTGGCAAATTTTTATAAAGCAAGGCAAAATTATTCCGAAAATTCAAATAGGTTTTTTGTGAGGAGTTTCGCGGAAGCGTTCCCCCTCCAACATGATAAATAATTGAAGCCGGCTGGACATAAATTTTAAATCCCTCATTTTTTGCCCGCCAACAAAAGTCGATCTCTTCCATGTGTGCAAAAAAATCGTCATCCAGACCATCCAAAGCATGATAAACATCCGCTCGTACAAACATACAAGCCCCCGTAGCCCAGAAAACTTCACGTGCATCATCATACTGCCCTTTATCTATTTCCAAATTTTCAAACACTCGTCCGCGGCAAAAAGGATAACCCAGCTTATCGATAAACCCACCGGAAGCACCGGCATATTCAAATAATTGCTTTTGATTGTAACTCAGAATTTTAGGCTGACAGACTGCAATACTTTTGTCAGATTCCATTAACTTTAGCAAAGGCGTAAGCCAGTTTTCAGTCACCTGAATATCCGAATTTAACAAAACGAAATATTTGGAATCAAGTTGCGAAAGCGCCCAATTATAACCACCGGCAAATCCACTATTTTTATTATTGATCAGTAAACGGAGTTCAGGAAAATGACTTTTCAGGAATTCAACGGAATCATCGGTGGAAGCATTGTCGGCCACAACAATTTCAGCCTCCTTACTGTATTGAATTACAGATGGAAGAAATCTTTGCAGAAAACTCCTTCCATTAAAATTTAAGATCACAACAGCAATTCTGCTCATTCCTTCTAATTTTTGTAAGATTTACAAAAATAAACAAGTATTTTAATTGGCGTTTCCATCATTGGAACCCGGGAAAGGAAATTTTAAAAATGAAAGGCAGAAAAACGAAAAAAAGTGTATTTTTGCGGCCTCAAAGGAGAGTTGGCAGAGTGGTCGAATGCGGCGGTCTTGAAAACCGTTGACCTTCACGGGTCCGGGGGTTCGAATCCCTCACTCTCCGCTTTTTAAGGTAGCAAAAAAAGGAAGTCCACTGTAAATGATTGAATTTCAGTGG
>CAJXKB010000041.1 GCA_913055825.1 uncultured Bacteroidota bacterium
GTCTAGAATATAATTATCTGAAGCTGTGAGCAAAGCTTAGGCCGAGCTGAGGTTATTAACCTCAGTACACTTCCTATTCATATTTCAATGAAGAGGAAGGGCTTTTTCTGACAATCTGAACAGACTGGATCAACACGGTAAAAAATGCAATAATGGCAACCATCACAATACCTGCTACGAAAAACCAGGGGTGTAAGTCGATGTGATAAGCAAACCCGTTGAGCCAGCGCCTCAAAAAAATGTAAACAACCGGCACGATGAGCAAGCCGGCCAACAACACTAAAATCATGTGCTCTTTCACCATCAGCAGTATGATTTTATTATCAGACCCTCCTAATACTTTGCGAATACTGATTTCTTTTGAGCGCTGTTCCACTAGAAAAGCCGATAATCCATAAAGGCCAAGACTTGAAATCAACAGGACAAAAATGGTAAAATAAATAAAAAGAGAAAGAATTTTTTGGTCGCTTTGGTACAGGCTGTCCAGCTTTTCATTCAGAAAAGTATCGTGCAGGCTATAGCCAGGATTAAAGGCTTTCCATGTTTTTTTCAAGTGCTTCAATGCCTGCTGTTTTTGCGTTGGATTAATGCGCAGTACGATATACTGGACCGCATGAGGCCTGTAAATAAACACCAGCGGCTCCACTTTTTGATGTAATGAGGTAAAGTTGAAATTCTTTACTACCCCTATGATTTTCCCCTTTTTTGTGAAAGGCGAATTGAGGGCAAAGCCTAGCGGATGCTTCAGCTTCAGCAGCTTAACGGCGGCTTCATTTACTATAAGTTCCTCCGTGGAATCAGCTTTGTATGGGTTTGAAAAATAACGACCTTCAACCAGAGGGATGTCAAGCAAATGAAAATAATTATCCCCGATAAAAAAGGCACTCATACTTTTGGAGTGGTGCAGTGTGGTGTCGCCCACGTTAAAAAGTAGTTTACCTGACAGATAACCCGGCATGTTGGCAGCAGTAGTAACACCCAAAATGGCAGTGTCATTTTTTAAAGCAGTAACAAAAGCAGTGGTTCTGCTTCGGAAAGAGGTGTCGGGCGGGCGGTTTACTACCAGCACATTATCTTTGTTGAAACCCATGGGTTGATTTTCGACAAAATGAATTTGTGCAGCCATCACCAGTGTGGAAATAAACATGCCAATGGCTACCAAATACTGAATAATAACCAGCAGGCGGCGCAGGCCACTGGCTGTAAACCGCTGTTTACCACGATATTTCAAAAATAAATTATTTCCACGAAGCACACCGGCCGGAGGTAATGACGATAGTACGAAAGCCGGAAAGCTTCCGCTGACCACCGCCAGCAAAATCATAAGCAATAACAATAAAAACCCAAAAAACAGGCCATAACCCCTGAACAAGCTGTCCACGAGATTAATATTTTTCCCCACTAATTGGTTAAAAGTAGGCATCATTAATTCAACCAAACTCAGGGCCAGCACAAAAGCAGTAAAAGTCAGAATGATAGCTTCACTTACAAATTGAAGTGCCAGCTGCTTTCGGAAGGCCCCCAGCACCTTTCTTACCCCAATCTCGCGGGCCCGTTTCAGCGAACGTGCTGTGGCAAAATTGATATAATTTATGGAAGCTGTAAACAGGATGAAAATTGCCACAATACCAATAATGTACAAATAGGTTGTGTTCGTATTGGTGTGACTGTCGTAGAGCCAACCCGACGAGAAATGAATTTGCCGGATAGGTTGCAGGTACACTTTGGCATAACCCACAATTTGTAGTTTTTCCTTTTGGATGTAGCTTTTGATGGAAGTATCCACAAAAGTATTCATACGCTGTTCAAGAGCTTTGGGTTTAACAGTATCCGAAAGACGGAGATAAGTGTAGCAATTGATCCAAAACCAATTGTCACGAAGCCCTTGTATTTCATCCTTATTTAACGAATTTACCGAAATAACCGCATCAAAATTTAAATGCGATGGCTGGTTTGTATTGTCGAAAACCCCCGTAACTATGTATTCGCGAACACTGGTTGTTACTCTTTTTCCCAAAGCCGGTGCGCTGCCGAATATTTCGTCCTTCATGGCAGTGGAAAGTACAAGGCTGTTGGGGTGCATAAGACAAGTATCGGGGTCCCCTTCTGTAAAAGGGTAATCAAATATTTTAAATACACGTGCATCACCAATAGTCATGTTAGGGATATCGTAACGTTCGTTTTTGTATTCCACCGAAGAAACCGCATTTTTATCGGAAGGGTCGGTAAAGAACAACCGGGTGGATTGGATAATTTCGGGGAAAAGACTATCCAGCTTATCAGCGAGTAAAAAAGGCGTTAAGGCCATTTTTTCCACCTTTCCCCCGGTAGAATATTCTTCATTTACCCGGTAAATCTGATGATAATTTTTCCAACTTCGGTCGTAGTATAATTCATTTTGAATGTATAGATAAATGAAAACGAAGGCGACAATACCGATTGTCAGGCCGGCCAGGTTTAGAAAGGCATAATATTTTTGTCTGAGCAATACACGAAATCCCGATGTAAAAAAATTACTCCACATACATTACAGACTATGGTTAATATTTTCGTTTATAATCTGTCCATCAAACAAATGCACCACTCGTCGACTGTAACTGGCATCGTGTTGCGAATGGGTAACCATTACGATGGTCATGCCTTCCTGGTTTAGTTGGTTCAGTATGCTCATCACCTGTTCGCCGTGCAACGAATCCAGGTTGCCGGTGGGTTCGTCGGCCAAAAGTAATTTGGGACCGGCTACAATGGCCCGTGCCACAGCTACCCGTTGTTGTTGTCCCCCCGACAACTGAATGGGTAATAAATCTTTGCGGTGACTGATTTCCATCTGGTCGATTACACGGGCCACCCGTTTTTTGCGCTCCTTACGTTTTATGCCAAGATAAATTAAAGGCAGTTCGATATTTTCCCATATGCTTAGGTCATCAATGAGATTGAAATTTTGGAAAACAAAACCAATATTCTCTTTGCGCAGGAGGGTTTTTTGCTTTTGCGATAATGTTCCAACATCAATTCCCCGGAAAAAATATTGCCCTTCGCTGGGCTCATCAATCATTCCCAACAAGTTCAAAAGAGTAGATTTTCCACATCCCGAAGGGCCCATCACCGCCATAAAATCACCCTGCTCCACATGTAGATCAATACCGGCCAACGCAATGGTTTCCACGTCTTGTGATTGAAACACTTTTTTCAGCCCTTTAGCTACTATCATATTTTTTGGTTCTTTTCTCAACAAATGTAAACTTTTCATCTGGTTTTAAAATTCAACAAAATACGATTTCCGTGCCATGGTTATGATTCACTTTAAGGTCAGTGATTTAAAAAGTATTTTTTATGAATTTGTAACATATTGTGTTCGAAATCGTCCATATCTTTGTACAGCGATGAACAATTTAAGTATCTTTACAAGATAATAACCTCACAATTAAAATAATGACAAAAATAAAAGCCCGAATTCTTATTGTTGATGATGATGCCGATATCCTTTTGGCGGCAAAAATGTATTTGCGGCAGTATTTTCAAATGATCCATACCGAAAAAGATCCCAAAAATATTCCCGACCTGTTGCGTAATGAAACCTACGATGTTATTTTGCTCGATATGAATTTTTCGCGTGAAGCTACCAGCGGAAAAGAGGGGTTTTATTGGTTGAACCAAATTTTGGAAATTGATCCGGCTGCCATTGTAATTTTTATCACAGGTTATGGCGATATTGAATTAGCCGTGCAGGGCATCAAAGAAGGAGCGACCAATTTTATTTTAAAACCGTGGGAAAATCAGAAACTTTTGGGTACCATTGAAGCGGCATTAAAAATCAGGATTTCCAAGCTTGAACTCGAAAGTTTACGCTCAACCAATAAACTATTAGTGGAAGATCGTGACCATGTGTTTAGCAACATTATCGGGAAGTCACAAGCAATGCAAAAAGTTTTGAAAACGGTTGAAAAAGTAGCTAAGACTGATGCTAACGTGTTGATTCTTGGTGAAAACGGAACCGGCAAAGAAGTCATCGCCCGGGCTATACACAGGGCCTCACATCGCAGCGACCAGATGTTTATCAATGTGGATTTGGGCGCCATAACAGAGAGTCTGTTTGAAAGCGAGCTGTTTGGTTATAAAAAAGGTGCTTTTACCGATGCCCGTGAAGACCGGCCCGGACGTTTCGAAGTGGCTAATAAAGGTACCATTTTCCTTGATGAAATAGGCAACTTGTTGCCCAGCCTTCAATCAAAACTCCTGAGTGTTTTACAAAGCCGTAAAGTGGTACGGCTGGGTTCCAGTAAAGAAATTCCTATTGATGTCCGGCTTATTTGCGCCACCAATATGCCTTTATATGAGATGGTAAAAGAAAACAAATTCCGTCAGGATTTACTTTATCGTATCAATACCGTTGAAATCACTATTCCACCCCTGCGCGAACGTGCCGAAGACATTGAAGCACTGGTCAATTACTATTTGGATGTGTATTGCAAAAAATACAAGATGGCCATCAAACGTATCAATGCCGGAACCCTGAAACGTTTGCAGATGCATAGCTGGCCCGGTAATATCCGCGAATTACAACATGCTGTGGAACGGGCTGTTATCCTTAGCGAAGGAAACCTGTTGGAACCTCAGGACTTTTTTATGAATGAAGTAAGCGAGGCGCATGAGGAGATTTTTCCGGTAAATATGAACCTTGAAGAAACCGAACGCATGCTCATCCGTAAAGTGGTGGATAAACATGGCGGAAACATCAGCCGTGCAGCAAAAGAACTGGGACTTACACGTGCTTCACTTTACCGTAGATTGGAAAAATATGGTTTATAAACGATTCCGCTTTCAGGTTATATTCCGGGTATTGCTTATGGTGATTACCCTGTTGTTGATTTTTTTCTTTCATCAGGAAACAGCCTACGCGGTGAGTACCATTATTTTAAGTGTCCTTTTCGTTGCTCAGATTATTTTTCTGATTCGATATACCGAACAGGCAAATCGCAAATTGGCCCGTTTTTTTGAGTCAATTCGACATTCCGATTTCACAGGCGCTTTTACCGGTGATGAACAGGGGAAGAGTTTTGCGGAACTTAACCGTGAATTCAATGAGGTGATTAATGCCTTTAAAAAGACAAAAACCGAAAAAGAAGAAAATTTCAATTACTTGCTCACGGTGATTCAACATGTAAGTATCGGGGTGCTGGTTTTTAAAAAAGACGGCCAGGTTGACGTGTATAACAATGCCGTAAAGCGATTGTTGCAAATAAAACATCTGCGTAACATCAAGGAGCTGACCGATATTTCACAGGAACTGACTACCACATTGTTGGAAGCCCGCGCAGGAGAAAAGAAACTGGTAAAGCTTTTTGTAGATGATGAGCTGTTGCAGTTGTCTGTTTATGCTACTGAATTTCTCATGCACGGCGAAAAATATTTGTTGGTTTCTTTACAGGATATTCATCCCGAGCTGGAACAAAAAGAGGTGGAATCGTGGCAAATGTTGATTAAAGTGCTTACACACGAAATTATGAATTCCATCACTCCAATTTCGTCGCTGGCTTCCACCGTACAGGACATTTTGAAAGAATACCGAAAAACACAGGGTTTACTGCCGGCAGATGAAGCGGAAGACCTTGAGAATATTGACAGCGCCATTGCTACCATTGAAAAACGCAGTAAAGGACTTTTGAATTTTGTTGAACTCTATCGTAATTTAACACGAATCCCCAAACCTCATTTCCGCTATTTTCCGGTGGCCGATCTATTTAATCGTAATCTGGGATTGATGGAGGAAAAATTTGAACAAAATCATATCAGGGTAAGCACGAGAATTTTTCCTGCCGATTTAAAATTGCTGGCTGACCCTGATTTACTCGATCAGGTACTTATTAATTTGCTGCTTAATGCCATGGATGCTGTAAAAAACAATGAATCTCCGCAAATTATTTTAATGGCCTCCGTCAACCTGAACAACCGTACTGTGTTGGAAGTGGTGGATAACGGCGTGGGTATAGGCCGTGATGTGATGGACAAGATTTTTATGCCCTTTTTTACTTCCAAGAAAACCGGTTCAGGTATTGGATTGAGCCTTTCGCGTCAAATCATGCAAATGCATAAGGGCAGTCTGTCGGTTCGTTCTCAAATCGGCCAGGGGTCAACTTTTACGCTGGTATTTTAAAAATTGAATAAAAAACGTATTTTCCCAATTTTATAATTTAAGACGTTAACCATGGAAAAAATAAGCTGGAAACCTGGAACCATGATTTATCCTTTGCCGGCCGTAATGGTCAGTTGCGGTACACAGGCTGACGGGTACAACATTGTTACGGTAGCCTGGACAGGCATTATCAATACCAATCCGCCCATGTGCTACATTTCATTGCGCAAAAGCCGCCATTCACACGGGGTTATCAAACAAAACGGCGATTTTGTCATCAACCTCACCACGCGCAAACTCGCCTTTGCCACCGATTGGTGCGGAGTAAAATCGGGCAGGGATTTTGATAAGTTTAAAGAGATGAAACTCCATCCCGCCAAAGCGGACAAAGTGAAAGCTCCTTTAATTGTTGAATCGCCGGTTAATATAGAATGCATAGTTACCGAAATAAAAGAGTTGGGCAGCCACGATATGTTTCTCGCTGAAATTGTAGCTGTTCACGGTGATAGTAAATATCTGGATATGGAAACAGGCGCTTTTGATTTATCCAAAGCCCGGCCTATTGCTTATGCGCACGGAAAATATTATGCGTTGGGCGATTTTATTGGCAAATTTGGGTTTTCGGTACAAAAAAAGAAAAAAGCCGGAACAAAAAAATACAACAAAAAGAAAAAGGGATAAAACTTTCCATTCTGCCCCTTTTTCTGTTATCCTGATTAAAATCAATCTCCCAACGTGGCCACCATTACTGCTTTGATGGTATGTACACGGTTTTCGGCTTCATCAAACACCACCGAATGTTCCGATTCGAACACTTCATCGGTAACTTCCATAGCTTCCACACCAAATTTTTGGTAAATTTCTTCACCGATAATGGTTTCACGGTTGTGGAATGCAGGCAGGCAGTGCAGGAATTTTACTTTCGGATTTCCGGTTTTTTTCACCATTTCCATATTTACCTGGTAAGGCAACATTATTTTGATACGTTCTTCCCAAACTTCATCGGGTTCGCCCATCGAAACCCAAACATCAGTGTAGAGAAAATCAACACCTTTTACACCTTCGTCCACATTTTCGGTAAGGGTAATGGAAGCGCCGGTTTCTTTGGCAATTTCTTTACACGTATTCACCAGCTCTTTTTCGGGCCACATGGTTTTTGGAGCCACGGCACGAAAATCCATACCCATTTTAGCAGCAACTACCATTAACGAATTCCCCATATTATTACGTGCATCACCGCAATAGGCAAACGAAACCTGGTGCAATGGTTTGTCTGTATGTTCTATCATGGTGAGCAGATCGGCCAATACCTGAGTGGGATGAAATTCGGTGGTGAGGCCGTTCCAAACCGGAACACCGGAATATTTCCCCAAATCTTCAACAATTGATTGTCCGAATCCGCGGTATTCAATTCCATCGTACATGCGGCCCAGTACACGGGCTGTATCTTTCATGGATTCTTTTTTCCCGATTTGTGAACCGGTAGGTCCCAAATAGGTAATGTGGGCACCCTGATCGTAAGCAGCAGTCTGGAATGCGCAGCGTGTGCGGGTAGAAGCTTTTTCAAAAATCAGCGCAATGTTTTTGCCTTTTAATTTGGGTTGCTCTGTCCCGCTGTACTTTGCCTTTTTGAGGTCGGCGGCCAGGTCAAGCATGAATTTTATTTCTTTGGGCGTAAAATCCAGCAATTTCAAAAAATTTCTGTTTTTGATATTGAATGCCATAATATTTTGTTTTTAAATGGTTTAAAAATAATTTCCGGCTTAAAAGCCGATGCAAAAGTAGGAAAAATTCCCCCTCATTTTTACACATTTATTTTGATGAGTTATCACATATTTTTGAAAAGAATGTAAATGAAATTTTCTCACTGGAAGAATCGGACTGAGAGAAAACATAAAATAAATCTATACTTTCTGCCTGAATTTGTCCATCTCATAAGATAATTTGCGGGCTTCGCTGATTAGGGATTGCGGATAATCATTGGCTTCAAGGATTTTGATGGCATTTCTCGTTTTTAATTTTCCGTTTTTAATTTTGTAATCGAACGAAATATGTTGTTTGTTCACTTGTTCGCTGAAATGATACAGGTCATATTCTCCATCCAGAAATTCGGTTAATTCGATATCGTGGGTAGTGATGAATACAATATTTTCACCGCGGTTTAGCCACGACAATACGGCTTTTCCACCCGACACCCTTTCCACCGTATTGGTTCCTTTATAAATTTCATCTAACAAAAACAGGTTGGGGCCGGAAGATTGGCTTTTTTTAATCATTTCTTTTATGGTAAGTACTTCCTCGAAATAAAAACTCTTGTCATTCATCAAATCATCATTTATCAAAATAGCCGAATACAAACGAAAACGGGGAATGACAAAAGTACGTGCAAAACAGGTGTTCAGCGTTAAAGCCATCATAGTATTAATTCCTACCGAACGGATAAATGTAGTTTTCCCTGACATGTTAGAGCCGGTTATAAGTACTGATTTTCCCTTCACATCAAGCGAATTTGGAACGCATGGGTCTATGATGGGAATGTATAAATCGGTAAAATGCATTTCTTTTTCCGATGAGATAATATCAGGCAAACAATAAACAGAAAGTCCTGAACGTAACGAACTAACGGAAACAGCTACGTCCACCATTCCAACAAATTTAAATACCTCCTGTAATTCCTTTTCATGATTTTTAATCCTTTTTAAACCGCGGAAGAGTATGATAGGTTCAATGAGAAATATCATCTTGATTAGCTCAAACAGGCTATAGAGTATTCCAGTTGGATCTCCCTGAAGTATTTTGCTTAAATTGAAAATCCATAATTTTTTGTTGATTTTATTTAAGATATGTATCGATTTTTTAGGAATTTGACCGGTGCTTTTTATTTGATGAACGGAAAGTAATTTTTTTGCCACTCGGTTCAGACTGCGGAGTTGTGGCATGGAATAAAGGTAAGTGAAAACATTTTTTTTGTTGATGTAATGGAGTATAGTGTTTGTAATGGTCAACAGAAGAATCAAAATAATATATTGCGGGGTAATTGCCATTAGCAACATGGCCAGTAAATTGGTGAACGAAAGCAGGTAAGCAAATCCAAGCCATTTAGGCCGTTTTACTTGCTCCGACTGAAAAATGTCACATAAATAATAAGCATCCGGGTCGTTAAGTTCACGTAAAATTAACTGTACATTTGTACGTAACGATTCATCCTTTTGAAATTCATCTGCCCATTTTTCCAACATGTCAAATTGTTTTCGGTTGACAGGAACCTTTCGCATACGGTTGTATAAACATTGTTGACCTACCTTTGATGCAGTACGATCCGAAAAGGCATACATGTTCTCAAAGTTCAAGTCATTGCAGGTTTTTTCCGAAAAAGTTTGAAAATTATCTTCTGCAGTGTTTCTGTCAAAATAGCGTCTGATGTTCTCAAACACAAATGTTTCCTGCTTGGGCTTTCCAAAAGCATCCTTGATTTTCTGCTTAATTTTTCTTTTGCGGTTAAACCAACCCATGATTTTTCTGGTTAAATTATCGACATATAAATAAGACTTTGCAGTTTTCAGATGTGTATCCTTCCACAGAAGTCGAATAGTAAACAAAGTTAAAACATTTAGAACAAAAGACTATCTAAATAATGATAACCTAAGTTCGATATACGGTATGTTTACAGCTTTAAGCGAGCTTTTTCCTTATTTTTACACCTTTTTAAAATTCAGTTTTATGAAATCGAAAATCATCCTTTTGAGTTTGCTATCGGCTGTATTGTTTTCCTGCTCTCCGGTACAGCAAAAAGCCCCCGTGGCAAAAACTACCGATAATCCTTTGTTAATGGCCACGCTGTACAATTATTTTGCGGCCGAATATCAGGCCCTTTGTTATCAGGCATATAATGTGGCCAAAGAGCGTGCAACCCTTTTGCACAAAGCTTTTCCAAAAAAGAAAAATATGGCTATTGTGCTCGATATTGACGAAACAGTGTTGAACAACAGCCCTTACCAGGCCAAACTGATCCAACTCAACACGCATTACGATTCGTGCTGGAACACTTGGTGCCGGCAAGCCAATGCAAAGCCTGTTCCTGGAGCTGTTTCTTTTTTGAAATACGCCGATTCGCTGGGCTTTAATGTTTTTTATGTCAGCAATAGAAAAGAGAAGGCCGTGAAAGCCGCCACGCTCGAAAACCTGAAAAAATTCGGTTTCCCGCAAGCTGATGAAGCCCACTTGTACCTGCGTACTTCAACCAGTAACAAAGAACCTCGCCGTCAAACTATTTCCAAAAAATATGACATCGTTTTACTTGCCGGGGATAATCTTGGTGATTTTTACGAAGACCCTGCCGGTTTTAAAGCCAGAAAAAATAAAATGGAAGCTTTGAGAAACGAATTTGGCATAAAATATATCGTGTTACCCAATGCCATGTACGGCAGCTGGCCCGGAAGTATTGGTCTGTTCAGCAAACATCCTCCTGTTGATTCATTGCTTAAAGTGATGACCAAAGGCTTTGGGAGAAGTTGTTCACAATAAATAGATTTTAGCGTGTTTGTGGAGTGAGTTGAACCTACGCTTTGATTAAACCATCATTATTGTTTTGTTTAATAAAAACGAATTGCTAATTTCGCTTCAGTGAAATTTGTGGCACACATATTACTTTTTGTTTTCTTTTTTGTTGCTGTAGGCACCTCCGTATTTTTCTTTTTGGAATTGTCGCAGGCCAGGCAGGACAGCCAATCCCATATTCGTGAAAATAAAAAAGTCGTGGCGTTAACTTTTACAACAGCGGAATATGGACATTTAAAATGGACGGAGGAAAACAAAGAGTTCCGTTTACACGGAAAAATGTACGATGTTTCTTCCGTTGAAACTGATCGTGGGCTCATTCATATCCTCTGTGTTTTTGATAAAAAAGAAACAGGATTACGTAAAAAACTAAATGATTTTTTTTCAAACCGGCCCGATAAAAACTTTCCGGCACGTCAACTTATAAAAGTACTTTCGCAAAAATATTTTTCCAGTCTGTTTGACAGCCTCCCTACTCCGGATTCCTTTTTAATTTTATTGCCAACACCTTATTTTTTTTGTGTTCATTCCTTTGAAAATGAAGTGACCGGACCCCCTCCGCGTGGCTGAGTTGTTTTCTTCAATTTTCTTATTTTCAATAAATTAAGCGTGTATTTATTGCTATACATGTTTAACTATATTATCATTAATATTATAAATTATGAAAAAAACAATTATTTTTTTTCTTGCTTTTGTGTGTGTGAATAATTTGGCTTGGGCACAAAAGCAAAGCAAGGATACAACAGCCATTAAACAATTAAAAGAAGTTACCATCACTGCCGATAAATTGCCTGTTTCCTTAATACAATATTCGGGTTCTGCCAGCATTGTGAATCAATCTGTACTGGCTGTTATGCCGAAAAGTATCGCCATAAACGAGGCTTTACGTCTTGTTCCGGGTGTGCGAATCGACAATCAGCACGATGGCGAACGTGTTCATATTTCCATCCGGGGGCAGGGCATCTTAACCGAACGCGGATTGCGGGGGATTGGTGTTATTCTTGATGGTATCCCCGTAAATGATCCGTCGGGTTTTGCCCCTGATTTATACGACATCGACTGGGCTACCGTTAAGGAAATTGAAGTGCTCCGGGGACCTTTTGCAAGTCTTTATGGGGGCAGCGGGGCAGCAGGCATCTTAAATATTACAACACAAAATGGCGGAGAAAAGCCTGTTGGCGGTTTTGTAAGCCAGGTTGCCGGTACCAATGCTTTTACCAAAACACTTGCGCAGGTGAATGGCAAAACAAACAACATGGATTATCGCATTAGTTTTTCGCATACTTCAGGTAATGGAAGTCGCGACCATCAGGCATTTTGGGGAAATATTCTTTATGAGAAGATGAATTTTTATCCTTCAAAACAGATTATAATTACACAACTCATTTCCCATTCGGTATATTTTCAACAGAATCCGGAAGGTTTAAGTCTGGAACAGTTAAAAGAAAATCCGAACCAGGCCAACCCTGATGCACGTCCGTTTAATGAATATCAAAAAACAAACCGCACTACTTTGGGGCTCATTGGCAGGTTTACAATTAACAAAAAGCAGGATATCCGGGTAACGGGGTATTTACGTCCGTGGCGATACAAAGAAACCAGTAACCGGGCTGCCGAATACCGCAATTACAGTTCGCCCGGACTGAATTTCCAGTATAATTTGCATCTTGGAAACGGAAAGGTGAAACAGAATATTGGTATTGGTGCCGATTTTAAATGGCAAAATATTGGTATTTACAAGCTGAAAAGCGCTGCTGACCCTAATCGTGTGGAAAGCAGAAGTGAAGATAATTTAGAAACCGATTCATTGCTTGCTAATCAGTTAATTGTGCAAAACAGTACAGGTCTTTTCGCTATTTATCATTTGGGCATTAGTAAATTTAATTTCACGGGAAGTTTTCGCTATGACAAGTTAAATAACGAATTGACGAATAAGTTAATGAAGTCCGACTTGGGAATCACATCAAAAGATTTTGACCAAAGCTCGGCACGGTTGGGAATCAGCTATCATTTTAACACGGTCGTTACAGCTTTCGCTGATTGGAGCCGGGGATTCATGCCTCCTTCAACTGAAGAGCTGGCAAACAACCCCCTGGCCTATTACGGCTTTAACACGCATCTTGTTCCCGCAACTTCGCATTGTTATGAGTTGGGATTCAGGGGGTTTGCCGGTAATACGTTTTATTACGAAATCACAGGTTTTATTATGAAAACAAAAAATGATTTCTTCCGTTTCAAACAAAGCGGCAGGGGTAACCAGGAGGTGTTTTATGGAAACGCAGGCAACAGCAATCGTAAAGGTGTCGAAACTTATTTTTGGGTTCAAATTCTTAAAAATATGAAGTTGCAGGTGGCTTATACTTTTTCCGATTTCAAATACACTTCAGCTTCCATCGATCCTGTTTATACCGATACCGATTACGTGTTGACAAAACCACCTGCGCCGGGACAGTGGTTGCCCAACTCCCCAAAACATCAGCTTTATGCAGAGGTGGTTTATTCACCCGTGAAAAACCTGAGTTTTAATTTTGCCACTGAAATGCAGTCGAAATGGGCCATTTACACGGATGCCGATGCTTATGCCGGGAAAATGGATCCCGACATTTATCAAAACTGGCAAAAGGGATTTACTTTGTTCCATGCGGGGGCTTCCTACCGATGGAATATTAAAAAAACGATTTGGGAATTTAATTTGTCAGCGCACAATCTTTTCAATACTGAGTATATGGCTTTTACAGAGCCTGATCCGGATGGTAATTCCTATCAACCGGGTCCGGGCATGGAAATTTTTGGCGGGCTGAAAGTGATTTTTTAAATGGTAATTCCCATTTTTTTCATTAAAAATGTGGCATTCAGATTTTGAGAAATGCCGTCTTTGAGTTGATAGTCGAAAACCAATTGGTTGTTTTTGATTTCCACTTCAAAGCGCTTGTTAATTATGTTTTCGGGAAAATCATCGGCCAGGCTGCCCAGGGCCAGGTCGTGGGTGGCTACAAGACCCGAAGATTGGAAACGAATTAACTGTTGCAAGAATGCTTTTGAGCCTTTTTGTTTGTCTTTTGAATTGGTACCACGGAGAATCTCGTCGAGAATGATAAACAGCTGTTCTCCCTTTTCGAGTCGTACAATAATTTCGTGCAACCGCTTAATCTCGGCGAAAAAATAAGATTCGCCGTCCTGTAACGAATCGTTGGTTTTGATGCCTGTAAAAAGCTGAACGGGTTTGAAAATCAGCGAATCAGCCAAAACCGGAGCCCCGCAATTGGCCAGCAACAAGTTTACTCCTACTGTTCGCAGATATGTGCTTTTGCCGGCCATGTTGGCACCGGTAATAATTTGAAACTGTTTCCATCCGGAAATATTTACCGGGTTTCCAACGCATTGGCCCGGAGCAATAAAAGGATGTTTTAAATTTTTGCCCCTTAGTTGAAAATCATCCGACAATTCAGGGAGAATTGTTTCGGGATGTTGGAAGGCAAAGCCGGCATAAGAACATAATTCGTCAATCATGGTCAGGCTTTCAAACCAGTGCGACATTTTATTTCCGTAAGCTTTTTTCCATTTTTCAAGTCGCATCAACTGACGGATATCCCACAGGAAGAAAATATCCAAAGTAAGACCCATTAGAAAGTTAAGCCGGTAATCAAAAGCCTTTGAAATGGATTTGAGACGAACGAAAGCATGGGAAGCCGAATCTTCATCGCTCACTAAAATTTGCCTGGCTTGTTTCAGTATTTCCGATTGAAAATCTTTCTCTTCGATTTTATGGAATAAGGAGGCATAAATATTCAGCATTTTATTCTTTTTTCCCAACCGGTCATATTCGCTATTAATCGCATTATATTTTAATCCCAGCACAGTGAGGGGCAATAATAAAAACAACAAAAAAGTGCCAAACCCCAGTAAATTCAGGCTTATCAGTAATACTATTCCAACACCCAGTAATGGAGTTATTATGGTCAATATTTGATAAAGCAGTGTGTTCCACTCTCCGTTTCGGGCTTGAGCCCACTGCAGGAGCCTATGAAGCCGATCCGTATTTTCATCCATTCCCAAAGCCTGAAATTCCTGTCGCCACAGCGGATGTTTAGTTAACTCGGCAATGGCTTTTTGCCGTTTACGAATGATTTCATCCGATAAGTCGGGCCATAACAATCCGGTTGCCAATTTATCACGGCCTTCAACGGTGGCGCTGCGGTTGAGAAGCTGAAAAAGGGAACGTTCACCAAACACATCAAGGTCAGCAGCGTAAGGATGTTCCACCGACAAATATTCCTTGCCGGGATATTGGTTTTTTGTGTTGAGATTTAGTAAAAGTAATTCATTTTTATTGATTTGCAGCAGCTTGCGCAGATGGTGTTTTTGATGGAAAAGACCTACATGCCGGATTACCAAAAACATAAATACGACCAACCCGGTTAATCCTACTCCGGCTACCCACCATGCGTTTAGGGTGGTGGTGAAATAAATGCCAAAAACAGTCAGCAGAAACACAGCAATGCGCAAGGCGGAAGTGGTTTTGATTTTCTTCACAACAGTTTCTAATTGTGTTGAATAACGTTCTACTTGTTTTTGGAAAAAAGAGTTTGGGTTTATTTGCTGTGAATTCATACGTTTTTCTTGTGTTGCAAAAGTAGGAATATACCGGGAAAGAGCGTTTGGATTAAACCTGACAAAAGAATGGTTAATAATGAATTTTATTTGTGGAGTACCTCTCTATTCTGTTGGTTGTGCTAATTTTAATACGGATATTCCCTTGTTTTTGCTTCCAAACCAAATTTGCCCCTGTTTGTCAACGAGTATGCATGTTATCCAATTTGATGCCAATCCGTTATCTATGTTATAGGTTTTCATTGAGATTCCATTGTATTTGGAGGCGCCAAGTTGTGTGCCAAACCACATGTTCCCCTGGTTGTCCTGTGCAATAGCATCTACTTGATTGTAAACTAATCCGTTATCGGTATTAAAGCTTTGTTGGCTTGTGCCTTTTTTGCGCAATACTCCGGCGAGACTGCCAAACCACATATTTTGGTCTTTATCTTCAAACATGCTGAAAATAAAATTGGCTTTTGCATCGGAAGATAAATTTGTAGTCCAGATACCATTATAAAATTCTGAGACACCAAATTCGGTACCAAACCATTTATGGTTGTTCTGATCTACTAATACACTTCTCACAATATTATAAACTAAACCAGATCCTCCTTGTTTTTCATAAGTTGTCCAGTTGCTGCCATCAAAAAATGAAACCCCATGTCCGGTACCAAACCAAATCCCATTCTGTTTGTCAATGGCGATGCTATAAACATCATTGTATCCCAATCCGTTATCGGTGTTATAGTTGGTAAAATTACTACCATCAAATTTTGAAACGCCGTAAGGTGTTCCCAGCCACACATTCCCCGGTTTATCTATTGCAATAGCGGTAATGCCGTGGTAAATAAGGCCGTCTTTTTCGTACCAACTCTTAAAAGTGGAACCGTCATATTTTGAAAATCCGTAATTTGTACCAATCCATATATTACCCTGTTCATCTTTTGCCATACAGGTAATTTCGTTGCTGGCCAAATTTTCACTTCCCGATTTATGATAAGTCCAGTTGTCTTGAGTTAGAGGCGAGTAAGGTTGTTTATTACACGAAAAAACGGTAAACAGTAAAATTAATGCTGTTAGTGTAGAAAATAACCTGAAGATAAATTTTTTAGATGTCATGGGGTGTTATTTTGGCCGAGATTTAGTTTTATCTGTGAAACTACCATATCAATGGCAACTTTGTTTTGTCCGCCTTGCGGGATTATTACATCGGCAAATAGTTTGGTTGGTTCGATAAATTGCTGGTGCATGGGCTTCACAAAAGAAGAATAGTGATTCAGTGCGTCATTGTAATTTCGTCCGCGTTCCTGGATGTCACGGCGTATAATGCGCATGAGCCGCTCGTCGCTATCGGTAGAAACAAAGAGTTTTACATTTAGTAATTTTCTAAGTTTGAGATTAGTAAGGATTAGAATTCCCTCAACAATAATAACCCGCTTCGGTTGTACAGTTTGTGTTTCCCGTGCACGGGCACAAGTTACATATGAATAAATGGGCATTTCAATAGAATGGCCTTGCTTAAGTTGATGGAGATGATCAATTAATAATGACCATTCAATTGAATTGGGATGGTCAAAATTGATCTGTAATTTTTCTTCCTGACTTAAATCTCCATTATCGTAATAATAAGAGTCTTGCGAAATAACTGCCACAGAATTCTCAGGCAAGGTTGAAACTATTTCTTTAACAACAGTTGTTTTTCCTGAGCCACTTCCTCCGGCAATTCCAATAATTAGCATGCTTTTCTTCTTTTTTAATTCAAAAATAAGAAAAAAGCAAAGCAGAATAGAAATTGTGTTTAATTTTTATTTCCTTGTAAACCGTTAGTTAATTCTCGAAGTTGGTTACATTAAAAAGCTCATCATTATTCCTGCTGCTACAGCAGAACCGATAACGCCGGCCACATTAGGGGCCATGGCATGCATGAGCAGGTGGTTTGAATTGTCGTACTTTAATCCTTCGACTTGAACGACCCTTGCACTGTCAGGGACGGCCGATACGCCTGCCGCACCGATAAGCGGATTGATTTTGTTTTGAGGTGATGAGAAAAGGTTCATCACTTTGGCAAAAATTACACCACCTGCCGTGGCTACAATGAACGATAGTGCGCCTAAAACAAAAATTAATATCGATTCTTTTGTCAAAAATACATCGGCTTGTGTTGAAGCGCCTACTGTAAGTCCGAGGATAATTGTAACAATATCAATGAGTGAAGTACGGGCCGTTGTTGCGAGTCTGGTAGTTACACCGCTCTCTTTGAGCAAGTTTCCAAAAAACAACATCCCAAGCAAAGGCAATGCCCCCGGTGAGATAAAAGTTGTAAGGATTAAGGCCAGTACCGGGAAAATAATTTTCTCCGTTTTGCTGACTGCCCGTGGTGGTTTCATCCGAATGAGCCGCTCTCTTTTACTTGTGAGCAGCCGCATAACGGGAGGCTGGATAACCGGGACCAGTGCCATATATGAATAGGCGGCTACCGCAATGGGGCCTATTAAATTCATGGTTTTTACGCCATTTATAATTCCACCGTTAGCCAGTTTGGAAGATAGAAAAATAGCCGTCGGGCCATCGGCACCCCCGATAATACCTATCGAACCGGCTTCGGGTAAATTAAATCCTAACCAGATAGCTCCCAAAAAAGTTAAAAAGATCCCCAGCTGTGCAGCTGCACCCAGCAACATCAGCCTCGGATTGGAAATAAGTGATGAGAAATCGGTCATGGCACCTATTCCTAAAAAAATAAGTGGGGGGTAAATACCTTTTAAAACCCCGAAATACAGATAGTTGAGTACGCTTCCTTTTTGGTAAATACCAATTTGCAGATTGATGCCCCCATCGTGAAAATAAGGAATATTCCCGATAATGATACCTGCTCCAATGGGAATAAGTAACAATGGTTCATATTCGTAACGAATGGCGAGGAAAATGAAAAAAATACCCACAAAGATCATGATAATATTCCCTACGGTGGCATTGCGAAATCCGGTAAAACCGAAAAATTTACCGATCCCTTTTAGTATTTCATTTCCAAAATTAGTGCCGGTGGTTTGTGTAAGCTGCCCTACAGTTTTGTCCAGCGCCTCTGCACCGGTTACATTGCCGGTGAAAACCAGGTTTGCGGCTATTAAAAAGAGTAACAGTCCAAAAATCAGGAACGCTTTTTTTACCACCGGATTGACTGGTTTATTTAAAGAAAACTGATTTTTCATTACAATTCAATTTCAAGTAAAACATCATCCTGCAATACAGTATCGCCGGTTTTTACCTTTACAGACTTTACCTTTCCAACTTTTTCAGATTTCAGTAGGTTTTCCATTTTCATGGCTTCGTAAATAAGCAGGCTGTCGTCTTTTGTTACCATATCGCCTTCTTTTACAAAAATCTTCATAATAAGGCCGGGCAGCGGTGCTTTTACTTTAATTAACTTTTCGCCCTTTTGCCCGTTTGAGGAACTACCTGCATTACCAAAAGCCTGGCGTTGAATGGCAGGAATGTCGGTGTTTTTTTCTTTTTGCAGTTCCACATTGTATTGTGTTCCATTCACTTCAATGGTAGCAATTTGTCCTTCCAGTTTAATGATTTGGGTTTCATATTCGTTGCCCCGTATGGTAAATTTAAATCGTTTCATGCTAGCATTTTTTAACGTTTGAATTCCTGTAAGCCGTAAATTTTTGAGCTCCATGGCGAATAAGCCCTTGAGGCCTTTTTGATGGTCAAAATGTTGCTTTCGTCATCGTGTAATTCCTGGCTCAGATAAATGGTCATAGCTATGGCAGCCATTACTTGTCCCGGAATTTCGAAACTCTGATTTTCTTTAATATGGGGCATTTTGCCGAGGCGTGTCAGCTTTTTCTTGATGTTATACTGTAGGAACTTAGACGCCATTTTAAAAGAATAATACAAAAGTAAAAGAGCGAAGAAGACAATCAGGTAACCGGTTATAGAGATAATAATACCTTCTTCTTTTATGACAGATAGTTGCGCAATAAGTATCATATGAATTCAGTTAAAGTGGAATATTTGAATGTTTTTTTGGCGGATTGGTGTCTTTTTTAGTCGCAAGGGTTTGCAGTGCCCTGATGATTCGAAACCGGCTGTTGCGCGGTTCGATTACATCATCAATAAAACCGTATTTTGCTGCTTCGTAAGGATTTGCGAACTTTTTGCGATATTCTCTTTCTCTGGCTGAAAGATAAGTGGCGCTTTCTTCTTTATCCATTTTTCGGACTTTCTTTCCTTCTATTATTTCCACGGCCCCTGCTGCTCCCATAACGGCAATTTCTGCCGAAGGCCAGGCATAATTAATGTCGCCACGTAATTGTTTGGAACCCATTACATCATGTGCCCCGCCATAAGATTTCCTGAGCGTGATAGTTATTTTTGGGACTGTTGCCTCTCCATAAGCAAACAGTAATTTGGCCCCATGGATGATTATGCCGCCGTATTCCTGAGCACTGCCTGGTAAAAAACCAGGTACATCAACCAACGTAAGTATTGGAATGTTAAAGGCATCGCAAAAGCGGACAAACCGAGCAGCTTTACGCGAAGCATTAATGTCGAGTACGCCGGCCAGATAGTTGGGTTGGTTGGCCACGATCCCCACCGGCATGCCATTGAAACGGGCAAATCCGGTTACAATATTTTTAGCAAAATCTTTCTGTGTTTCCAGGAAATTATTTTGGTCGGTAATAGAGTAAATCACATCTTTCACATCGTAAGGCTTGTTAGCATTGTCGGGAATGATTTCGTTCAATACATCTTCCATGCGGTCGATAGGGTCGGTACACTCCAACATGGGAGGGTCTTCTAAGTTGTTTTGTGGTAAATATGACAGTAATTCGCGGATAAGCAATAAACCGGTTTCTTCATTTTCGACCTGAAAATGGCTTACTCCTGATTTTTTTCCGTGAACATCAGCGCCGCCCAGATCTTCAGTGGTGATGTTTTCTCCGGTAACTGTTTTGGCCACTTTCGGCCCCGTAACGAACATGTAACTATGGTCTTCGCTCATCAGGATGAAATCGGTGAGTGCAGGTGAATAAACTGCACCACCCGCACACGGACCAAAAATGGCTGATATCTGTGGTATGACCCCGGAAGCTAGAATGTTCTTCTGAAAAATGTCAGCATAGCCGGCCAAACTTTTTACCCCTTCCTGAATACGTGCACCCCCACTGTCGTTGAGGCCGATAACCGGTGCGCCAACTTTCATGGCCTGGTCCATAATTTTGCAAATTTTTCTTGCAAATGATTCGGAAAGTGAACCGCCGAAAATGCTGAAATCCTGTGAGAAAACGTAAACTACGCGCCCGTCGATAGTCCCGTGTCCGGTGATGACACCGTCAGTCAGGTAATGTTCTTTGTCGAGCCCAAATTCGGTGCTGCGGTGACTGACAAACATATCGTATTCTTCAAAACTACCTTCATCAAGCAACAGTCCAATGCGTTCGCGTGCCGTTAGTTTCCCTTTTTTGTGCTGTGCTTCCAACCTTTTTTCGCCACCACCCAACCGGGCTTCTTCCCGCTTGTCGAGCAGGGCTTGTATGTTTTCTTCTATGGTCATGTTTTATTATTTGTGAAAAATTTAACAATGATAAATAAATTTATTGGCAGATGCATAAACTGAAAATGGTTAGTCGGATGAATTTTTATTTTCGCAAAATTCGGTAAGTACGCCAAAAGTCGATTTTGGATGTAGAAAAGCAATGTCCATATTTTCGGCTCCTTTACGGGGTTTACGGTCGATTAGCCTGACCCCATTTTGTTCAACTTCATCCAAAGCCTGGTCAATGTTTTTCACGGCAAAAGCCATATGATGGATGCCTTCTCCTTTTTTTGTTATAAACTTTCCAATGGGGCCGTCTTCGTCTGTACTTTCGAGGAGTTCTATTTTGGTTTCTCCAATTTTAAAAAAGGCTGTTTTCACTTTTTGGTCTTTTACTTCTTCGATGGCATAACAGTGCAAGCCCAAAACTTTTTCATAATAATCAATAGCTTTTTCAAGGTTTTTTACGGCAATTCCTATATGTTCGATGTGTGATATTTCCATGTTGAAGTCCTTTTGTTAAAAACTTCACAAAATTACATTTTCTTTTTGGAATGGACGCATCAGGGAATTACTGAAAATTGTAATTTCTGCTTAATTCATATTAAAACCAAATAAATTTAGATTTTTGTGTTTTGCGATGGTTCCGTAAAATAGAAGATAGTAAAATGCTAAAAAACTGATTGAGTTGAGATGTCCACATTGTCCTTAAATCTTATCATGGCATTAATCAATCTTAATTTGCTAAAATTTGGAATGTCCTGGGGCCTTATATCAGCAGTATGAATAATTTCTTCTTCCAAAAGCAATCGGCGCCGGGTACCTTTTAAAAGCGGATAAGAAGGTGTAAGCCAATGTTTACCGTTGTAAAGTAACACATTACAAAAACTGGTGTCAGTAATTAGTCCGTTTTTAACGATTAAAATATCATCGGCTTTGTCCCGCTGATTAAACAATTTATTTATGGGCTCTCGATTCAAAAATTTAAAGCTGTATTCGATGGAATCAGCCTCAATCAATTTTAATGATCGGATTTGCGGAAGTGTATATGGTTGAAATTCGACCTTCCGGATTTGTACGTCGTAAACTACCCGACATTTGAATAATCCTTGTTTCGGGGCCTTGGCGGCAAGTTCTTGCGATAAGCTTATCCGGCTGTTGGGGTAGAAAGTCCGCAGTGCTTTTAGCATGCGCGTATTATGGTATTCGAGATGCTGTAAAACACCATTTTCAAGTCGTATGGTTTCAAGTAATTGGCACATAAATTTTTTCTATAAGTTCTTCATATTCGGCTTCGCAGTGGCTTTTGGCTGTAATGCCGCCGCCGCTTTTATATACCAGTCCGTTATCAGTTTGTTCAATAAAACGGATAAGTACAGTACTATCCACATTTTTGCCGTCAAAAATACCTGCAATCCCGGTGTAGTAGCCACGTTCACAAGCTTCGGCTTGTCTTATTATTTCAAGTGTTTTCTTTTTGGGTGCCCCCGAAATGGAACCGGCAGGTAGCATCTTAAATATGATGTCACCCAATTTTTCCCTGAAGTTTTCGGGTAATTTACCTTCAATTTCGGAGCTCATCTGGAGAATTTCATTTTTATGGGTTTTGATGTTGTCGAGGTAACGAAACCGGTTAACTTTCACTTTTTTGGCCACCATGCTAAGGTCGTTGCGTATTAAATCGACAATGGTGAAATGTTCTGCGAGTTCTTTTTTGTCAGATAAGAGTTTTTCTTCAGCTTTTGGTAAGGAGGCGTCTAAAGTGCCTTTCATGGGGAAGGAACGGATGAGGCGGCCACGGGTTTGTACAAAAATCTCAGGACTGAAACTCACAAACAGGTCTTTGAACCATATTTTGTATTTGGCCCGGCTGTTGTAAAAAATATCTTTCAGGCTGTAATTTGTTTCTATTCGGTTTGGAAAGGTAAGGTTCAATAAAAAAGAATCTCCCCTATAAATATGCTTTTGAACTTGTTTAAAGGCGTCGCAATACCGGGTTTTCGAAACAGGAAATACTTTGAAATTCAATGGTTTTGCAATCTGTTCGGGTTGAGTGAAATTTTTCTTTCCCCGGATGTCAAACAAAATTTCTTCAGGATTAATGTCAGATAGGGGAATAGCAACCGGCTTTTTCATCTCAAAATCAATCAAAAACAAAAAAGGAACCGTTTCCTTGCCCCATTGGTTCATTAGTCGTATTATGAATTCCCTTTTTGATTGCATTGTTTTTGCCGTTTCTATATTTGGTTTGGCAAAAATAACCATTCTGTTTTTGGTATCGTTTCGTAGCTTTGCAGAAAAAAATTGAAACTGCTCATTGTTGACAATTACGATTCGTTTACATACAATCTCGTTCAACGGGTAGAAGAAGCCGGTCAAAAAAAATATTTACTGGTTAAAAACGACCAGTTGCAAGCCTTGCAATTTGATGATTTTGACCGGGTTTTAATTTCCCCCGGTCCCGGTATTGCGCATGAGGCAGGCCAGCTGCCCGATTTTATATCCCGATTCTATCAAACAAAAAAAATACTGGGAATTTGTTTGGGCTTTGAGGCGTTGGTTGAATTTTTTGGCGGTAAACTCAGTAAAATGGATGATCCTATGCACGGCATTCAGAATGAGGGATTTGTGGTAAACAATAATCCGTTGTTCAAGGATGTGCCCGGTTCGTTTCTTATGGGACATTATCATTCGTGGATTGTAGCTCCCGAAGATTTCCCGGGCGATTTAGAAATCAGTGTAAAAGATGAAAACGGCTTGATTATGGCATTTCGGCACCGGCAGTATCCTTTGTACGGGCTTCAATTTCATCCCGAATCATTTATGACTCCGGAAGGGAAAAAGATGATTTTCAACTGGCTGAATTATTGCTTAACCTAAAATGTATCTTTGTGCGAATAAATGAACCTTTTAATGAAAAAATATAACTTTTTTATTCTGATTGGCCTTTTGCTTTTTTCATCCGGGCTGTGGGGCCAGGAAAGCTTTTCGTGGTGGGAAGCGCAGCAAAATTGGGATGGCACAACACACTGGAGCAGTTATATGATTCTTTCGCCGGACTATATGGGGCCAAATGCGTTGAGTGTCCCTTTTTTTGAAAAAGGGTTGGTTTCAGACCGGTCTTATTTTAAAATTTATTCTGATGTGTGGTTTTCAGCAGGTGACCAAACACAAGACGTGGGAGGCATGTTGTATGTCCCGGTGGTTAAAAACCTGATAGCCCTTGAAGTGTGGGGCGTGGGACTGGAACATTATTCTTTGACTGAGGATATGGCTATCCGCCGTAGGGCACGGCATCAGCATCCCCATGGGACAGCCTCGGGGGATGCTTATTTTTCGGCTGTTGTTTCGCTTATAAAAGACCGTAAATTTCCCGATCTGGCTTTTAGGTTTGTTTTACGTACGGCATCCGGAGGGAAACTGGAGGATGCCCGTTATACCGATGCCCCGGGTTACTATTTCGATTTATCGTTTGGAAAAAATATCCCTTTGGGGCAAAAAAAAGGAAACTATTTCAGGGGATATGGGATGTTAGGATTTTATTCGTGGCAAACGTCTCTTATCCTTTATCGTCAGGATGATGCGCTTTTGTACGGTGCCGGTGCCGATTTTCATCTTGCAAACAACATATTCACGTGCAGTGTGGCAGGATACGCGGGCTATCTCGGTGCAACAAAACAGGTGATTGTCAACCCGCTTCGGCCTGTCCCTTTTAACGACCGCCCGGTGGTTTTTAGGTTTGAGTACTCCCATGAATGGGAAAAGTGGAAGCTGGATTTACAATTTCAAAGCGGATTGCACAATTTCGATTACAGGTTGGTTCGGTTGTCGGTCAGCTATTTTTTACCCGATTTATTTCATAATAATCGTTAGGTTTGTTGGAAAAGAAATACATATAACATGAATGTTGAAGTGGTTAGAAAACAGATTATTGAAGCCGGTTTACGCTTGGTAAAAGAGGGACTGGTGGCCCGAAGCTGGGGAAACATAAGTGTGCGCCTTGATGATGAAAATATGCTGATTACACCGAGTGGCAGGAGCTATGATACTTTGGAACCCGGAGATATCGTGTTGATGAATTATCGAAATTATAATTATGAAGGCAAAATAAAACCCTCATCGGAGTATCATTTACATGCTGTAGTGTATCAGCAACGTAAAGAAATTAAAGCGGTGATTCATACACATCAGATGAATGCAACCACAGTGGCCACCGCGCGGAGGGAAGTGCCTCCCATTATTGATGACATGGTGCAGATTATCGGACCTACAGTGCGGGTTACAAAATACACGTTGGCGGGAACTGAAAAATTTGCAAAATTAGCTGTTAAAGCATTGCGCGGGCGGCAGGCTGCTTTGCTGGCCAACCATGGTGCGGTATGTATTGGCCGGACACTTGATGAAGCTTTCGCTGTATCTGAAGTGCTTGAAAAAGCCTGTAAAGCTTTTATTGAGGCTGAATTCCTTGGCGGTGCCAAGTCTATCTCAAAAGTGACGGCTTCTATTATTCATCAGGTTTATTTGAAAAAATATTCAAAGCTGGAAGATAAAAACAGATAATTTGGTATGGTTATAAAAAACGGGATTGCTGAATAAGCAATCCCGTTTTTACATTATCTATACCGGTATTCGATTGGTATTATTTACATTTTAAAACTTGCTTAATCTGGTATTTTGCAGCAGCTACATTGGGGCCTTTTACCACTTTTTTGAAAGCTTTGCAGGCATTTGTTTTATCGCCTTTGCCCTGATAAGCCTGTCCCAGTGTAAAATACATATCCGATTTGTCATTTTTTGCTAAAGCAACTGCTTTATTGGCCGCAGCAATTGCAGCCGACCATTTGCTGAGTTTAAGATTTGCAAGTGCAGTGTAATAAAATAAAATGGATGTGCCGCTATGATATTTTGCTGCATCCTGCAAATAAACTAATGCTTTGCTGGCATGTTCTTTCTGTAATTCAATAGCACCATTGTTTAATAAGGTTTTATAGGCTATCGACTTGGCTTTAGCATATATTTTTGCTGCCCGGGGGTCGGTGGCTCCCATTTTTCCTAATTTTTCAATGATAGTCATCATTTGTGTCATGTTTCCCTGTGCTCTGGCTACCAAGCTGTTACCATAAATAGCATTTACGCAATTGGGTTTTACCTTAAGTGCTTCGGCAAATTGTGCACTGGCCTGGGGCAGTTGCTTTTTCTTAATAAAGATCAAACCCTTTGTGGAGTAAACCCTGGCAATATAGGTAGTGGCCAGTGCTGCAAACTTGGCATTCTGAGTGACTTGTGCCATTTTTTTTGAATTTTTCAACTGGGCAATGGCCTGATCAAATTGTCTTTTTCTGTAGAGCGAAATTCCGTTTTTAAAGTAAGCACTGGTCAATTGATTTTCAATTTTTCCTTGTAAATCAGCAGCATCCGGACCGGCGGCTTTGGCTGATTTTAGAGCTTGCTCATACAACTTTACCGCTTGTGAAAATGCGTTGGCTTTGAACTGTTCGTTGGCTGCATTAAATTTTTGTCCGGCATCATCAACAGTTTGTGCAGACAGGTTTAAAGCAAAAACCATAATCCCTGCCACGAATACGGATTTTAAAAAGAACTTCATTTTTCCGAAAATTTAGTGATTATTAATAATAAAAAAGTGCCGCAAGATAATAAAATCTCTTTAGGATGAATTGTTAAATTATTTTAAGATTTTTATTTATCTTGTAATGACAAAAGAAAGACCTTGAAAATTAATGTTTTATATTGTTGGCTGAAATTAATTTTTATGTTAAAATTTAACAATTCTGGTTGCATGTTACGGGTTTTCGTAGATAAGTGAATAATCCTGTTTTGTTTTTTCATCTTTCTGTTATCTTTGCAGCCTGTTTTTTTTATTCCCTCATTAATCTCCTGGGGAAATAAAATATGCCTCCTTAGCTCAGCTGGTAGAGCAGCTCACTCGTAATGAGCAGGTCGAGGGTTCGAGTCCCTTGGGAGGCTCTATTTTTATTATCTCCCTTTTATACTTCAAATAGATG
>CAJXKB010000042.1 GCA_913055825.1 uncultured Bacteroidota bacterium
CTTATGGTTTGCTATCAAAAGAAAACATCAAAATCAATCGTTCTATTATGGATGCGGGCTCTTATTCCAAAAATATAATTGAAGTGGTTCACAAAAACAGCAAACTCTTTTATATCAGGGCAAACAAAAGTGCTGATTTATTTGATAAAATAAGCCAAATAACAGATTGGCAGATTGTTGAGATAAACTATAAAAACTATGAAGTAGCCTCAATTCCTTTCACACAATTTTTTGCAGACCGCAAATTTCGTTTGGTTATTATGAGAGAGAAACGTGATGACAATCAAATGAATATATTTACAGGTAATACCTACATTTATCGTTCAATTCTTACCAACGATTGGAAAAGTACGGAAAAACAGGTCATTGAGCTATATAATCACAGAGGGGCCAGCGAAAAAGTTTTTGATGAGATGAATAATGATTTCGGATGGAAACACCTACCGTTTTCGTTTCTGGAACAAAATGCGGTATTTATGATTATCATGGCAATGATAAGAAATTTTTACCTTTTTGTAGTCAAAAAAATTTCGTTGATATTTGATGATATTAACCCACATACACGACTTAGACGTTTCATATTCAGGTTTATATCCGTAGCAGGAAAATGGGTAAAGCAAGGACGAATGTGGATATTAAAACTATTCACCAATCGACCTTATGAGAAAATTATAATCAAGTAAAACAACTAATAGCCAGCATAATACAAGATAAGTATGTCTTGTAATTTGGCAAGCTAACAGCCTTATTTATCTGTATATCATCAATTTAAACTATAACATCCCAACTTTTACGTAATAGGCCTATTTAATTTATCAATAATTTCAGAAGTTTTTGTAGTTACTTCAGCCTGATACCATTTTCCATTCAGTTTCACTTTTTTAACTTCTTTAAGGAATTTCACCAAGTCTGATGGGGAGAATTTATTATTAAGTTCTGATGATTTGAGTTTATTAAGCATAACGTAATACCAGTGAAGGGCAATATAATTTATAAACATCCATGCTTCCATGGCCATTTCATTTTGCATATAGGATGAATCTGCCGAGATAAGGTTCTTAAAGGTATCTATCATTAATTCTACCTGATTTCTATTTTTATAAAATCCATAAATCTCCTTTGCACTTTTGTCTGTGTTTGACAGTATTGATAGCGTTCCAAATTTTTTAACATTTTGATGAAATCCCTCAATAGAATATTTTTCAGGATGTGTTTCTATTCTATTTAAGTAATCCTTTGACTCCTCTGCTTTTAATTCATCACTCAAAAAAGTATGAACCTTACCTTTTTCTGAATCAGTGGTTTTATACCAAATAATTTTCCCGTTATACTTAAAAAATCCGTCCAATGAATCCTTTGCTGCTGTTTCAAAACAAGTGTAATCTATCAAAGTACTACTCCTACGCAACGATATTAAGAAGTCCAGATTCTCACTTTTCAAACTGTTTATATTTGCTTCAGAATAAAAACCTTTATCCAGAACAATTAACGCATCCGTGATATTACTCTCTAATAAACTAAGTTTAAATGACTTGACATCTTTAATGTTGCCCGGTAATAGACGATAATAGACAGGAAGTTGGCTCTTGACTGAAAAAACAAACATAATATTAATCGCAAAATTAAAACTCCCTTTTTTTGTTTTACTTAATTTGGGGAAGTCCATATGCCTGGAATTACTGACCAAATCAGTACCGTCAAATATTATTTTATCATCTTCTTTATTGAATTCTTTAAAGAAATTTACAATGCTTTCCCGATCTCTACCCAGTTCTATTAATAGCTTAGAAATACTATTTTTGGATATTTTCGCATCAGGGAATAATTCTGAAATGAACGAATTTTCATAATGAAATTTCATGTTCTTCATCGGGCTGCTCTCGGTAAACCTACCATAAGATAAGGCCAAAATAGATTGCCATATTAGCGGAAAATGCTTTTTTAACAACTCAATGTAACGGCTTAGGTGTTCTTGAATAAAATTAGAAACGCCCCACTCTTTTACAGTTAGTTTAGGCTTTAAATTTTTAGACTGTTTATTTACTTTAACTTGTTTGGTTCTTTTTGGAACAAAGCCGTCTGCTTCGGTAATTGTTCCAAGGTAATTGCCTGTGATTTTCTGCGGCCGTTTTAACTTCTTATTCCATTTACTTGAAATTTCATAAACATAATAGCGTCCACGAATTTCTCTTAATTCAACGCCTTTTCTCTTGTACTTTAACACCCAATCTGGAAATTGTTTCATATTAATATATATTACGTGTTACGTAATAGCTAAAGTATATAAAAAAATCATACCCCCGTAAGAAAATATAACTTTTTTTAAAAAATATTACGTAGCTTTTGGGATGTTATAGTTTAAAACGAAATTTTCTACCGCTCATATCAAGAACAAAATGATTTGAGGCTACATACCATCGTATTAAATTCAAAAGAATAAACTTACTATATTAAGCCCAAAAACAAAAGTTTAACCAGCGTTTATCACGCGAAGCGGGTGATCCACCTTTTGGTTAAGCAGGGCAAAATCAAGAACTTCAAGCATATTGTCCACATACACAAATTCCACACCCTTTATGTATTGATCCGGTATTTCGGTAATATCTCTTTCATTTTCTTTAGAGAGCAAAATGGTATTCACTTTTGCCCTTTTGGCGGCAAGGATTTTTTCTTTAATACCGCCCACAGGAAGCACTTTTCCCCGTAAAGTAATCTCGCCCGTCATAGCCAGTTTTGCTTTTACTTTTCGTTGTGTAAAAGCTGAAGCCAGAGCAGTAAGCATGGTTACACCTGCTGACGGGCCGTCTTTTGGGGTAGCACCTTCCGGTACATGAATATGAACATTCCAGTTATCAAAAACACCTGAATCCAGGTTCAGATATCCGGCATGTGCTTTCAGATATTCATAAGCCAACGACGCTGATTCTTTCATTACGTCACCCAGGTTACCGGTCAGTTTCAGGTGTCCTTTACCTTTGCTCAGACTCACTTCCACGAATAAAATTTCACCACCCACCCGGGTCCACGCCAGGCCGGTTACTACCCCTGCTATTTCGTTCGTGATCAGGCTGTCGCGCTGGAAACGTGGTTTTCCTAAAATTTCAGTTAAATCTTCAGGCTTCACTTTTGCATCAAAAGGCTCGTCCATAGCAATAAATTTAGCCCGATTACGGATGACCTTTGCAATTTGTTTTTCCAACAAGCGCACGCCTGCTTCACGGGTATATTTATCTATAATGGTTTCGATGGTTTTTTTAGGAAACACCAGCTGGCCTTTTTGAATTCCGTTTTCTTCAAATTGTTTCCTCAAAAGATGGCGTTTGGCAATTTCCACCTTTTCTTCCATCAAATACCCACTCAATTCAATAATTTCCATACGGTCGAGCAGTGCAGGATGAATCCCCGAAAGGGTATTGGCCGTGGCAATAAACATCACCTTCGACAAATCATATTCCAGTTCAAGATAATTATCGTAGAAAGTGTTATTTTGCTCGGGATCAAGCACCTCAAGCAATGCAGCCTGGGGATCACCGCTATAATTATTTCCACTCACTTTATCAATTTCGTCCAGCATAAACACCGGGTTAGATGATTTCACCTTTTTAAGGTTTTGCAAAATCCGTCCCGGCATGGCACCGATATATGTTTTGCGGTGGCCGCGAAGTTCCGACTCATCACGTAAGCCGCCCAAGGACATCCTGACATATTTTCTTCCCAGCGAATGGGCAATGGATTTTCCCAATGAAGTTTTTCCAACCCCGGGAGGGCCTACGAAACAAAGTATGGGAGCCTTCATGTCGTTTTTAAGTTTAAGCACTGCGAGATATTCGAGTATTCTTTCCTTTATTTTATCCAGCCCGTAATGATCTTTGTCGAGCACCTTTTTGGCATGCTTCAAGTCCAGGTTATCTTTGGTAAACTCATTCCAGGGCAAAGCCACCATCAATTCGAGATAGTTCATTTGGATGGAATACTCTGCTGCATTGGGATTCATGCGTTGCAGACGCGATAATTCCTCGCCGAATGCTGTGGCTACCGTTTCAGGCCACTTCTTCTTTGCAGCTTTATCTTTCAGGCTACGAATATCCTGATCGTGCGGACCACCACCCAACTCTTCCTGAATAGTTTTCAACTGCTGGTTCAACAGATATTCGCGCTGTTGTTTGTCCATATCTACTTTGACCTTTTTCTGGATATGGTTTTTCAATTTCAGCATTTGCAGCTCTTTGGTAAGCAGCCCCAGCACTTTATTGGCACGGGCCTCCAGGTCAGTCATTTCCAGCAGCTGTTGTTTTAACGCATTATCGGCATTCAGATTGGAAGAAACAAAATTGATAAGGAATACAGGGCTTTCGATATTATTCAAGGCAAAAGCTGCTTCGGAAGGAATTACCGGTGATTGTTCAATAATCTGTACAGCCAAATCCTTAACAGAAGAAATCAGCGCCTCAAACAGCTTGTTATCAGGGACTTTTATTTTATTTTCGTAGTTAGCCACTTTCGCCTTAAAATAAGGTTCACTTTGCAGCATTTCAACAATTTCAAAGCGCTTCATCCCCTGTATAATTGCCGTAGTGTTGCCATCCGGCATTTGCAATGTTTTAATGATACGAGCCACCGTCCCCACGCGGTTTAAATCTTCATCAGCAGGGTCTTCCATATTGGCATCCTTTTGTGCCACCACACCAATGATACGGTTTCCCTGATAAGCTTCCCGGATCAGTCTGATCGATTTATCACGACCGGCAGTAATGGGAATTACAACACCCGGGAACAGAACGGTATTCCGAACCGGTAAAATAGGAAGCTCTTCGGGAATTTTCTCAGCATTCATCAACTCTTCATCTTCGGCAGTCAACAGCGGGAAAAATTCCGCTTCGGGATTTATAATATCTTGTAATGAAAAAATGTTATCCATAGTTTTTTACCTCAGTCAATTTGGCAGAATGTAATGATTTACACCTGCATAAAAATCTAAATCCTTTTTATATATCTAATAATAAAACAGATACGCAAAATTTATTCGTACCTGATTAAACTTGTGTTTAGTAGTCAATGATTGTACCAGAATATATCCCATGAACAATTTGTCAGTTGCCTGTAATTATCTGCGACTTTCATAAGTCAGGTCATACACATGCGACAAAATATCCTTTTCCACCTGATCAAATTTTTTATTTCGACGGGCGAATACAGCCGTTGCCACTTGAAAAGCTTTCTTCAGCTGGTAATGGGTCAGTCCCTGTTTCCCGCCCCACGAAAAGGAAGGAATAAAATTACGCTGATAACCGTCTCCGAAAATATTAGCATTGACGCCCACAACAGTTCCAGTATTGAACATGGTGTTTATACCACATTTAGAATGATCGCCCATCATTAACCCACAAAACTGCTGGCCGGTTTGCACAAAACGTTCCTCCACATACGACCACAATTTCACAGGTTCATACGTATTTTTCAAATTTGAGATATTGGTATCAGCACCCAAATTACACCATTCACCCAAAACAGAATTTCCCAAAAAACCGTCATGACCTTTGTTGGAATAGCCAAAAATGACCGAGTTACTCACTTCACCTCCAACTTTGGAATAAGGCCCGATTGTAGTTCCCCCGTAAATCTTTGCATCCATCTTTACCGTGGCATGTTCGCATAAGGCAAAAGGACCTCTGATTTTTGCACCTTCCATCACTACCGCATCTTTTCCGATATAAACAGGCCCTTCTTTTGTATTTAGAAAAGCATATTCAACTTCAGCACCTTCTTCTAAAAAAATAAGATTAGGATTACCTTTCACAAAAATGGTTTTGCTAATGGGTGCCGATTGTCTGCCGGAAACCAGCAAAGTGAAATCATCAGCAATAGCCTGATTATTCATAGCATAAATATCCCAAACGTTTCTGATTTGCTGAAATTTGCCATCGACCTCCACACTTTTTGGTACACTTTTATTAAAATCATGAATATCAGCAGCATGCACACCCAAAGCCACCAACACATCTTCGTGGATTATTGCCTCACCGGTTTTAAGTTGCTTTATCTGCTCTGCCAAGGCCTTGTGCGGCAATACAGAAGCATTAATCAGCACGTTTTCTTCCTCCGTAGCCAAAGGAAATTTTTTACTTAAATAATCCTCGCTGAGCGTACTGGTTTTTGATTTAAGAAAATACTCCCATTTTTCGCGCAAAGTAGTAATACCGATACGGATATCTGCTACAGGCCGTGTGAATGTAAACGGTAGTAGTTGGTTTCTTCCATTACCGTCAAAAAGAATGTAATTCATCGGGATATTTTTGTTAGTTCCAAAAATGCTAAGATACGATTATTCTTTGTTGTACCAAGCCCACAGGACAAATTCCAAGCGGTTTAGTTAAACCAAAAAAACCCTTGCCAAACAGCAAGGGCTTATCATTATTTGAAACTTTTTACAATTATTTCTGATGTTTTTCCTGGTACTTTTTGTAGCGGTTACGGAATTTATCTACGCGGCCGGCAGTATCGACCAGTTTCATCTTACCAGTGAAGAAAGGGTGTGATTTGTGTGAAATTTCCAGTTTTACCAAAGGATATTCTTTGCCGTCTTCCCATTTAATGGTATCCTTGGTTTCTACAGTTGACCGGCTAATAAATGCATAATCATTCGACATGTCTTTAAAGACAACCAGTCGGTAATTTTTTGGATGAATATCTTTTTTCATTTTTCTAATTTTTCCTTATCAATTTTGGGGGTGCAAAAATAAACGCTTTCAATTTATTATCCTAACTTTTTCAAAACTTTTTTCTTCCATTTTCCACTTTCGTGTCATATGCTTTACGCGATTTAATTTAATACGGTTAATCACATCGAATTACGCCATTATAACGCTTGCAGAAACGCCAGTGTATCTACCCCGTCGGCATAGTCCCACAAAGCCGGATTCTGGCTCATTCCTAAAGGAAAAGAACCTTTGATTTCGGCTTTGGTCAGAACACATTGTATTTTATCCTGATGAACGGCAATTAAATTCCGCACATCCTGCAAGTTGCTGTAATATTCATAATTCAGCACGCTTACAGGTGACGCAAAACCCTCGTCCTTCACCAATAATAAATTCCCGCTGTCAAAATGAGGCCTGCTATTCACAAGATAAATGGCTTTATTGTATTCGTAATTGTTAAAATATTTATGATTTTCCGCAACCTTTTTTCTGCTGGCAAACACATCAAGCAACGGGGTAAAATCATAATCCTTCGGCACAAAAATTTTGGAAACATTCCGGCAACCTAAACCGTAATACAAAAAGACATCGTCGGCAAGGGAATCTAACTGTTTGGAAGTTTCATCTCCGGTAAGCACAGCAATTCCATTCCGGTTTTTACGGATGATGTGCGGATATTTCCCAAAATAATATTCAAAATACCTCGACGTGTTATTGCTTCCGGTAGCAATTATGGCATCAAAATCGTGCAATCGTTCTTCGGTAAAATTGATGACATCGGCGAAAGCCGGTTCAAAAGCAACAACCAAATTCGCCAGTGCCGGCAGCAAACGATTATCGTCCGATGATAATTTGGCCTGCAGGCGATGGCCGCTGACCAACACACTTAAGAAATCGTGAAAGCCAACAACGGGTACATTACCAGCCATGACCACACCAACAGTTTTTTCACGCGTATTTGGAAAATCATATTTGGCAAGCCACCTGTCAAGGTTTTCCCGTTTCAAACTCTCACCCAATGACAGCAATGCGTATTTTACAAAATCTTCAGTAAACCAGGCATTATAAAGACGGGCATGGGCTACTTCGGTTTTCAACTTTTCCAACAGTTGCTGTTCATCCGAAGAAAAAATAGTGTTTCCATTTCCAAATGTCGTCCGGAGAGCTTGTCCAAGCTTGTCGAAAGCTGCTACGCGCTTATTCAATTCCATTCGTTTCATAAATTTTGGCAAAAATAACAGCTTTTGAGTGATAAAACTTCATTGATTAATACCAAAAGCTTTTTTTTCTATTTTTGAAAACTACATCCTAATTTTATGGAAGACCTCAGTTTGTTTTTAAACAAGATTTTTTCCGATGTGCGCCTGACAAAGGAGATCATCTCGAGAAGTCAATTTGTTTCTCTAAATACTGGCGAAACCATTCTAGAGGAAGCTCAATACATCCGGAATATTCCGTTAGTTTACAAAGGCCGCGTGAGAGTGATGCGGCAGGACAACTCCGGCAGGGAAGTGCTGCTTTACTACATCGAATCAGGCGAAAGCTGTGCCCTTTCGTTGGCTGCCGGGCTCAACCATCAAAAAAGTGTGGCTTATGCCGAAACCGACCTGGATACCGAATTGTTGGCAATCCCCATTGACGTACTCGAAAAACTTATCGATAAATTTCCGACTTTGAATGCATTTGTACTGAAACTTTTTCATAACCGTTTTAACGAACTTATCCGGTTTATAGATTCGGTAGTTTTTAAAACAATGGATTTTCGCCTGATCGAACTCCTGAAAAAGAAGCAGAAAAAGACAGGTAATCCGATTTTAGAAGTTACCCATCATCAGCTGGCAAATGAATTGGGAACCGCCCGCGAGGTGGTTTCACGCTTGCTGAAGCAATTGGAAAATGAAAAAAAGATTATTAACCATCGCGGAAAAATAGAAATTATTACAGCTTTGTAACTTTTGTCACCGAATATTTTAAAAGGAGGCTCTTACCTTTGCCATCAAACTTAAATTAAAATGCCATGAAACAAAATGTTGGAAATGTTGACAAAATCATCCGGATTATTTTAGCCATCGTGATTGCCGCATTGGGAATTTATTATCAAAGTTGGTGGGGATTGGTAGCCATTGTACCGCTAATTACCGCCCTTATGAGTTTTTGTCCTATTTACCCGATTTTCAAAATCAGCACCAAAAAGTAACGCGTGTTCATTTTGAATTTTCCTCAAACAATCTTCAAAAAAACGCTGTCAAATTTATTTTGGCAGCGTTTTTGGTATTTTTGTACCCAACAATGCAAATTTAACCCTGCTACAACGATGAAAAAATTACTTGTTCTTTTTGTTGTGTCCATCCTCTTGACTTCCTGTGCAAGCTCAGGCAAATTACTTCAAAAAGGCCGTTTTGATGATGCCATTGAGAAATCAGTAAAAAAATTGGGAAAAGAGCCGTCCAATCACGACGAAATTATCGTTTTGCGAAAAGCTCTTAAATTAGCTGATAAAACCGATCGGGAAGCCATCGACCAACTTAAACTATCGGGGCAGCCTTCTATCTGGGAATCGGTTTACAACCATTATTTAAAACTGAACCAGCGTCAGGAACTGGTATCACGGCTGCCAGACAGGGTGCTAGCAAAAGTCAATTTCAAACCAGTTAATTACATCCCCGAAATAGCCATCGCCAAACGAAATACAGCTAATTATTTTGATGCCAAAGGAGAGGCATTGCTGAACGCCGGCAACCGTTTCGATGCCCGTAAAGCCTGGGAATATTTTCAAAAAGAAAAAAAGCTGTTTCCCGAAACGCCCGGACTGCAACGAAAAATTTCGACAGCACTGAAACAAGGGAAAACACAGATTTTAATCCGTATCCGGAATAAAAGCCATCAGGTATTGCCTAAGAATTTCAATGCAGCCCTAAAGAAAATTAACGTCCGTTCGTTAAACCGCCAATGGCTGCAATTCAACACTAATAATTCGACAAGCAACGCTTATAATTTCGTTATTGTATTAAACATTAAAAACATAGAAGTTTCACCGGAATTAATTGACCGGCAAATCCATATGGAAAAAAAGACCATTGATGATGGTTGGAAATACGTGCTGGATGCCCGCGGAAATGTGAAAAAAGATTCAGCAGGAAATGATATCAAAATAAAAAAATACCGGATTATCCGTTGCCGGGTTACCAACATTCATTTAGCCAAAAGCACACTCATTACAGGGACTTTGGATTATTATAATTACCACACTGAACAGCTTATCAAATCGCGCCCTATCAGCAGCCAGTTTGCCTTTGACTATCGCTATGCCACCGCTAAAGGAAACCTGCAAGCTGTAAGTCCCGCTTCATTGGAATTAATCCGCCGCACACCTGTCCCCTTCCCATCCGACCTTCAAATGATTTTCGATACCAACCGGGCACTTAAAACCATGATGATGGATTATATCCGCCAGGATATCCGTTTGTTTAAGTAATTAAAGTTTCGCACCCAATAAACACAAGTGTTATCAGGCAATAAAGTTGTAAAAAAAGCACAAGCATCTTTTGGATATATCAAGTATTCAACTTGATGGTACACATACTCCTGCAAAACGAGGAGGAGAATCAGTAGCTTATCAGGGATGGAAAAAGAGTAAAACAACTAATACCCTTTTATTACGGAAACTTTAAACAACTTCATAGTATAAAAAAATACACTGCAAAAAAAGATGCAGTGTATTTTGATAAAATATTATTCTTTCATGGTGTATAAACCATTTAATTGATATACTTCATTCCATATCGTTTCAAAGCGCTTTAAATTAATGTCTGCTTTTTTAATCAATTTTGATACCCATTCGGCTTGTTCCGGGTTTAACCCTTGTCTGCCATACAGTTCTATGGCATATTTTGAAAAATCACGTACCATAAAGTCAAAAATTTGGTCGATAAGGTCAATACTTAAATTTTGAAATTTTGCTTCTTCAAGTATCAATTGGCCATAAACGATAAGAGTGAAAAGCTGACCTACATTAAGCATTAAATCAATGTCTTTTTGTTGAGATTCATTGGTGGGTGCCTTTACAAGCATGGCTTTAAAAATGTCAATCTGCTGCTTAAATAGTTCAATATTAGGTGTACTAAATAAGTTATAAGCTAAATGATAATCATGAAACTGTATTTTACTTAATCCATGAGTAGGTCCTTGATTAAATAAGTATGTATCGTCATTTATGTCATTTCGTTTAGGGATTTCGGGGTATTCTGCCGGATTAAATAAAAAGTTACGCATAAATTTAATCACCAATGCAACATTTACGTGCACAGTTCCTTCCAATTTGGGTAGTGCTCTGATGTCACGTGTTACCATTTCAAAGAAAGTATCTTTTTCAAATCCCTTGGCAGCAATTACATCCCACAATAAGTTGACAACATCTTCGCCTTCGAGGGTAACTTTCATTTTAACCAGTGGGTCGTAAAGTAAATAACGCCTGTCGTTGGCCGAAGCTGAGCGCATATAGTCTGCTGTACGCATAGCATAGAGTTTCATAGCCGTAAGCTTTGTATAAGCATCTACAAACATTCGTTTTACATGCGGAAAATCGGTTACATGCATTCCGTATAATTCCCTGTTTGAGGCATGATTGATGGCTTCGTATAAGGCGTGAGTACACATACCAATAGATGCCCAACCCAAATTGTATTTCCCTACATTAACAGTGTTTAATGCCGCGTCCCAAGCTTCATTCCCTTTTTCTAAAATGTCATTTTCAGAAATCGGATAATCAACCAAACGATATTCTCCCACATAATTTTGGCTATTTACCGTATTTTTTACCAAATCGTAGTTTTTGTCATTATAATTGGCTACAAAAAAGACATAATCTTTTGTTCCTTCTATTTTTCCAAATGTAGAAACCATATCTGCCGCATTGGCATTTCCAATATAATATTTAGAACCATTAGCAACATATTTTCCTTCGCCTACTTTTTTAAGGCTCATACTTGTCGAATACACATCGGCGCCATGTTCTTTTTCACTCAAACCAAATGCAAATACAGAACCTTTTTGGAGTAATTCGGCAGCTTTTTTGCGCATTTCCTTATTTTTCGACATCCAAATGGGACCCAAGCCCAAAATAGAAACTTGCCAAACATACCAATAGGGCAAGCCGTAGAAACCTATTATTTCATTAAACCCTTGAATTCTCCACATATCCCAGCGAGAATCATCATCCAAAGCATCGGCTTTGGGAGTTAATAAATGAGCAAAAATTTTATTTTCAGCTAAAAAATCAATAAAATCTTGATACCATACTCTTTCATGGTCATCATTTTTTATTTTAGCTAAGCCTTTTTCTTCAAAAAAGGCAATGGTTTTAAGCATAATTTCCTCACTTAATGCATCAGGATATTCACGCTTGTAATCATTTGGGTTTAATAGTATCATATATGTAAAAATTTAAAATTAATTGTTTTCAGTTGGACGATGAATAACTGTTATGTCGCAAACATCGCTGCTCATTATTTTTTCATTTGAATAGTTGTGCAATTTTACAAACATTTTTTAAGTTTTCCCTCTTTTTCATTGACAACACGAAAATAATTAACTCAAGTTTAGCAAGAGCCAAATAGCTTAAAGCCCTGCAACAAAAGGAGGGGTTTTCCCTATTTCTTTCTGAAAACAAATCTATCTTTTATTTACCACCAAAAAGTTGCATCTACTAATTAAATTTAGGTATATTTGAACCTGACGCTCAACTATTTCGATAAATTATAACAATTTATCATTGAGAACTGTTTTTTTAACAACCCGTTGTAAAATTTACATAAAATTAACAAAATGAAAAAAATTTATCGCCTTCAGCTCTTAACTTTTTTAATAATTTTTTCATCATTTAAACTTTTTTCGCAGGTTATTCCGGAAACAAGCGAACATATGGAACAAATGATGGAATTTGCCAGCAAAAAGAAGGCTCCCAGTAAAATTTACAACCTGAACGGAAAGGGGATTATTCCCATACACCTTAACAAATCAAAATCCCTGTCTAAAATCGTTTTCGGATTTCTGCCCGACTGGGAATATACCGGTGGTGCCAACAGCAACATGCATTACGATTTACTGACTCATGTTGCAGTATTTAATTTTCTGACAGAATCTGACGGAACACTGCACAACCCCGACAGCTGGCCATGGACAGATGTGATTAACGCAGCACATGCCAAAGGTACAAAAGTTATTATGGCAGTAACTAACTTTGGCGGAACGGGGTCAGCTCCCGATGTTGCCCATATTTTACTGACTAACACCGCTTCAAGAGATAATTTATTCAATAACATAAAACAGATCATCACCACCTATAAATTAGATGGAGTTAATATTGATTTTGAAGCAATGAATAGCGCTGACAGGGGGAACCTTTTAAACCAATTTATGAGTGAACTCACCTCTTTTATTCATTCCAATTTACCCGGCAAGGAGGTTTCTTTCGACGGGCCTGCCGTAAACTGGAGTGGGTGGAACCTGGATGGCTTAGCACAAAGCGTTGATTATATTTTCATTATGACCTACGATTATCACGGCAGTTGGAGCGATAATACAGGGGCAGTAGCTCCTTTAACTAATCCGAACGGAGGCACCTGCGTACAAAAATCACTAAACTCCGATTACAGCATACCTTTGTCGAAATATCCCCAAAAACTAATTCTCGGTGTTCCTTATTATGGAAAACATTGGAAAACAGCTACCGACAAAGCAGGCTCGGCAGTTACAAGCTATGTAGGATCAACATTTTACAGAAATGCTGTTACCGATGCCAAAAACCATGGCGGTTTTATTTGGGATGATGGTTCACAAACACCCTGGTACAGATGGCAGTCGGGCGGATGGAACCAGGTGTGGAACGACAACGAAAAAAGTCTTGGTAAAAAATACGATTTTGCTTTAACTGAGAATCTCGGCGGCATCGGTATCTGGGCATTAAATTATGACGGGGCCCGCACAGAATTATGGAATTTAATCAACACGAAATTTGCAGGTGCAGTTACTCCTATTCCAAGCCGGCCAAAATCCCCGGCGGTGCTCAGTAGAAACGACTCCACAATCACATTAAAATTCAGGCCCGGAAATTATGCCGAAACATACCGTATTTATCAAAGCGTTGATAACATGAACTATACCATGGTTGCAGAATCGACTGATACTATAATTAATGTCACAGGTTTACAAACAGATTCGGTTTATTATTTTAAAATTTCTTCTGTTAACACAGCCGGTGAGTCGAACAAAACCGATGTCCTTGCTGCCACTCCCAGTGCCAAACAATCCGAATTTTTAATTGTGGATGGTGTTGAACGGAGAAGTTATGATGCCATAACGCAATACAAATACCCCATGACACAACTAAGGCGTACTTTTTCTTCCGCATCAAATGAAGCCGTGATGGATGGCGTGGTAAACCTGAATGATTATAAATTCATTATCTGGATGCTGTTGGATGAAAGCACGGCAGATGATACTTTTAACAAAACCGAACAAGCCAGGGTCAAGTCTTTTATCGATAATAACAATGGCGTATTCATTGTTTCCGGATCGGAAATCGGCTGGGATTTGGTGGAGAAAGGTGATGCAGCTGATAAAACTTTTTATGAGACTTACTTTAAAGCCCAATACATCAGTGATGCCCCCGGGGCAGCGAACACCTATTTCAGTGCCGAAGATAATAACCATGAGGTTTATCATTTTGATGATGGCACACATGGAATCACAAAAATTGGTTATCCCGATTTGATTAAACCCAAAAACGGTTCTGCTGAATCTTTTTTCTATCCGGGGGTTGACGAAAGCAGCGGTATTGCCGGGGTAAGTTACAAAACCGCCACCGGAGGAATGGAATATCTGGCGTTCCCAATTGAAGCAGTTTATAACAATTCGGAACGTAAAGATTTATTAAATTACATTTTCTTGAATTACAATAATTTACTTTCGGTAAACAAAATATATATCAAGTCAAATATCCGGCTTTATCCTAATCCAACCCATGGTTTTGTTGAGATAGCAAACCCGACTTCTTTGAAAATAAAGCAGATTGAAGTTTTCAATATTTACGGAAAGAAATTATCCGTTCAATATACACAAAACCGCATCGATGTACAACATTTCCCCGCAGGTATTTATATTATCAAAATTGAAGACCATAAAGGCAGACAAGGCAGTTTTAAAATAGTAAAAAATTAAAATTATACAAACCAGATATCCTCCTGTGCCATGGTTTTTTCGCAATATTGGCAGGCCAACTTCATGCGTCCGTGATGATCATAGATCAAGTTAAACTTAGTGGGCACAGCTTGGTTATTTGTTACACATTTGGGATTCATACATTTAACAATATTCTCCACATGGCTTGGCAAGGCAATCTGTTCCTTTTTCTGAACTTCATATTCCCTGATTTCAATCAATGTAGCTTTTGGGGCAACGAGGGCAATCTTGTTGATTTCTTCCGGTGCAAAGAATTTTCCACTAATCTTGATAATTCCCTTTTTACCCAACTTTTTGCTTTCAAGGTTAGTCCCGAAATAGACCTGATCAGGTATATGCTCCAGGTTAAGGATTTGAAAAACCCTAAAAGTATTTTCGGAGGGTATATGGTCAATAACTGTCCCGTTTCGAAGGGCAGACACTTTTAACTCTGTTCTTTTTTTATTCATTATCTTTTTATTTCTATAATTATACTTTACTCTTTAAGTCCTAAAATAGCAGCAATTAAAGCCTGCCGTACATAAACGCCGTTTTTAGCCTGTTGAAAATAGTAAGCCTTGGGATTATCATCCACATTTTCGCTAATTTCATTTACCCTTGGCAAAGGATGAAGGATTCGCACATTTTCTTTGGAAGAGCTAAGCATACTGTTTTCCAGCACATATGAATTTTTTACTTTCTCGTATTCGAGCGGATCAGGAAAACGTTCGCCCTGGATACGTGTCATATATATTATATCGGCAAAAGGAATAACATCCGACAGTTCGGTGTACTGATAATAGTCTAATCCGGCATCTTTTATCCATTTTTTTACACCGCTGGGCAATTTTAACGATACGGGAGAAACCAGGTGAAAAGTTGCATTGAATAAGCTAAGGGCTTGCACCAACGAATGTACTGTACGGCCATATTTCAGATCGCCAACCAAAGCAATTTGCAGATTTTCAAGACTGCCTTGAGTTTTTCGGATAGAGTACAAATCGAGCAGACATTGTGTGGGATGCTGATTGGCCCCGTCGCCTGCATTGATAATGGGAACAGGCGACACTTCGCTGGCAAAACGGGCACTGCCGTCCAGCGGATTACGCATCACAATGAGGTCGGAATAATTACTCACCGTTAAAATAGTATCTTTCAGTGATTCTCCTTTACGAACACTGGAGGTGTCGGCATTGGCAAAGCCGATAATGCTGCCACCAAGATATTGAACCGCACTTTCAAAACTCAGGCGTGTGCGTGTGGAAGGTTCAAAAAATAGCGAAGCAATAACGTGATTGGTTAAAATTTTTTGTCGCTGGTCTCTTTCAAAATCTTCAGCAATATCGAGTACCCGGAGAATTTCTTCCTTGCTGTAATCGGTAATGGAAACCAGACTGCGGTTTTTTAAATGAATCATAAAATTAAAATTTGAGGATAAAGAAACAAAACGGCATAAAAAAAGACGGCCATTACCGTCTGAAATATCTTAAAAGGACTTCTGATAACTCTCCTTATGGAAAAGTCATCTTTTTGCGAAGCCATATGAACCGTTAACATGTGAAAAGTTTTTATGTTACCGGGATGCAAATATACGGCAAACAAAGTTCGGGTCATTCTATTTAATTATTTTTTTTCAAAATACAGGTTTTTTACCTTTTGACTTTGCACAAAAAGAAATCAGTGTTAATACGGATATACAACCCGTAGGAATAATCCAGTTTTTTACTGGCTGTGTCGAAATAAGAGGCAGCACGGGCTTCCAGCCTGATTCCTTTGTAAATATTTTTATGATAACTTATCTTACTTGTAATCAGGCTTCTGTCTTCTTGTGTATAATTGGGGTCAATTTCCGAAACCGACTGGAAAAGGGTTTCGCCGAGAGGAGCTATAAACCGTTCTCCTTTCCAATATCCGGCTATAAAATGAAAAGATTTGTAACGAAAATTAATCTTCGAATAGGAAGCCCATCCCTTATCAAATGGGAAATGTACTGATGTTCCTTCCGGTGGATTCGAAAGTGCTTTGTACAACAAAAACAATTGTGAAAACTGAATGGCAGTTTTTTTGTTAAAATAGTATGCCAGCCGTAAACCGCTAAGTCCGTTAAAAATTGTCGTAATTGGTATATGTGGTTCGGGCGCAAGTTGTCCGCCTTTGTGTTTGAATAAAAACTGGATGGGTAAGATTAACCTAAAGCCCTTTTGCCGTAGCAAGAGCAGACGTGTGCTATTGCCAACGGTAAGTTGTTCCTGTGCCGTATCGCCCAACTGAATAAAATGTTCCCAGTTAAGCCATAAATCCGAATGGATACGTTTGTTATGCCATAAAAATTGTAAGCCGTATTCCACATGGTTTTGATAAAACCGGTCGAAACGAAACAAAGGTTCTTCAAGTTGATGGTTGGCTGTTCCATAAATATTGCCCATCACCAGATCGAATGATTTTGTTACCCGGTACTGAACAGAAAAAACCGGAATGGCCTGGCTGATTTTATCAAGACCGGAATATTTAAGTAAATAAGCTCCGGCAGTGACCTTCAGGTTTCTTGAAAAGTAATAATCAAAAGTAGGCTTCAGGTAAATACCAATGCCTGTAAAACCGTATGCGTAAGGGCTGAAATATTCGTTATTTTTAAAAAAGGCCGTGCTTTCGATATGAAAATAAAGCTTTTGCGCATTAGTAGGCTTAATGGGTACATAAGTCCTGAATGTATTTGATTGGGCATGAAGTACACTCATGGCTAATCCTACAAATAGCCAAATAAGTAGTATCCTCCTATACTTATTTCCGTATCCCATAAATACAGACTAACAAATTAAAGCTTAGTTATCAATCGAATAGGTAAAATTAAGTATTTTATCGGTTAGCGGAATTAACTTTCCCATTAATTGAAGTCGTAATGGATTTTGTTGGTATATTTCAAAATTAGTAGCATTTTTGAATTCAAGCATCAGGCAGAAATCATATTGAGTAGTAGCATTATTTTCCTCCATTTTTTTGCCCCATTCCAGCTTATGAATGGCTTTTACTTTCGAATTTACGACCCTTGCCAGGCTGTCAATACTTGCTATCTGTTTATCGGTAGTCCCGTTTTTAAAATGGATCAGGATGAGTTTACGAATACCTTTTTCTTTGTTAAAAGGCGTTCCGGCATATCCTGCGAGGGAAAAAGAAAATAAGATTAAACTTAATAAAACTATTTTTTTCATTGTGAATATCTTGATAACAGTTGAAATTTTAAAGCGGTAAACTTAAGAAAATTTAGATTGTCGTGGAGTATAAAAAAGGATTAAGCAGATTCGATTCTTGTTATTTTTTATTCGGCCTATTGCAATCGATTGTTATTTTATTTATGTTTGGACAATTATCCTATTAATCCAAAATTAACATGATACAAAATCTTGAAAAGACCAATAATTTATTAGATTTGTTTGAACAATCCACAGATATTTTTAAGGACAGGCCTTTATTTGGGACGAAAAACAAAACCTCCGGTCAATATGAATGGTTGAGCTATGGTGCGGTTCGCAAGCGAACTGATAATTTCCGTTCCGGAATAATGTCATTGGGCATTACTTCCTCCGATGTAGTGGGCATCATTGCAAACAACCGTACAGAATGGGCCGTTGCTGCTTTTGCAACTTTCGGGCTCAACGGCCGCTTTGTACCCATGTACGAGAATGAAATATATACTACCTGGCACTACATTATTAAAAATGCTGAAATAAGGTTTTTGCTGGTATCTACGCGTGAAATTTACGATAAGGTGAAAGGCCTTGTGGATGAAATAGATACGCTTGAGTTTGTGTATTGCATCGATTGTGAGGATATGCCAAATTCGATGAAAGCATTGGAAGAAGCCGGTGTACAAAATCCAACGGCTTCCGAATCTCCTTCGCCGGATGATATTGCTGTTTTGATATATACTTCAGGCACTACCGGAGACCCCAAAGGCGTTTTGTTATCGCACAACAATCTTCGCAGTAATGCACTGGGCGGGTTTCATCTTTATCCCATATTCAACGAAGACGCTGTGAGTTTATCTATTTTACCATGGGCGCACAGTTACGGGCAGGTTGCCGAACTATACAACTGGTTCCAGTTTGGCGGCAAAATTGCTTTTATGGAATCAGTGGATACGCTGGCTGAGGACATGAAAACGGTTAAACCAACCTTTATTTTGGGAGTACCACGCATTTTCAATAAAATATATGATACTATTTTCGCCACCATGAAAGAAAAAGGCGGTTTGGTGGAAAAGTTGTTTGATATGAGCGTTAAAACTGCCGGTAAGAAAAGAAAACAAACTGATCCAAAAAGATTTAGCTTGTACGACAAAACAAAATTAGCAATAGCTGACAAGCTTGTTTTTAGTAAGATACGTTCAATTTTTGGCGGAAAGCTCATGGGAGCTTTAACGGCAAGTGCTCTAATGAACAAGGAAGTATCGGCTTTTTTTGGTGATGCGGGAATCCCTGTTTACGATTGCTACGGTCTAACGGAAACATCGCCTGCCATTACCATGAATTCGCCGGGAGCAAACCGGCCCGGTAGTGTGGGACGCGCCCTTGAGAAAGTAATGATTAAAATAGACAGTTCTGTTGTAAACGACGGAAGGAATGATGGCGAAATACTGGTAAAAGGGCCAAATGTGATGCAGGGTTATTTTAAAAAGCCGGAAGCGACCCGCGCCATTATGACTGATGACGGATGGATTAGAACCGGTGATCGCGGCAAGCTCGATAAGGATGGTTATTTATGGATTACAGGAAGAATAAAAGAGCAATTTAAGCTTGAAAATGGAAAATATGTTTTCCCTGCGGCCATTGAAGAAGAAATCAGGCTGCTGCCATACATCGAGAATGCCATGATTTATGGTGAAGGAAAACACTATAATGTTTGCCTCGTGCTCCCCAATTGTGAAATTTTGATTCGAACCGCAAAAGAGTTGAATTTGAAAACAAAAGTTCAGAAGTTGATCAATTCACCGGTGGTTCAGGAATTTATCTCGAAAGAAATTCAAGCTCATCTCGAAGGGAAGTTTGGGCGTTATGAAATCCCCCGAAAGTTTGTTTTTTCCAACGAAACCTTTACCATCGAAAATGGGATGCTGACTCCTACCCTTAAATTAAAACGCAGAAAAGTGCTTGAGAAATTCGGTAAACAAATTGAAGCCTTATATGCTTAAAGGTCAGTCATAAAAAAAGCCCTTCACAGGGCTTTTTTTTTATGACCATTGATGGCCATTTAGTGGTTTAATTTTGATAGGGGTTTACGGTTTCATGGTGTACAGACCATTCAGCCCTTCCACCTCTTTCCATATTTTATTAAAGCGGCTGTAATCGGCATGGGCTTTTCTAATCATCTTGGGTACCCATGTTGCCTGTTCCTCGGTTAAACCTTGACGTCCGTATAAATCAACGGCAAATTTGGCAAAGTCGCGAACCATAAATTCAAAAATCTGATCAATCAAATCGGTATTCATGTCCAGAATTTTTGCTTCTTCCAAGATCAATTGACCATAAACAACGAGTGTAAAGAGTTGCCCTACATTGAGCATTAAATCAATGTCACGCTGCTGATTTTTATCTGCCGGAGCTTTCACCAACATCAATTTAAAGGCTTCAATTTGTTCTTTAAAGATGGCAAGATTTGGGGTGTCAAACAAGTCGTATGCCAAGTGGTAATCGTGAAACTGTATCTTACTCAAACCGTGGGTAGGTCCCTGGTTGAACAAATAGGTGTCGTCGGCAATATCGTTACGCTGGGGAATTTCGGGATATTCTTTGGGATTAAACAGGAAGTTCTGGATAAATTTATTGACCAGTGCCACATTTACATGCACCGTTCCTTCCAGCTTGGGCAAAGCCCTGATGTCGCGCGTCACCATTTCGAAAAAAGTATCTTTCTCAAAACCTTTGGCGGCAATAACATCCCAAAGTAAGTTGACCACATCTTCACCTTCCAGGGTAACTTTCATCTTTACCAACGGATCGTAAAGCAGGTAGCGGCGGTCGTCTCGCGATGCCGAACGCATGTAATCGGCTGTACGCATGGCGTACATTTTCATGGCTGTTAGTTTCGCGTAAGCATCCACAAACATCCGTTTTACATGCGGAAAATCGGTGACGTGCATGCCGTATAATTGACGGTTTGAAGCATGGTTTATTGCTTCATAAAGGGCATGCGTGCACATGCCGATGGAAGCCCATCCCAAATTATATTTCCCGACGTTTACCGTGTTGAGCGCCGTATCCCAGGCTTCACTGCCTTTTACCAACACCTCATCCTCACTCACCGGGTAATTTACCAATCGGTATTCACCAACATAATTCTGACTGTTTACGGTGTTTTTTACCAAATCGTAGTTGGGGTTTTGGTAGTTGGCTACAAAGAATACGTAGTCGTCCGAATTGTCCATTCTGCCAAAGGTGGATACCATATCGGCAGCATTGGCATTTCCAATGTAATATTTTGAACCATTGGCCACATATTTGCCCGGTTCCACCTCTTTTAAGGTCATCTCGGTGGAATAAACATCAGCACCATGTTCGCGTTCACTTAGTCCGAAAGCAAAAACAGATCCGTTCTGAAGGTATTCAGCGGCCTGTTTACGCATCTTTTCATTTTTCGACATCCAAATCGGCCCCAGTCCCAGAATACTTACCTGCCACACATACCAGTAAGGCAAACCGTAGAACCCGAGAATTTCGTTAAAACCCTGGATACGCCACATGTCCCAGCGCGAATCTTCGTCAAGGGCATCGGCCTTTGGCGTCAGTAAATGAGCGAAAACTTTGTTCTCCTTTACAAAGTCGATAAAATCCTGATACCATACCCGTTCGTGGTCATCGTTCTTGATTTTCGAAAGTCCTTTGTTTTCGAAAAATTCAATGGTCTTGAGCATCAGCTCCTTGCTGTGTTCATCGGGATAATAACGGTCGTAGTTGTTTGGATTTAATAAAATCATATGCAATTTCTTAAGGTTAATAATTTGAAATTTAAGTGTTTAATTCAAAGCTACCCGGTCCTGTTTATGGGCTAAACAATTCAATTGCTAATTTAGCCAATATTGCGTTTGTTCGTTTGATTAAGGGCTAATTTAGACGTGGAATAAAATAAGCCGTTCATAGAGCCATTATTAATTCCATTGAATTTGTACTTTTGGCTGCTCATTTAAAGAGGTGAACCAACCAACGTTTGTGAAGAAATCTTTGCGGAAATACAGCGAAAAAAAGATTTTCTCAGCACGCCGGGTTATGGATCATCAACAAAATATAAAATTATAAATAGATGAAAAACAGATATTTCGCATTAACGGTTTTCGTGTTATTATTTTTTGCAAGTGGCCTGCAGGCTCAGAAACTCCAATGGAAAAGCATGAATCCCAACACCACAACCAAAAAATATTCCACACTCTTGTTTTTGATCAACAATTTTTATGTGGACACGCTCAACATGCCTAAGTTAGTTGAAAAGGCTATTGTGGCTACATTGAAAGATTTGGACCCGCACTCGGCTTACATTTCAAAAAAAGATGTGGAAAAAGCCAACGAGCCTTTGGTGGGCAGTTTTGAAGGTATCGGGGTGACTTTTCAGTTATTTAAAGACACAATCCTGGTGATTGCACCGGTTCCGGGCGGGCCTTCGGACAAGGTGGGCATTTTAGCCGGTGATAAAATTATTAAAGTAAATGGGAAAAATGCTTTCGGGCCTAAAATAAACAACGATTGGGTGATGAACCACCTACGCGGTAAAAAAGGGACGAAAGTGGTCGTAGGAATTTATCGAAAGGGCATTTCTCATTTGCTTGATTTTACAATTATTCGTGATAAAATTCCACTGAAAAGCCTGGATGCTGCGTTTATGCTAAACAAAAAAACTGGATACATTAAGCTGAACCGTTTTGCACGTACTTCAAAAGACGAGTTCGATAAGGCATTAGACAGTTTGAAACGATTGGGAATGAAAAACCTGGTTTTCGATTTACGCGGAAATTCCGGTGGCTATCTGAGTGCAGCCCAAGGGATTGCTGATGAATTTTTGCCGAACGGAAAACTAATTGTTTATACCAAAGGTATTCACAGCCCGCGCCGGGAACTCAAAGCAAGTGCGGCAGGAGGCTTTGAAAAAGGCAAACTCATTGTTTTGATCAATGAAGGTTCGGCATCGGCCAGCGAAATTGTATCGGGAGCTTTACAGGACTGGGACCGCGCCTTGTTAATAGGACGGCGCTCTTTCGGAAAAGGATTGGTTCAGCGACCTTTCAGGTTGCCTGATGGCTCAGTGGTAAGGCTTACCGTGGCACGCTATTTTACCCCTTCCGGAAGATGGATTCAAAAGCCTTATAATCATGGTGTTGAAGCTTATTATGACGACCTGGAAGAGCGCATGAAACATGGCGAATTGATTCACCCGGACAGCATCCATTTTCCCGATTCGCTAAAATTTCATACGGCTGATGGCCGTGTTGTGTACGGCGGTGGAGGTATCATGCCTGATATTTTTGTTCCATGGGATTCAGCACGCTATGACGAGATGTATGCCAACCTGATACGAAAAGGCGTTTTTAACACTTTCGTAAATGAATACCTCGATAAAAACCGGTCTGCCCTGCATAAAGAATATTCTAATATCGAAGATTTTGAACACCATTTTCAACTTTCGGATGAAAGCTTTGATGAATTTTTATCTGATGCCGGAAAAGTTGGGTTAAAGCCGGACAGGAAAACCTTAGCCGAAAAGAAAGCTTTCATCGAATTACAGATGAAAGCACTTATTGCCCGCGATTTATTTAATCAAAATGCCTATTTTGAAGTTACTGCGCCGTTGGACCATGGCATTAACAAAGCACTCCAAATCCTGCACGATAAACACATTTTTGAAAAGATGAAAATTCAGCAATAGCTCGCATGGTTTGTATTGTGATGTAATAAATTGCTATAAAATAAAAAACATAGATAATCAATGAATTACAAAATTTAGAACCCGATGAAAATATTGATCGCCCCCGATTCGTTTAAAGACTCACTTTCTTCTTTTGAAGTAGCACGGGCTATTGAAAAGGGTATCCATCTCGCTTGTTCAACAATAGAAACTAAAATATTTCCAATGGGAGACGGAGGGGAAGGAAGCTCAGAAATATTGGGACATCATTTTCAGGCGGAAAAACTGCAATTAGAGGTTGAGGATGCGCTGGGACGACCCACAACAGCCTCCTATTACTTTTCTCCTCATATCCATACCGCTTTCATAGAGATGGCAGAAGCATCGGGTTTACAAAAAATTACCCCTGCAGAGCGGAATTGCATGAAAGCCTCCACATATGGGACAGGGCAGCTCATTCGCCATGCTATTGGTGAAGGCGCAAAAAAAATCGTGCTTGCCATTGGAGGAAGTGCTACCAACGATGCCGGCATGGGAATGGCAAACGCATTGGGTTTTCGGTTTTATGATACTCAAAATAATTTGCTAAAAGGAATCGGGGAAGATTTGTTAAAGCTACATCATTTTGATGAAAGTAATGCAGTATTGCCTACCGATTTGCAGGTAGATGTTATTTGTGATGTGGATAATCCGCTTTACGGTGAAAAAGGCGCCGCTTATGTTTATGCCCGTCAAAAAGGGGCAACTGATTTGGAACTTAAGCAGCTGGATGCCGGGCTGACTAATTTTGCGAAAGTGGTGAAACAGCAACAAAAGATAGATATTTCGGATGTCCCGGGAGCCGGTGCTGCCGGTGGGTTAGGAGCCGGAAGCCTGGTTTTTCTTAAAGCATCACTTCACAAAGGCATTGATTTAATGATGGAGATGACAAACTTTGATCAACAACTTTCGGGGGTCGATCTGGTCATTACCGGTGAGGGAAAAATCGATTCCCAAACCATTCATGGCAAGCTAATTCATGGAATTACACAACATGCCCGTAAATTTTCGGTACCGGTGGTGGCTTTTTGCGGAATGCTTGACCTTGAGCCAGGGCAGGTTGATGAATTAGGATTGAAAGCGGCGTTCTCAATTCAATCCAAACCATGCACATTGGACGAGGCCATTAAAAACACAGAAAAAGAACTAAAAAATTTATCATTTAATGTTATGAAGATACTTAAGTTTCATGACGCTTTGTAGGCCGGGAAAAATGATTATAAAAGCCGATGAATAAATTACAAAAAACAAGTTATCTTTTTGCCCTGACACTGGATTCACGTATCAACAACTTGGCTTCGAAAATCTTTTGTTGAGCTGTTTCGTTATTTTCAAATGCATTTCTGAGAAATTCATAAGCCATTTCTCCTATCCGAATTCCGGGTTGGTCAATAGTTGTGAGCTTAGGACATAAATAATTGGAAACTTCGGAATTACTAAATCCAACTACTCCAACATCATTGGGAATATGCAGCTTCATCTCTTTTAATGCATTATATACCCCAAGGGCAACTTCATCGCTAACCGTAAAGATGGCATCCGGTGGATTAGGCGATAACATGAGCTCTTTCGTAAAATAATAACCTTCTTCTGAAGATACAAATTCACAGGTTTTAACAAGCGAAAGATCATAATCAATGTCGTTTAGCTTAAGTGCCTGGCAGTAACCCTGATATCGCGCTTCCGCAATAGAAGAATACTCGTGTCCCCTGATATGCGCAATACGTTTGTACCCTTGTTGAATTAAGTGTTTTACAGCCAGTTGCGCTCCATGGTAATCGTTAAGGCGAACATAATGCCCATGATAATTTGTCGGGATACGGTCAACCAATACCAAAGGGATTTTATTTTGTTTTAATGCATTCAAATACGACAAGTTAATTTCATTGCGGCAAGGTGACAGAATAATCCCCGAAACATTCATACCGATTAATTCGCCAATCAGGTCCGACTCTTTTTTGGGGTTATGGCTCGATTCGCTTACAGTAACTATAAAATTGTCTTTCTGGGCATAACTAACCACCCCCTTTAAAACAGTAGAGAAGAAATAATGTTCCAACCGCGGCAGGATGATTCCGATAACATTCGATTTACTTTTTCGCAATGATGAAGCTATTGCATTAGGGGAATAGTCGAGGTCCTTAGCAAGCTCCAATACAGCTTTTCGGGTTTTCTCACCCACATCCATTTTGTTATTTAATGCACGGGAAACCGTTGTTATGGAAACATTAAGTTTCTCAGCTATATCCCGCATGGTCATTTTTTTTGCCATCTTAATTACCTAAAGTTTCGTAAACGTTTACGGCAAAGTAACGTAAAAAAAACGTAAAAAAAA
>CAJXKB010000043.1 GCA_913055825.1 uncultured Bacteroidota bacterium
AAATCCGAAGGTGAGCCTGCGAATAGGTCAAATCTGATGCTGAAAACGAGTCAATCTGTAAGCCGTTGAAAACTTCTCCGTGGTAACTGAAAATGGTAGGATAGGCATTGTGCTCATTAAAAGGTGTATGCCATTGTTGATAACGCTCATAATTTATTTGTGCAACCCCAAATCGCCATAATCTTCTGTATAGCCGTAGATATGGTCTAATTTGGTTTTATACAATTTCTTCAAATGAACGCGTTTCAGTTTTAAAGTGGGAGATAGTTCCCCGGTTTCGGTTGTCCAGTCGCGACAAGTAAGTTCAAACTTTTTCACCTGACGATGACGACCCAGTGTCTTGTTAATTCGGTCAACCTCTTCCTGATAACGTTCCAGTACTTTTGGATGACGGATTAAATCAGTATTATCCCTGAACTTTACGTTATTTTTGAAACACCATCCATGCAAATAATGGAAATTGGGGCTTATGATGGCAGCTGCAAATTTTTCACCTTCACCAACCACAAGCATTTGCTCAATGAGAGGTGATTCTTTAAATCGGTTTTCCACAATTTGTGGGGCCACATATTTCCCGGTAGAAAGCTTAAATATTTCTTTTTTGCGGTCGGTAATCCACAAATTCCCATTCTCAATTTTCCCGATGTCACCAGTATGGAAATAACCATCCTCATCAATTACCTCTTTGGTTTTCTCAGGATCTTTGAAATAGCCCACCATCAAATTGGGACCCTTCATCAAAATCTCACCATCTTCAGCAATTTTTACTTCCACATTATCAATCACCGGACCTACGCTTCCTGCTTGCATATTTGGATATTCGCCCCAGTTCACTGAAATAACAGGAGAAGTTTCTGTAAGGCCATATCCCTGAGCAATTTTTATTCCTACGGCACTAAATAATTTGGCCAAACGGAGCTGCAAGGCAGCCCCACCGGAAATAATTACTTTCAACTCGCCACCCAGGGCTTCATTCCATTTGCTGAAGATAAGTTTTCTGGCTATAGCTAATTTAAAATCATAGCTTGTACTGCGCCTGGCAGGGTCATCTTCATAATTCATCCCGATTTCCACCGCCCAGTCAAAGAGGCTCCGCTTGATACCTGTTAATTCTTTTCCTTTTAACATAATTTTATCGAAGAGTTTTTCCAAAACTCTCGGTACAGTGGCAAAGCCGTGGGGATGAACTTCGTTGAGATTTTCTCCGATAGTATCAATACTTTCCACATAATATACGTCCAGACCTTTAGCTTGTACCAGATAGTTCACCATTCGTTCCAGCACATGGCACATGGGCAAAAAACTCAGCCAGCGGTCGCCTGCAACAACAGGAAGCAGCGAACGGGTATCCATAACGTTGCTCATAAAGTTGTTGTGTGTGAGCATTACGCCTTTTGAACGTCCGGTAGTACCTGATGTATAGATAATCGATAACATATCATCTTTTGAAATGCTCTTTTTTATCTTTGGCAATTCTTTTTCGAATTTGGCTTTGTTTTTCTTTCCCAACTCAACAATTTCACTCCAATGATGGACTCCCTCCAACTTATCATAACTATAGATGGCCTCAATTTTGGGAACTTCCTTTAGATGAGGTTCAATTTTATCGTAATATTCCTGAGAAGAAACAATTACCATTCTGGCTTCCGAATGTTCAAGGATATACCGATGCTCACGGGGGCCGATATTTGGATAAACCGGAACATGAACCACACCAATCTGGCCCATACCCATATCGGCAAAATTCCATTCGGGACGATTGTTTGAAATGGTCAGGATTTTGTCACCTTTTTTAAATCCCAGCGCCAATAAGCCATAGCTGAAATTGTCAGCATAGTCTTTGTATTGGTTGGTACTGAAATTTTCCCATTTCCCATTTCTTTTGATGGAGAGGGCAACTTCATGATTGTGTTCGATGACATTTTGGTCAAGAATGTCAAAGTTTCTTTCAAGTTTCATAGGTAATGAGTTAATGTTAATCTTGTAAAATTATTCTATACGCACCCATTTAAGTTATTGATAATAAGTTACTTTACTTTAAAAGTCCAGGTAAATTGAAATTCGGAAACCTGATTACCTGCTTCATCAATTCCGATAGATGTAATGCTAACTGTTTTCCCTTCCCCTGTTTTTAATGTTTCTTGTACCGCACGGCTAATAGCTTCACCATCATTACAAGTAAAGACCACTTTGCTTTGTGCTTTTTTTGTGAATTTAGCCTGTGTGTCAAAAACCAACATTGATACCGGCCGGGGAGCTGCCTTTACCTCTGCAATAGCCATGGCTCCTGAAGAAAGCTCTGCAGCCATGGATTGAACAGCAAAATACAACGACCTGAAAGGATTTTTTGTTAGATAGTTATAGGGCACCGAAACCGAGGCGTGTTTTTTATCAATCTCGATAATCCGAAGACCATTTAGGAAGCCCATGGGCATATGCTTTATGAAAAATAGGTTTAACCGAAAGCGGTTTCCAGCCAGTTTTCTAAAATCCTTCATTTTGTTGTGGTTGTATAGTTAACAAATAACAGATAAATTCCGATTAAAAAATAAGGGACAAACCGGGTTGGGTTTGTCCCTTTTGTCCATACCTAAAAATTATATTTGTTTGCTTCAATTAAATGGTTGGCAATGCTTCGACGAGCAGTTACTACATTTACGGAGGCAACTTTGGTGAAACGTTTCATCCCCATCAACATGCCGGCTTGCTCGTCGCCTTCAGCAAATGAGTTTACAGCGTCCACGCCGATTTTATTCATTCTGGCGGCTGTATCATATACAAACACATCCAAAATATCTTTGTATAGGGCCAATTTCTTTTCGTTATACATGCCACTAAGTTTTTCAACCCTTAGCAAAGTTGATTCGGCAGCGTAAGTGTACATGAGCATATCGGCTACATTCATCAGAATTTCCTGCTGATCCTGGATCGACTTGGTATATTTCTGCAAGGCTGCTCCGGCAACCATCAGGATTGCTTTTTTAAAATTCACAATTACCTTGTGTTTGGCTTCAAAGTAATCGGTGGTTGTGCTCCCGAAATCAGGGATTCCCATTAATTCACCGGCAACAGCTTTGGCAGGCGTGAGTAAATCAAGTTCACCTTTCATGCCTCTTTTCAGTAATTCGCCTACGGTAACCATACGGTTGATTTCGTTGGTGCCTTCAAAAATCCGGTTGATCCTTGAATCGCGATAAGCACGTTCGACCAGTGTCTCAGCCGAATAGCCCATTCCTCCGTGAATTTGAACTGCTTCATCTACAACATAATCCAGTGATTCTGATCCGAATACTTTAGAAATAGAAGCTTCAATGGCAAATTGACGGATACCCTCGATAGAAGCTCGTCCTTTATCCATACCTCCGGCAACAAGTGAGTCAATGGCATCATCAATGTTCTGGCTAGCCCGGTAAGTGAGTGATTCAGTTACAAATGTACGGATAACCATCTCGGCCAGTTTGTATTTAATAGCGCCAAAATTTGTGATGGTTGTGCCAAATTGTTTTCTTTCGTTAGCATACTGAACAGCGAGGTCGATCGTTGCCTTTGAGGCTCCTGTTGTGGCAGCAGCCAATTTAATACGCCCGAGATTTAAGATATACAATGCAATTTTAAAACCGCCGTTTCGTTCACCTAACAGATTTTCGGCAGGAATTTTTGCATTATCGAAAAAGATTTGCATGGTAGATGAACCCCGGATACCCATTTTGTCTTCTTCAGCACCGAAGGTAAACCCCGGCGTATTGCGTTCAACAAGGAATGCACTCAGATTTTTATCATCGTCAATTTTAGCATAAACAATAAATAAATCTGCAATACCACCATTGGTAATCCACATTTTACTACCATTTATAATATATGACTTACCATCTTCACTCAAAGTAGCCCTTGTTTTTCCATTGTTAGGGTCGGAACCGGCATCCGGCTCAGTCAGGGCATAAGCGCCAATATATTCTCCTGAGGCCAGTTTAGGCAGGTATTTTTGTTTTTGTTCTTCTGTCCCAAAATACAAAATAGGTAAAGTACCGATACCCGTGTGTGCAGAGTAAGCTACAGCAAAGCTGAAACCTTTTCCCATTTCTTCTACGGTGAGCATGGAGGTTACAAAGTTTTGTCCAAAACCTTCGTATTCTTCAGGTACTGAAATGCCCAGCAAGCCTAATTCGCCGGAATCTTTCATCAACTTGGTCAGTAATTCATTGTCGTGATGCTCCAGTTGTTCAACATTGGGTAAAACCTGTGTTTCTGTAAAATCGCGACAGGTCTGAGCCATCATTTTTTGTTCTTCGTTGAATTCCTCGGGAATAAAAATATCAGCAGCATTGGTTTCCCTGATGAGAAATTCGCCACCTTTTAAAGTCTTATTTTCAGACATAAATGTATAATTTTATAGATTAATAATTTTCAATATAGCAACCTGCAACAAGTTATACTTGTTGCAGGTTTAAATTGCTTTTATAACATTTCGTAAATACCGGCTGCCCCCTGGCCTGTTCCGATGCACATGGTTACCATGCCGTATTTTTTATTACGGCGTTTGAGTTCGTTCAGGATCTGTACGGTTAATTTGCCTCCTGTACATCCCAAGGGGTGACCCAAAGCAATGGCGCCTCCGTTCACATTTAAAATATCCGTGTTAATGCCCAGTTCCTTAATCACTACCATCGACTGAGTTGCAAAAGCTTCATTCAACTCAATGAGATCCATATCATCCAGTTTCATTCCTGCATGTTTTAACACTTTTGGAATAGCTCTCATGGGGCCAACGCCCATTTTGTAGGGCTCAACACCAGATACCTGATAATCCACCAGGCGGGCAATCGGAGTCAGGTTGTAACGTTTCAACGCTTTTTCCGATACTACCAAAACAAAAGCAGCACCATCTGACATTTGTGATGAGTTTCCGGCTGTAGAAACCCCGTCGGGGGCAAAAGCAGGACGCAGTTTAGACAGCACTTCCAAAGTGGTTCCTCTACGGGGTCCTTCATCGGTATCGAAAATCTTTTCGCGGGTTTTCATTTTCCCGTCTTCAAAATAATTTTCTTTCACCGTGATGGGGACAATTTGGTCTTTAAAGTATCCTTTGTCAATGGCGTTAAACGCTTTTTCGTATGACTTGATGGCAAATTCATCCAGTTCTTCGCGCTTTAATCCATATTCGCGGGCCACCATCTCTGAAGTCAATCCCATACTCAAATACCAGTTTGGATTGGTTTTGGCCACATCGGGGTTGGGAACCAAGCGCCAGCCACCCATATTGATCATTGACATGGTTTCTGCACCACCGGCAATCATCACATCGGCGATACCAGCACTGATTTTTGCAGAAGCAATGGCGATGGCTTCAATTCCTGATGAACAGAAACGGTTTACTGTTGAACCGGGAACGTCAACCGTATCCAACGACATGAGCGAAAGCAAACGGCCCATGTTCATTCCTGTTTCGGCTTCGGGAAAAGCATTTCCCACCACCACATCATCAATTTCTGATTTTTCAATTTGTGGAAAGTCATTCATTAAGTGTCTGATAACTGTTACCGCTATGTCGTCGGGCCGCGTAAAACGCAGGGTACCACGAGGGGCTTTGCCAATGGCTGAACGATATCCACCTACTATATATGCATTCATAATATTCTAATTTTCAAGTTTATAATAACAATTAATTTCTTAGGATTTTACCTTTGGTAACAAGGCTGTTGATACGCTCCAGTGTTTTGCGTTGCATACAAAGCTCCATGAAGGCTTTCCTTTCCAGATCGAGAAGGTATTGTTCGGATACTTCGGTAAGCGGTTGTGAGATTTCTCCACCTGCCATTACCCAACCCAGTTTTTCAGCAATCAGGCCGTCGTGTTCCGACATATAATGTCCGGTTTTGAAACCGTCCGAACCGACATAAACCATACCGAGGGCTTCACGGCCGAGCACCTTAATGTTATTTCGGGGTGCTGGTTGTGAATAGCCTTTTTCCACCATTTCTAATGCAGCTCTTTTGGCAGCAGCCAGCTGATGGGCACGGCTTACAATCACTTCGTCAACACCCGGACGTAAATAACCGAGATCGAAAGCTTCATAAGCCGAAGTGGAAACTTTGGCCTGTCCAATACTTAAATAACGGTTTAAAAACTGGTTTGTACGAATATCGCCTGGCCTCAACTCGTCGCCAAGACGCAGGGCAAACTCTTTGGTTCCGCCACCACCGGGAATCAGTCCGACACCGAACTCTACTAATCCCATATAGGTTTCGGCATGAGCAATAACTTTGTCGCTGTGCATACAAACTTCGCATCCGCCACCCAAAGCCATGCCATGAGGTGCGGCAATAACGGGAATTGAGGAATAACGCAAACGCATGGTGGTTTTTTGGAACCATTGAACGGCCATATTCAGGTCTTCCCATTCTTGTTCAACGGCCAGCATGTATATCATGCCCACATTGGCACCGGCAGAGAAATTATCCCCTTCGTTGGAAATAACCAGGGCTTTATAATCGGCTTCAGCCATATCAACGGCTTTGTTCAAACCTTCGAGAGTGCCTTGCCCTATGGTGTTCATTTTTGAATGGAATTCCACATTTAAAACACCATCACCCAAATCAAAAATGCTCACATCTTTATTTTCCCAAACCACGTTGGTATCCCGAAGTAATTCCAGTGAAAGACGTCCTTCCTGTCCAGGTACTACTTTATAAGCTTTGGTAGCAATATCATAATAATGTTTGAGCCCACCTTCTACTTTATAAAATGAGGTTATTCCGGAATCCAGCATATCATAAACCCACTGAGCAGGCTTGTTGCCGGCTTCTTCCATTGCTTTAACAGTTTCAGGAACCCCCACGGCATCCCAGGTTTGGAAGGGGCCTAATTTCCAACCAAAACCGGCATTCATGGCATCATCTACCTTGTAAATATCTTCGGTAATTTCAGGAATACGGTTGGAAGTATATTGAAAGAGGCTGTAAAAAGAAGCACGATAGAAATCACCGGCTTTGCCTTTATCAGCCAATAAAACAGGCATCCGTTTACGCAAATCGTCAATCCCCTTTGTTTTTTCCAGTACCGAAAATTTTGGACGCGGGTCTTCTTTATATTCTAAGGTATTAAAATCAATGGTGAGAAATTTCTTTTTCCCATCAACCACTGCTTTTTTGAAGAAACCCTGTTTGGTTTTCGATCCGAGCCATTTGTTATCCAGCATTTTTTTAAGGTAATCAGGAATCTGGAAAGCGTCGTTGCGCTCATCTTTCACAGTGTCGTGGATGTATTCGGCTACATGTACTAATGTGTCAAGGCCAACAACATCAGCAGTGCGGAAAGTGGCCGACTTAGCGCGACCAATCACCGGGCCGGTCAGTTTATCTATTTCCGGAATGGTCAAATCGTATTTTTTCACATTATTGAACAGTTCCATAATGGAAAATGTCCCGATACGGTTAGCGATAAAAGCCGGCGTGTCTTTAGCCAACACAGGCGTTTTACCCAAAAAACGTGACGCATAGTCACTGAGAAATTCCAGCACTTCAGGATTAGTGTATTTTGAAGGAGTAATCTCGAACAGTTGCAAATAACGCGGTGGATTAAAGAAGTGTGTTCCGCAAAAATGTTTCTGAAAATCTTCACTTTTGCCTTCGGCCATCATGTTGATGGAAATTCCGGAGGTGTTGGACGTAACCAATGTACCGGGTTTTCTCAGTTTATCCACTTTCTCTAACACCATCTGTTTGATGTCAAGGCGTTCCACAACAACTTCGATTACCCAGTCATAATCTTTAATTTTTGCCAGATCGTCGTCAAAGTTGCCGGTGGTAATTCGTTTGGCAAACGATTTCTTGTAGATCGGTGACGGCTTTGATTTCAGAGCAGCATTCAGCGAATCGTTTACAATACGGTTTCTGACCACTTTGTCTTCCAGTGTCAGACCTTTTGCCTCTTCAGCCTTTGTGAGTTCACGGGGAACAATATCGATGAGTAAAACCTCAAGGCCGATATTGGCAAAGTGACATGCAATGCCGGAACCCATTACTCCGGAACCCAACACTGCTACTTTTTTTATTCTTCTTACCATAATAATTTTATTAGGTTAATTGATTTATTTTGTTGAACTTAATGTTCATTATTTGATTGCTCTTCTAACTCAATTGACACTTGTTCTTTTATAATATCAAAAACTTTAAAAAAGGTTTTCAAGTCTTCGTCGCTAATCTTCTTAGATAGTTTTTCATTAAATTCCAGAACAGTTTTCTTGGCTATCTTTCTTCTTTGGACACCTTTTTCGGTTAAGAAAATACGAACCACCCGTCTGTCATGTTCATCTGTTTTGCGAAAAATGCATCCGTCTTTCTCCATTTTTTTTAGCAGACGTGTCAAACTCGAATTTTTCATGCCCAATTGTTGTGCTAACCTTGTAGATGGTGTACCTTCACGTTCTACATAGGTTAGGAGATAGCCGATGGTTTGGGTAATTCCATAGCGGCCGGCAATAGAACCATACATGCGCGAAAGGGCCAAAGAGGTGGTCTTGATGTAAAATTCTATGGTTTCATTCAACTTCATTTTCTTTTATTTAATACGCATGCGTACAAAAATAGAGTAAAATTAGTTTGCATGCAAAGTATTTTTGAAAAAATTAACATTTAAAATCTTTCTAAATTAGTTTTCGCAAACCTTTGCAAAGCGCAAATAAGTGTGGGTAGTGCAAATGGAATGATTGAAAAGCCGGCAGAAAAATTCCTTCAAAATTTGATTATACCCGGGCTAAAGGCATGTATCTTTGCAAAAAGACATAAGGAAACATTAACCTGAGTTAGATACAAAGGTAAAAAACAATTAAGAGCATGTTAAAAAAAGAAATTACAGAGTACATCGAAAACCATACAAGCAATGAAAATGAACTTTTGTATGAGCTTAACCGGCAAACCCATCTGAAAACCTTTTACCCGAACATGCTTTCCGGTAAGGTGCAGGGTAAATTCTTGGAAATGATTGTTCACATGCTTCAACCTCAACGTATTTTGGAGATCGGAACTTTTACGGGGTATTCAGCTTTGGCCATGGCGGGGGCTTTACCCGAAGACGGGTTGCTGATTACCATCGACAACAATGAGGAGATTGTAAGTTTTGCAAAAAACCATTTTGATCAATCACAACTCAATAATAAGATTCAATTTTTACAGGGAGATGCACGAAAACTAATTCCCCAAATCGATGAAGTTTTCGACTTGGTATTTATTGATGCCGACAAAGAGCAATATGTTGATTATTACGAACTGGCACTATCGAAGCTGAGGAAAGGCGGTTTCATATTGGCCGACAATGTTTTATGGGGTGGTAAGGCTGTTTTTAACGACAAGCGCCCCGACAAAGAAACGACGGGAATAAGAAAGTTTAATGAGTATGTGTCACACGACGAACGCGTGGAGCAGGTGATGCTATCTATACGCGATGGTTTGTTGTTGATTCGAAAGCTGGTTGATTAGGGCTTTTCACTATTTTTGCAAATCCAATTGATACACCAAATTATGGCTTCTTCTAATTTTGTAGATTACGTTAAGATTTATTGTCGTTCGGGAAATGGCGGACCTGGTTCTGCTCATTTCCGGCGTGAAAAATATATTCCGAAAGGAGGCCCTGATGGTGGTGATGGCGGTAAGGGCGGTGATATTGTTATGAAAGGGAACGCCCAGCTATGGACGCTTTTGCATTTGCATTACACAAGGCACCTACGTGCCGAAAATGGTGGCCCGGGTGGTCTTCAACGCAGTACCGGTGCCAGTGGTGATAATATTATTATCGAAGTTCCTTTAGGGACGGTAGCCAGAGATGCTGACACACAGGAGTTTGTTGCTGAAATTATGGAGGATGGGCAGGAAATCGTCCTGCTAAAAGGAGGCCGGGGCGGATTGGGTAACGATCATTTTAAATCAGCCACAAACCAAACCCCGCGGTATGCCCAACCGGGTGAAGAAGGTGTTGAAGCCAATATTATTTTTGAATTAAAAATATTAGCCGATGTGGGTTTGGTGGGTTTCCCCAATGCCGGTAAATCTACCTTGCTTTCGGTGCTTTCTGCTGCTAAACCCGAAATAGCCGATTACCCTTTTACGACACTTGTGCCTAATCTGGGAATTGTTGCTTATCGCGATCAACAGTCGTTCGTTATGGCTGATATTCCTGGCATTATCGAGGGGGCATCTGATGGCAAAGGGCTGGGACTGCGGTTTCTACGACATATTGAACGAAATTCGGTGCTGTTATTTTTGGTTCCTGCCGATTCGGATGACATCAGCAAAGAATATCATGTATTACTTAATGAGCTGAAACAATTTAATCCGGAGTTACTTGACAAACAAAGGATTTTGGCTGTATCGAAGTCGGATTTACTGGATGATGAGTTAATGAATGAAATCCGTAAAGAACTGCCCGAAGTACCTTCGGTATTTATTTCGTCGGTGGCGCAACAGGGACTTACCGAGTTGAAAGACCTTTTGTGGAAAGGCTTAAATGAATAATTTTTCTAAAAGTCAGGTTTGATTGTAAAGTGTGATAGTATTTTAAAATGATTCGTTATTTTCTGAAATTGGCATATCGTGGAACTGCTTATCATGGCTGGCAGGTTCAGGATAATGCGCATACGGTACAGGCTGAACTCAATCAAAAAATCAGCATTTTGTTGGGTGAAGATATTAATGTTGTAGGATGTGGCCGTACGGATACCGGTGTCCATGCCCGTGAGTTTTATGCACATTTCGATAATGCATTTCCCATCCCATTTAAACCTGATGATTTTGTTTTTAAGCTGAACCGGTTTTTACCAAATGACATCGCAATTTATGATGTTCGTAAGGTGCCGGGCGATTTGCATGCACGATTCAGTGCCGTAAGCAGGACTTATCGTTATTACATTTCTCAAATTAAAGATCCGTTTCTGCGGGATTTAAGTATCGAATATACCGGGGTTCTTAATCTGGAAGCTATGCAGGAAGCCGCTTCTTATCTGAAAAATTATACTGATTTTACCAGTTTTTCTAAATTGCATACTCAGACTGCCACTAATAATTGTAAAATTAAAGAGGCGTTTTGGGTAAAAGAGGACTCACAATTGATTTTCACAATTACTGCCGACAGGTTTTTACGGAATATGGTCCGGGCCATTGTGGGTACCTTGCTGGAAATTGGAAAAGGGAAAATTCCGGTATCCGTCATGAAGCAAATTATTGAATCACGCGACCGTAGCAAAGCAGGTTTTTCTGTTCCTGCCCAGGGGCTCTTTCTGGAAAAAATTGTTTATTCTCAGGATCCCTTAATATATAAGGTGTAAATTCATACAGGCATCTAAGGTGCTTTTTGCATGAACCCGTTAGTGCTACAATAAAATGAATCGTATAGAAAAACTGCTTAAAGCTGTTAGCAAAGCTTATGTGAGCTGAGTAGGTTAGTAGATTATTTTTAAATTTGTCCAAAAACAGGCACAATTGTTCGACAGGATTTATTTAATCGGTTTTATGGGAGTGGGCAAGACCACGGTGGGTAAAAAACTAGCCCGGCGTTTGGGGTATAGTTTTGTGGATTTGGATGATTTTTTTGAAGAAAAATATAAAATAGAGATTCACCGGTTTTTTAAAAAATACGATGAGCCGCTTTTTCGCCAACTTGAGCATGAGCGGCTTATTAAAACCTTCGAAATGCAAAAAGTGGTAGTTGCCACAGGTGGTGGAACACCTTGCCACTGGGATGGTGTACAGGAAATTAATCGCCATGGTTTGAGTATCTTTCTTGATATGCCACCCAAAGTGATTGCCGACCGATTACTTCACGCCAAGCGAAAAAGACCGCTTATCCTGGGTAAAAGTGGTGAAGAACTCAGTCGGTTTATTGAGAAAAAACTCAACGAACGTTTGGATTGTTATACGCAATCGCATTTGCATATAGATGCGGCACACTTAGATCTGGAGAGAGTGGTTGAGCTGATTAAGGAACATCCGGTTGGTAATAACCGATAAAATCATCTTCTGAATATTTTCATAGCTTTGTCCTTTTGGGAAAGGAACTTGTTACTTGCTATACAAAGCAGGTTGGTTAGTGTTAACATAATTAATTATTACTAAGTGTTTACAAACCATGTAGGTGAATTTGCCGCCCTGTTGACGGCTGTTTTCTGGACTATAACGGCCATGGCTTTTGAGGTGGCTACCAAAAGGGTAGGTGCTTACTCGGTGAATGTTATCCGTTTATTTTTCGCTTTTATATTGTTGGCTATCCTTAATTTTTTCCGAAGAGGGTTGATGTTGCCCTTAGATGCATCAGCGCATGCCTGGATATGGCTTTCGGTTTCGGGCGTCGTAGGTTTTATCATGGGTGATTTGTTTTTGTTTGCTTCTTATCCCATCATCACTTCGCGCGTTTCCATGTTGATAATGACGCTGGCGCCGCCACTGGCCGCATTTATTGGATGGATAGTGCTGGGCGAAACCATGACAGCCCTCAGTTTGCTGGGAATGGTTTTGGTGGTGTTTGGTATTGGAATAACCATCTGGAGCCGGCCTGATAGCGGAAAAAAACTTAGCCTCAACTTCCCGGTGAAGGGATTGTTGTTCGCTTTGCTTGGCGCTGTGGGACAGGCTGTAGGCCTGGTGTTGAGTAAATACGGTATGCGCGATTATGATCCCTTCGCGGCCACCCAAATCAGAATTATTGCCGGGTTGATTGGTTTTGGGTTTATCATCTCTATTTTGCGACGATGGAAAAATGTTTTCCGGGTATTCTCCGACTCCAAATCGCTTAGCAGGATTGGCCTGGGTTCTTTCTTTGGCCCTTTTCTCGGAGTGTCTTTTTCATTGATTGCCGTTCAGCATACCAGCGCTGGTATTGCTGCCACGCTGATGTCCATTGTACCGGTGCTGATTATCATCCCTTCCGTAATTATTTTTAAACAAAAAGTCAGCTTTCGCGAAGTGGTTGGCGCTGTAATCAGTGTTGCAGGAGTGGCCCTGTTTTTTATCTGAAAAAGAACTAGCCATAAATATCTATTATTAGCTTACTAACATCTAATTTAAAGATATACATAATTATATTATTTTTGTCGGTCTGATAAAACGAGAATAAATCACTTTAATCATGAATAAAACAGCTTTAATAACGGGTGCTTCCGGCGGTATAGGATTGGAATTGGCCAAAATACATGCTGCCCATGGCGACAACCTTGTATTGGTTGCACGCAATCTGAGCAAACTGAATAAATTAAAATCAGAAATTGAAAAAGGACAGCATGTTTCGGTCACTGTTATTGGAAAAGACCTTTCGCTTACCGATGCCGCTATTGAAGTATATAACGAACTTTCCAAACAAAACATTCAAATTGATTACTTGATCAATAATGCCGGTTTTGGCAATTATGGGATGTTTGATGAAACCAGTTGGGACAAGGAACAACAAATGATCAATTTGAATGTAACTGCTTTAACCCAATTTTGTAAACTGTTTGTCAGAGATATGGTGAAACGCGGTGGAGGAAAGATCATGAATGTGGCTTCCACGGCATCATTCCAGCCGGGACCGGGTATGGCGGTCTATTATGCTACCAAAGCCTATGTGTTGCATTTCTCGGAAGCCATTAACAATGAGTTGCGAAGGAAAGGCATTACCGTAACTGCTTTGTGCCCTGGGGCTACCGAAAGTGGTTTTAGTGCGGCGGCTTCCATGGAAGATAGTAAATTATTTAAAGACAAGAAATTACCAACTTCGGAAGATGTTGCCTGGTATGGTTACAAAGCGATGATGAAAGGGAAAGCCGTTGCCATCCATGGTATGATGAACTACCTGATGGCTAATTCGGTACGCTTTGCTCCGCGTTCGTGGGTGGTGTCCATGGTGAGAAGTATTCAGGTTAAAAACTAACCGGTAAGTTGGTATGTTTATTTCCGCAAATGGAGTAAAATCACATTCTCCACATGATGGGTTTGCGGGAACATATCCACAGGCTGTATCTTTTCAATTTCATATTTTTCGTTAAGTAAAGCCACATCGCGGGCCTGTGTGGCGGGATTACAACTTACGTAAACAATCTTGTTTGGTGCAGCTTTCAGAATTTGTTCAATAACTTTGGGGTGCATACCGGAACGGGGTGGGTCGGTGAGCAAAACATCGGGTTTGCCGTGGGCGGTGATAAAATCCTCATCGAGAAGTTTGGCCATGTCGCCCCAATAAAATTCAACATTATCGATTTGGTTGTCAGCAGCATTTTTGCGGGCATCCTGAACGGCCTCTTCCACATATTCGATACCTACCACTTTTTTTACCGAACTGGCAATAAACAAAGCAATGGTCCCGGTTCCTGTATAAAGGTCATACACCAGCTCATGGCCTTTGAAATTAGCAAAGTCGTGGGCTGTTTTATATAATTTCCAAGCTTGTTCGGGATTTGTTTGATAAAAGGATTTTGGGCCGACTTTAAATTGGAGAGCTTTCTGCCGGGGCAGGGCTGACGGCATGATTTCGAGGTTATGGTCTTTGCCTTTGAATAACAGGGCTTCTAAATCGTGGATGGAGTCGTTTTGTTTGGTGTTGATTACATACATCAGCGATGTAATCTCAGGGAATTTATCTGCAAGAAACTGCATCATTTTTTCAATTGATCCGGCATTGTCTGCACCAAAAATCATCACGACCATCAAATCGCCCGAAGTGGCTGTGCGGATTATCATATTTCGCAGAAATCCGGCCTGCTCACGGGCATTGTAAAAAGTAATGTTATTTTCAATGGCGAAGGCTTTTACCGCCAGCCTGATATTGTTGGAAGGGTCCGGCTGGAGATAACAATGTTTGATGTCCAGTATTTTATCGAATTTTCCGGGTAAATGAAATCCCAAACCTTGTATATCGGTTACGCCCCCTTCATTCAGTGGTGTATCAAAATCGGTGAGCCAACGGCGGTTTGAGAAGGTAAACTCCAGCTTATTGCGATAGTAATAGGTTTTTTCAGCCCCAAGGATTGGTTGAATGTCAGGATAGTGCACTTTGGCAATGCGGTCGAGGCTGTCTTTTACCTGTTTTTGTTTGAATTCTTTTTGGTATTGATAATCGAGATGTTGCCATTTGCACCCACCGCAAAGGCCGAAATGTTCACATTTTGGTTCGATGCGATAGGTTGAGTATTTTTTGATCTCAGTAACGTTGCCCTCATAATAGGATTTACGCTTTTTATAAACCTGCACATCCACCACATCACCGGGTGCGGCAAAGGGCACGAAAAGTACACGCTCGTTCACCCGGGCAATGGCTTTGCCTTCGGCACCGGCATCTGTAATTTCCACATTTTCAAAAAAAGGGAGGGGGCGTTTTTTTCTGGCCATCGAATGATTTTTTTAGGTGGCAAAGATAAAGTATTATATTGTTGAAGGCACAATCGGATGCTTGCGCCAGCACAATGCTAGCGCAAGCGTCCGATTGTGCCTTCATATTTCTTTAATAATTTAAATTTATTCAATTAGTTCAATATCAATCAGCCCCTTTCTTCCGTATTATCAGCTATTAATTTTTATAAAGTGGTAGAAGTGTAGCTTTTCATATCCCGCATGATGCTACTTAATCCTTCTTTGTTGCTCGAAATTATCATATGTACATGATTGGTCATAATTACCCGTGCATAAATGACAAGTCCTTTTTCTTTTTTCTTTCATGCAATATTGCCAACTGTCAAGTAACACTTTACGGTATTCATTTCGGGTAAAAACATCAATCCAGTTGACTACAGTGTAGATCACAAAGTACAAATCATCTTTTCCGTAAAATGTATATTTCCGGCTCATGTTTTGGCGGCATTATAATAAAGCAGTTTGTAATGAACCAAATGTATGGATAATAAATTATACTTTGGCATTATTTAATAGGTGCAGGCATAAGCGGACGCTTGCGCTATAATCTTATACCGGTGTTTCAATACTTATCTTTCCAATGCATCAAAAAGTATTTCCACAGGGTGATAGGCCGTGCGTTGGGTGCCGTCTTTAATTTGATGACGGCAGGAAGTGCCGGGAGCAGCAATAATTGTTTCTTTGCTACTGTTGCGAACGGCCGGAAACAGTACCATTTCCCCGATTTTCATACTGAGTTCGTAATGCTCTTTCTCAAAACCAAAAGATCCGGCCATACCGCAGCAACCCGAAGGTATCTCTTCCACGGTGTAATTTTCGGGGAATCCAAGAACAAAAAGGGTAGGAGCTGTTGAAGCCAGCGATTTCTGATGGCAATGGCCGTGTAATTTGATGTGCTTTTTGGCTTTTGTAAAAGCCTTTTTCCCAATTTTCCCGGCTTTCATCTCTTTTTCCAGAAATTCATCAATCATCAAAGCGTTTTTGGAAAGCTGTTCTGCTTTTGCGTGTAAGCTTTTGTCGGCCAGCTCAATATATTCGTCACGAAAGGTGAGGATAGCTGATGGTTCGATGCCAACCAAAGGAGACTTCTTTGTGATGAGGTTTGAAAGCAGCCGGATATTTCCATTGGCAATCTGTTTTGCTTTACGTACCATTCCTTTTGAAAGATAAGTCCGGGCGCTTTCCAGATGTTTGGGAATAATAACTTCGTATCCCAGGGTGTGCAAAAGCATGATAGCTTTAATGCCTATATCGGTGTCGTTGAAATTGGTAAACTCATCGTTAAACAGGTAAACTTTCCCGTTTGGAAATTCAGTTTGTGTGCCCGGATGTTTTTTAAACCATTTGTCGAGTGGCACTTTTGAAAGTAACGGAAATTGCCTCTTTTCTGAAAAACCAAGCATTTTGGCATTCAACCTTGAAATAAGCCGGTTATTTTGGATGAAATTATAAATTCCGGGAACCAGGCTGCCAAGCCGGTTGATTTTTGCTATGTTGGCAATTAGCAGGGTACGCAAAGGAATGCCATGCGATTCGTAATAATGTTGCAGGAATTCAGCTTTAAGCTTGGTGATATCCACGCTTGACGGGCATTCCGATTTGCAACCTTTGCACGAAAGACAGTAATCTAAAGCGTCATAAATTTCTTTATGGTCGAACGGATGTTTCTGATTGGGTTTGCTGAGGAATTCGCGCAAAATGTTGGCACGGGCGCGTGTGCTTTTGTTTTCGTCGCGGGTGGCCATATAGCTTGGGCACATGGTGCCACCCATTGAATGTGGCTTACGGCAGAGCCCCGTGCCATTACATTTTTCGGCTGCACGAACAATGCCCATGTCTTTTGAAAAATCAAAATAGGTTTTAATATCGGGGGTTTCCTGTCCCGGTTCATAACGCAAATGCGTATTCATTCTGGGCGTATCCGTAATTTTTCCCGGATTGAAAATCACATGCGGGTCCCAGGTGCTTTTTACCTCTTTAAACAGGTTGTAGATGCGTTCGCCAAACATCAACGGGATGAACTCACCACGTAGTCGGCCGTCGCCATGCTCACCGCTGAGTGTTCCCCGGTATTTTTTAACTAACTGTGCCGATTCAAGTGCAATTTGATGAAACAGTTCCACATCGGCAGGGTCTTTCAGGTTGAGTACAGGCCGTAGATGAAGTTCGCCGGTGGAGATGTGGGCATAATACACGCAGTCCTTTCCATACTTGTGTAAGATTTTATCAAATTCGGCAATGTATTGGGGTAGGAGCTGTGGGTTTACTGCCGTATCTTCGGTTACAGGGACAGGTTTGGCATCGCCTGGCATATTATTAAGGATACCGAGGCCGGCTGTTCGCAGATCCCAAACTTTTTTCATGTCGGGCCCGGTAACAACCGGGAAATGATAACCTAGCCCGGCAGTGCGCATGAGTGCCTCGGTCTCTTTTATTTTTTTCTGAACGGTTTCTTCTTTTTCTTCCGCAAATTCTACAATCAGGATGGCTCCCGGATTCCCTTTCACAAAAAAACGGTTTTTACGTGCTTCGATGTTTTTTTGTGTCAACTCCAAAATGGTTTTGTCCATCAGTTCCACCGAAAACGGTTTCATCTTCAACGCAATCAGGTTGGCTTTTAACGAATCGGACACCGTTTCGAGATGAACACAAAGCAATGCCTGATGCTCAGGCGGAAGTGGTTCGAGGTTTAATTTTATTTCGGTAGTCAGTGCCAGGGTGCCTTCCGAGCCCGCCAGTAGCTTGGAAAAGTTAAACGGTTTCCCATTGCCTGTAAACGGATCGGAATCCATTAAAAGGTCAAGGGCATAGCCATTATTTCTTCTACGCAATGCAGGATCGGGATATTGTTTGCGTATTTCTTCACGGGTTTCTTTGGAGGAAAGAATTTCTTTGATTTTGCGGTAAACCGAACCTTCCAGATTATCAGCCTTGCATTTTTCTTCAAATTGCTCCCGGCTCAGCGGGCCAAAAACAGCTTCGGAACCATCGCTCAATAATGTCTTTATTTCCAGTGTATGATCCCGCGTACTTCCATAAACCAGGGCATGGGCCCCACATGCATTGTTGCCCAGCATGCCGCCCATCATACACCGGTTTGAAGTGGAAGTTTCGGGGGCAAAATACAAACCGGTGGGTTTCAGAACCAGGTTAAGTTCGTCACGTATAACTCCGGGCTGTACCCTGACCCAGTGTTCTTTTTTGTTGATTTCCAGTATTTTAGTGAAATGCTTTGAAATATCTACCACAATACCATGTCCAACCACCTGTCCGGCAAGGGATGTGCCTGCGGCCCTCGGGATAAGGGAAGTATTATTTTCGTTTGCGAAACGGATAAGCTTTTTTAAATCCGATTTGTTTTTCGGGTAACAAATCGCGAGGGGCAATTCGCGATAAGCGGATGCATCGGTGGCATACATCAGCCGCATAACATCATCGGCAAAAATTTCACCTTCGAAATTTGTTTGCAGCAATAACAACGACCGTAAAATTTCAACCTCTCTTTTTTCCATTTAAAACAATGCGTTTACGAGGGTTTCCGAAAACCGGTTACCTTCAAGTTGATTCAATAATTCAATTTTTTTATAAGGGTGATGACGAAGTTGATCTTCAATTTTAATGAGCTTTTTGTCTTCAAAATAGAGGTCGAGCTCATCAATTATGCCGGCTTTTACCTGAAGGTTTGCCCGGATGTGCCCATAAGCCGTTTCCACTTTTTTGTGAACTGTAAATTTTGGCGAATAACCCATGTTCCATGCCCAGCTTTTATATTTGGTTTCAGCCAGTTTACGTATGGCAATACTTTGGTCGTCAGTAAATTGGCGAATATTCTTGATATTAAAATAATCGGTTAAGAAATGTTTGAATTGTGTTTTAAAATAGTTCAGCTTAATTGCCGGTGTGAGCAACTGCGACAGGTTCACCACCTCGGTACGAACCGATTTGATGGCTTTATCGGTGTATTGCCCTTGCTTGGATTGGATAACTTTTTCCAATTTTTCCAGGTCTGTTTCAAATAAAATAGTACCGTGATGCATTACCCGGTTTTTGAACACATGTGCTGCATTGCCCGAAAATTTTTTATTTCCGACACGCAGATTATTTTTTCCTTCAAAACGGACGTCTAATTGATAATTTCTTAAAAATTCGATGAGTGGTTTGGTGAATGTTTTGAAATCGACCGGATAATTATCTCTATCAGTAGATTTGATAAATGTATAATTCAGATTTCCTAAATCATGGTAGACTGTGCCTCCACCTGAGATGCGACGAATAATGGGAATGTGATTTACTTCCGTAAAATTTGTATCTACCTCAGCAACAGTATTTTGGTGTTTACCCACAACTACCGATGATGTACTTTGCCATAGCATGAGTATATCTTCAGGAAAGTGTTTCAGGATAAATTCTTCGGCAGCAAGGTTAAACCAGGGGTCAGTTTGCGGACGCTCAATCCAAATCATGTAATTATTTTGATGACAAAAGTAGAAAAAAGTGAAAAATGAAATGGAATCAGGTGTATATCAAATGGGAAATGAAAAATTTTAAACACATTTAAGGTTTGGTGTTAATTTCCTTTTTGTTGTTCCTGATGTTTTTGGTTTTTTGATGTCCAGGCCGGGCGCATCAAATCCCCATAGGCAGGGCTGTTGTGCACCAATGGTTTAGCCCAACATAATTTAAAACCCAATTGAGCGTCGTTCTTATTAGGAGTGTAATCTAAACTCTGTCTGGTTAAAAAATCATTTATTGCTTTTCTTGAGATTGATAATTTCAATGAAAATCCACGTTTGGGGTAGAATCCTTCTCTCACTTTTTCCTTATACTCTTCTAATATTTTTTCTTCATTTGGATTTACATAATAGTCAAAATATTCTTTTACGGGCTTAAATTTCTTATAAAGTTCCGAAATATGTTTTATCAAAGTAGTTTTGTCTTGCTTGTTTAATTCCGATTTTACTTCTCGTAATCCCATAATCTATCTCTTATAAACGATTTCTTCGAAACATTCAATTAAACTTTTAAGTCCAACCAAAATAATTCCTCGGGTTTCATTTTTCATTTCTAATAATGAGGCTTTCTGAGTGAACAAAAGAATGATTCCTGTAAGCAATGATTTCGACTTTAAGTGTCCTAAATCTGAAGCTATAAGTTCTATTTTGGCACTATGCCCTTGCTCTCCATCAAAATATTTGAGCATGTGAATATTTCTTTGTTGAATTCTATCAAATTGGCTTTCTGATATTTTTACTTTTTCTATCTGGTTAGAGTTTTTAAAATATTCCCAAATCAAAAAAATAATTTTCATGATTTCTTCTAATTCAAGTTCTTTTAAATCAAACTTATATCCAAGTAATAATGAAATCAAAAATGGTTGCTTTTGAGATATTATGTCAGATTCCTTATTAACATATCCTCCATCAATACGGTCAATCTTTTTTATTAATTGACCAACCTTCAAACTATCTTTTTTTTCGTCTTTTTTTATTATCATTTATTTCCTGTCTATAATGTTACAACAATCTGTCCAAATGCCCTACAACGGTCTTGTATATGAAAAGTAGCGGATTTTATTCACGAATTTTTCAGTTTTACAAAAATCTTTAATTTATTCATAATCTTTCAATTTACGATGAACCCCGCATTACGTATGAGCCTTTGTTGAACGAAACCTACGGTAGCCAAGGTAGCAAAAGAAATAAACTTTTGCTACCTTTGACAAAGGTTTAATTAAAACATTTAAATTATGAAAAAAAAGCCCGAGCTTAATTGAACGAGCCTGTTCTTCAGCTCCCAAATTTAAGGAACTTTATTCAAAGCTCCAAAGACACATTGAAATTACCGGAAAAAGTAAAAGTACTTTAACCAACTATGGCCGGTGTCTTGCAACGATGGCCCTTCATTTTAATTGCGACTTGATGGTCTTGGATCAAGAACAAATTCTTGATTATTTACATTACTTGAAAAGTCAAAGCAATACCCCTTCGTCAAGTTATTTTAAACATACTGTTTACGGCTTAAGTTTAGCGTATAAAGTCATGGACATAAAAAGAGGTACCATATCGCTGCCATCCATTAAGTTTCCAAAACGGCTGCCCATTGTGTTAAGTGAGCGAGAAGTAAAATTACTCATCAAAACCCCTCGTTTATTAAAACACCGGCTGGTAATAGCTATGTTATACGGTTGCGGATTGCGAAGGTTTGAGTTGCTGAATGTAAAGCTTCAGGATATTGACTTCGACCGTAAAGTGCTACATGTTCGTGAAGGCAAAGGCCGTAAAGACCGTTACGTACCCCTTGGCCATCACTTGGCAAGAGGGCTAAAAACCTACATCCGTGCTGAGCACCCTTACATCTGGCTGTTTAACGGCAAAGACAACACGGGACAACTACAACGGTTTTCGGAAACCGGAGTGCAATGGATTATCAAAGAGGCGGCAAAATCTTCCGGCATCAAAAAGCATGTTACCTCCCATGTTTTACGGCATACATATGCTACACACCTTTTAGAAATGGGACTTGACATTATGACTTTAAAAGAACTTCTCGGCCATAGTGATATTACGACTACCATGATGTATCTACACATAGCTCAATTGGATAAAGGGAAGGCCTTTAACCCTATGGACAAACTCTATTCCAGAGGAAATTAACCCATGGAGGCGTTACACGAAGTATCCGAAATATTACAACGTAATATTTACCGGATAAAAAAGTTGACATCCAATAGTTGGCAATCACGTACACTTTATGCATTAGCAGCCTGCCGAACTGCCAAACTGGGCGGACATATAGACAAATGTAATAACACGGAGTGTAACCACATACACATCAGCTATAACAGTTGCGGTAACCGTCATTGCCCTAAATGTCAGGGAGGCAAACAGCACCAATGGATCAAGGCACGGGAAAAGGAATTGTTCAATACCCCGTATTATCATGTAGTATTTACTATACCCTCAGAGCTTAATAAATTAGCCCTTTATGAACCGAAAAAACTCTATGGTTTGTTATTCAAGACGTCTTGGTCGGTAATAAAAGGATTTGCCGCAAATGCTAAATTCTTAGGAGCTAAAACAGGTATGATAGCCATTTTGCATACATGGGGACAGACACTTTCGTTGCACCCACATATTCACTGTATTGTTCCCTCAGGAGGCATCACTGAAAATAAAAAATGGAAAAATGCCAAAGGAAAAGGTAAGTTTTTGTTTCCGGTAAAAGCCATGTCAAAAGTATTTAGAGCTCGTTTTGTTGAACAGCTGCGTAAAGAATTTGTCCTGGAAGATGAGCTCTATGGCAAACTATTTTCCCGCAATTGGACCGTTTATTGTAAACGTCCGTTTTTCGGGCCTCATCAGGTTGTTGAATACATTGGCCGTTATACCCATAAAGTTGCCATTAGTAATCATCGTATTCAAAGCATAGAAAACGATAAGGTCGTCTTTATTGCAAAAGACTATCGTAATGGAGCAAGAAAATATCCGGTTAGCCTTACCCAAGAGGAGTTTATTCGACGGTTCTCGATGCATATATTACCCAAAGGTTTTCCAAAGATACGTTACTATGGTATTATGAGCCATTCGTTAAAAAATAAGATAATTCCTCTATTGCAGCAGCAACTTGGTAAAGTTGACTTACCGGAAAGCACCAAAACCATAAAATCCCGCCAATGTCCGGTTTGCAATAAAGGAGAGCTTGTTACCCTTATTTTTTTTAAAGGAGGAAGAGACCCGCCTTCGCATTCCCGGTTGAAAGCATTAGCAGAAAAATTTTTAATGGTTGAAAAAAATAACGTTATATAAACGTCAGCAATTGCTATGCCCTATATCCAAAATCTTATAGATCAAATCCGGTGCAAACCCCTGAAATTATTTTATAAAATGAACTATTCACTCAAAAAAAACCTAAATAAAAATTTTTACCTTTATACTTCTCTCCAAATATTAAAACAAAATTCACTCTTTTCCCATAATAGGTAATTATCCTACTTCTTCTTGTCGGTTTCGTCAACACCACGTTCAGATTGGGCCGTCCCGGCCATCAGAACGGTAATTGTTAGGCGCTGCATTTTATTCATTTCTTTCTTCTAGTACTTTTAATCTATATTCTTCCAATATTTTGGAGCTATCAATTTTGGTTCCGTTATGTGTTAAAGCTCTTGGTAGAACATTCATTCCTATCAAAGAATCAGTTCTTGTTTTAATAATATGAATATATTCTGTTGCTTCTTCTTTTGTGATTACACCTTCTTCTGCGGACTTTAAGAGTTCTTTTCGTATACTTAAGCTTTCCAACAACACTTGATTTCTCTGCTGTGTTCTGTAAAATTTTAGACTCGTAATAAAGTCCCAAATCTCTTTGAATATTTGAAAAATTGATTTCGCAATTTCGACTTTTGTTTCCAGTCCAATATTTGTGTCACTACCTGAATCCAACATAATAACTTCAGAATCGGACTCTTCTAATTTATATGCCTTTTCAATAGTTTTTGCTAACTCTTCTAAAGCAGAAAATATTTTAATATAACTCGATGTAGGGAGTCCTTCTGAATCTATTTTAACTTGAAATAAAACGACACCACTTTCTAGGTTTTCTTCATTTGAATTGTCTATAAATCTATTAGTTAATAAGGATTTAGAGATATTTAATAAATCTATTAAACTGCTGTGGAAAGAATAAAATTTTGTAGCAAATACATTAGTCAAAATTCCATCTGCTTTTACGTGTCTTAAAACTGTTGTCAAAGTGGACATAAATTTCTCGTCATAAATTTCTATTCCATCTATTTTTTCAAGAAATGGTTTATAATCATTATCAAGCATTAACTGATCAAATTGACTTTTTGATTCAAAAAGAACCGGTTTTAACTTGTCATATTGATAAGGATTTCCAGATTGTTCAAATCCTTCTCAAAATGTAGATGTTATTTTATCAGACTTTAATCTATTAACAATTTCTTCAAGTTTTTTTATGAATTCAATTCTTTGCATAGTGATTTACTTTGTTTCTGTTAATGTTGCGGCTAACGTATGCGATTAAGAGAAGTTCCGAACGTAGTGAGGAGTTTAGGTGGAGCGAGGTGCAACCGAGCGAAACCTCTTAATCGCTGTTATGCTCTTTGACCGAAGGGAAGACGAAATTTTAGTGCAACGTTCCCGAAGGGAAAAATTTCGAGTTGCGAGTCCGCCGAAAATTCGTTGTTACCGTAGTTTTTAGGGGTTGCCGTCTATTTAGTTTATGATAAAAAATAACCAATAAATCAAGATATTTATTATAGTCATTGGAATACCTATTTTTGCAAATTCTAGGAAAGTTATTGTTTCTCCACATTTCTTTTCTGCATTTTGGATTATGATAACATTGCTTGCAGCCCCAAGTATGAAAAGATTACCTGCTATAGTGCTACCCGCAGCTAATGCAATCATCTCTTTGGTTATTGCACCTGCATGAGAGAGCATCGGCAGATAAAGTGCTACTAAAGGAACATTTGATATTAATTGGCTTAGCAAAACACTAATAACCAATATTATCGGAATTGAAAGAATATTTAGGTTTAGAGTAGTTATGATAGATTGAAAAAATCCAGTATCCCAAACACTCTCCATTAGTATGAACATAGCGGCAAAAAATACTAATGTGTGCCAATCAACTTTTTTTATTATAGAAATTCTTTTCCTACTAAATACTAAAATCGGCAGTGCTGCTATGAGTGTAATATAGACTAATCTAATGTCTATTTGTACGTTTAGGAATGCCATTGCAATTTTTATAAATATTAGTATCAACAGTAGAGCAAGAGATATCTTAGATAGTATTGCAAGTTTGTGGTCTTTTATTGGTTCTTTGGAATGGTTTAATGAAATATTCTTGAATTGTTCTTTGTAAAAAATTTTTAGCAGAAGGAAAGCCACAAAGAGATTTATTAGTGTTGGTATCAATAGATACTGCAAAAAAATCAGAAACGGATTGTTGATGTTCCCTTGTGTCGCAATAAGAAAATTTTGTGGATTTCCTATAGGGCTCATAACACTACCAATTGTTATTGCAAATGCTAATGTAATCAAAAGAGCCTTTGAATTCATGCCGTGTTTTTTTGCAAGAAGTATGACCATAGGTGTTCCTATGATAGCCAAGGTATCATTCATAAGAAGTGCCGAGGCAAATCCCATCCCAAATAAAATTAGTAATAATAGTTGGTTTGTATTTTTTGCTCTTCCAAATATTTTATATGATATGTGAGAAAGATAACCGCTCTCTTCAAGTGCAACGCCTATAACAAACATACTAAACAAAAAAAACATTACGTCTACATTTATCGATCTTAAAGCATTTGTTGGGGAGATTTGACCTGTTATTAAAACAGCAATTGCTCCAAAGAGCATTATTTGCCAAATCTGAAGTTTTATATTGCCAATCTGTCTGATTGCAACAAGTATAAGAACAATCGCTAAAATTATTATTGGAATTATCATATTATCTACCATTTTTAGATTGCTTAATAAATTTAACTAAGGCAACCCTTTGTTAGAGATAAGAAAAAATCTCGTTAAATCAATGTTAGAGTCAGTCCCGAAGGGATTGATTTGCTTTCTCCGTTTTTCCGATTTAACGAAGGTGGCAAAATAAATTTTCGGTGGCAACCTCTTCAGAGGCGGTCTCGCAATTGAGCATAACGGTTTGAGCTATAAAGCGTGGCGGTTTTGGAACAATAAATTTTCAATATACTTGAATTTTGA
>CAJXKB010000044.1 GCA_913055825.1 uncultured Bacteroidota bacterium
AACCATCAATTCACTCTCAGCAGTTACTGTTGAAGACTTTATTAAGAGATTTAGGAAAATGGATAATAAACAATACGTCATAACCTCCCGTTTTGTTTCCTTGTTCTGGGGTGTTGTGTGTATTCTGTTTGCATTTGTAGCGGGTGGAATTGCCAATACAGTGATAGAAGCCATTAATAAAATCGGTTCGGTGTTTTACGGGCCGGTGCTGGCAGCCTTCTTATTAGCAATCTTGTCAAAACGTACCCATTCCCTCGGTGTAAATTTTGGTATAGTAGCAGGCGTTGCGGTAAATGTGTATTTATGGCTATTTGTGCCTCAACTGTTTTGGTTTTGGTGGAATGCCATTGGCGCGTTGGTAACGATAAGTGTTGCATTGGGCATCAGCGTACTTATTTCAAAAGAAAAAAGCAAGCTTATTGCGGTTGATAAGCTACAATGGAATGCTAAAGAAACTTATATATTACTGGCATTCTTTGTGTTAATTGTTTTATTTTCAGTTTCACTACCTTATATATTTTAGTTTTCATGAAAAATGTTTTGAATATCCTGGACAGTCTCAAAAAATTATATGGTGAAAATGCTGTTGATTTGGAGAAGAAAATACAGGGTTTGTTGGAAAAATATAGTTCGAAGATAGAAACTTGTGATCATCATTTATCGGAAAAAGATGTAATTCTTATTACTTACGCTGACAACCTTAGAGAAGAGGGCCGGTTGCCCCTGAAAACGCTGAATAATTTTTTGAATCAAAACCTGAAAGAAATTGTAAATACGGTTCATATTTTGCCATTTTACCCCTTTACTTCCGATGATGGATTTTCGGTAACCGATTATTTTCAGGTAAATCCTGATTTTGGTGACTGGCATGATATTGCAGAATTGTCGAAAAACTTTAGGCTCATGTTTGATGCGGTTGTGAACCATATTTCTAAAAGTTCGCATTGGTTTCAAGAGTTTCTGAATGACAATCCTGATTATAAAAATTTCTTTATTGAAACCGACAAAGACAATCCCGAATTAAAAAAGGTTTTCCGTCCACGGGCACTCCCTTTAATTCATTCATACAGGACGCTTTCCGGTGAAGAAAAAAGTGTGTGGACTACTTTTAGTGAGGATCAAATTGATTTAAATTTTTCCAACCCTGAAGTATTTCTTGTTATTCTGGATGTATTACTTTTTTATGTTAGTAAAGGTGCTAAACTTATCCGTCTTGATGCCGTGGGATTTCTGTGGAAAAAGTTAGGAACCTCGTGTATTCATTTACCGGAAACCCACTTGGTAATTCAGCTTTATAGAAAAATAATTGAGACCCTGGCACCTGATGTTCTCATTATTACCGAAACCAATGTTCCGCATAAAGAAAATATTTCATATTTCGGGAACGGTCATAATGAGGCCCATATGGTATATAATTTTACGCTACCTCCCCTACTGGCATTTAGTGTAATTACACAAAACGTGTCAAAACTGGCCAACTGGCTCTCAGAGCTTGAATTACCAGGTGATAAAGCCTGTTATTTTAACTTTACAGCCAGCCACGATGGCATTGGTTTACAACCTGTTAAAGGAATCCTAAATGATAATGAGATTGCCATCTTTGAGAAACAGGCGAAAAAAAATAAAGGATATGTTTCCTATAAATCCAACGATGACGGAACCCAATCACCCTATGAATTGAATTGTACTTATCTTGATTTAGTTTCTGAACCTAACGATAGCACCACGTTAAAAGCTAAGAAGTTTATGTTGACCCAAGCCGTAATGCTCACAATACCGGGCATACCAGGTATCTATATTCACTCTTTACTTGGCACTGAAAACGATACCGATTCTGTTGAAAAGAGTGGGATATATCGTAAAATTAATCGTGCCAAACTCAATTTGGATCAAACAATGAAAGATATTCATCGAAAAGGCCATTTGAGAAATCTTATTTTTAATGCTTATAAAAAATTACTGGAAACGAGAATAAACGAACCATTATTCAACCCTTTCCTACCCTTAGAGGTGAATATTTTTAACAATAAACTGCTGGGGCTAAGAAGACGCAATGAAAATGAAGAATTTTGGGCAATTTTCAATTTCTCATCACAGGCACAGCAGATAAAAATAAACAATTCATCTTCTTATACCGACATCCTGACAAAGGAATTGTACCCTGTTGGTCCAATTACCCTGGAACCTTTTGGCTTTTGTTGGATAAAGTGTGGCGTTACGAATTAGAAACACTTTTTTATTTCTGCATATTCTTTTCTCCCTGCTTAGCCGACAGGGATTCACGGTTATAAGCCCAAACTATTGTAAGTATGATTATCCCAACCATATAATAAACAAAATCAGGTATGGGAACGGGATCACCTTTGGCATAGGAATGCAATCCGGACAAATAATAGTTTACGCCGAAATAAGTCATCAGTATAGAGAAAAAGCCCAATAATGAAGCCACATTAAAGCTGAACCGTGATTTTAAAGCAGGTATATATCTCATATGTACAATAAAACTGTAAACCAACACGCTAACCAACGCCCATGTTTCTTTAGGATCCCAACCCCAATAACGTCCCCAACTTTCATTAGCCCAAACTCCTCCAAGGAAAGTCCCGATCGTTAACATATACAAACCGATAGTCATTGTTCGTTCGTTAATAGCCGTAAGTTTATCAATTTGCTCATCCAACCGGTTTTTGTTGGAAGGGTTCTTAAAAATCATCAACAGCAGATTGATAAAGCCAAGCAACATACTCAGGGCAAGGAAACCATAACTGGCAGTAATAACCGATACATGAATTGTTAGCCAATACGATTTCAAAACCGGAACCAGGTTTGTAATTTCAGGATCCATCCAACTAAGATGAGCCACCATCAGGATAATAGAGGTTAAAATAGTAGTGGCGGCAAGGGTCATTTTCGATCCTCGCGAAAACAAAAGGCCGGCAAACAAAGTAACCCATCCGATGTAGATCATCGATTCAAACCCATTGCTCCATGGAGCATGTCCCGAAATATACCAGCGAAGTCCCAGCCCGTAAGTATAGGCAACGAAGAGAAGTGCAATAACCCATGCAAACAATTTTAGGACGATACTTAAACCTTTGGATGGTTTAAACAACTCAACAAAAGTTAAAATTATCATTATCATGCCCAAAGTACCGAGCCACATACTTAATCTGAAAAAAATCATTAATTTGTTATACCACAATTCCGCCCTTATTTTCCGGGGCGAAGGCATAATGGCAGCACCAAATCTTGATTGATACGTAGCGAAACTACTGAGCAACTCATTGGCCAGTTTCTTCTCTCCGCTACCTACAGCCTTCAAATATTGAGGGATAACACTAACCACCATCAACGAGTCCTTACCCGACAAAGTAGTGGGTTTTGATGCCGGCGAATACCATGGATGATCGGGGTCAGAAGGGTCGGGAACCATCTTCAACAACTGGCCGGTATAAATCATGTAACAAACATTCAGGCGTTCATCAGCCTTCATCACCTCTTTATCAAGTACCCCACGTTGTGACGGTTTTTTAGCATATACATCACTTACTAACTGCTGAAGTTTGTAAGTACCGTTTTTCATATCGATAAAATCGAGATAAGAAGCATATTTACCCCGGATCCCCAACAATTTTCTAAGGCTTTTATCTCCCACTTTGATAATTGGCACCTGCTGCCAATACAGAGGCTCACTAATCATGCCTAGTAATACTTCGTCGGGTGTCAGGCCATGAAAACTGTTTTTCCATGCTATTTTGCGCAAAAGTTCACCAGCGAGTGTATTTACGGGCTTCACACGGCCATCGTTTGCCTGAACCATTAATTTGCCAAAATTCTCTGCCTGCACTTTGTCTATTTTTGGAATTTTATTAAACGGCAAGTGACCATGTTGCGCATAAGCCGATGTAGAACCTATAGTTAACAACAGAATAAAAACAAGGCTTGCAGCACGTGTTTTAGACTCTAATTTTCTAAGGGATTTCCCCAAAGCCGCGAAATGACTGTTACGATTGGTTAGAGACAAAAACATGCCGAGCGCAAGTAAAAAATATCCGATATAAGTAAATAAAGTCCCCCAATAATCGTGGTTTACCGAAAGGACACTTCCCAATTCATCACGGTCGTAAGAAGATTGGAAAAAGCGATAACCACGGTAATTCAACACATGGTTCATGTAAATATGAAAGGGAAACGTTTTGTTTTTTTCTTTGTCAATAACGGTTACCCTGCTGGCGTAACTCGACGGGCTCATGGAGCCGGGGTAGCGGTCGAGCTGGAAATCGTTAAGTTTGATAGAAAATGGCATTCTGATTGATTTTGAGCCGTATTGCATTGCAACACGCATACCATTTAACATAAACCGGCTTTTTTCACCTTTGAAACCTTTGCCTCCGCGCAAAATAGTTTTTGTTTTTTTGTCGCCCGACACGGCTTCAACCACTAATACGTCCATCATGTTCAGGTCTTTTCCATTGTAAGGTACATAATCGATTTTCCCGTGAGGATAAAATTGAGTCAAAACCAAATTAAGGTTTTGCATGGAAAAAAGCTTTCCCTTGTCAAAGGGATGCGAAAATCCGGGGATTAGCGTTTCTTTATTCCCGCCCTGCATGGACATCGCTACAAGCGTATCAGGTGTTGTAATATTTAATTGGCCATTATCAAGGTTAATATTGACAGCGTTGGAATCAAAAGCACCACCAAATTTAATTGTATAACCGGATATCTGCTCTTTATCGCCATTGCCGAGATAAATGTTGTGGCGTCCTGTGCCTGTTGATACTACCAGGGTAATCATGGCCTTTCCCGTATCACTCCCGGTAACCACCTCACGTGCATTGGGAACATATTTAATAGCTTTAAAACTAATTTTCTGATTACCAAGGTGTATATCCTGATGATACGATTTTGGTGTAAGTACTGACAACAATACATGCTTCTCACCACGAACCGATTGGCCGTCTTTTGATACATTTACCTGCACATAAGTACGGTCAGATAGCAATGTGTTGGTTGCGGAACCTTCACGCAAGTGAATCATCCCTTCAAAACTGACAAAGCGGGTAAGGGCAGCACCCAAAAGAATTACCAAAAATGCCACGTGAAACAAAAAAATAGTAAATTTTTGCCGGCGGTACATTTTGTATCGAAAAATATTGACCACGAGATTAGCAGCCAGTAAAGCCAGCAAAACATCAAACCAGATGGCGTTATATATAACCGCTTTAGCAGCCATAGTCCCGAAATCATTTTCAATAAATGTAGCAGCACCAATTGAAAAGGCAAAGAGAAGGATGAGTACACCCATGCTCTGCATAGAGAATAAAAGTTTTGATAATATTTTCATATGTAACTTTTTTATTTTGATTTTAACCTAAACCGGCTGTCAGACAGGCAGCAGCCAATACTTATTTTTCAACAACCTCTTTAATTATTACGTCTATTGCACCTACGCCAAATTTTGTGATGGATGCCATTCGGTTTTCAAGATGCTCATAGTCTTTTAATTCATCAATAATTTTATTTTTCAGTATTCCGTTTCCTACGCCATGTATAAATGTAACTTTTTGATAGTCATTCTCTATAGCGCTGTTTAATGCTTTCTTAAAATGGTTTACCTGGATATCGAGCATATCATGGCTGCTAAGGCCTGCAATATTGTCAACCACTTCACCGATGTGCAAATCGACTACTGCTTCGCGAAAAGCGGTTTTATATTTTTCGATAAAAGGTTTTTTTGTTTTAACCACGGCTTTTGAGGCCTGGCCTTTGGTTTCAAATTTTCTCTGAAACTCACCTCCGTCTGCAATCTGGAAAGAGGAACGCAAAGCAATAACCGAAATCAGGGCCTTCCCTCCAGTCAAAGTGTTGCTTTGATAACTTCCTTCTTTAAAGAATCGATTGGGACGGATATCAATGGATGAATGAATGGGAAAATAAATACGCTCCGGATTTTCTTCGTTGAAGAGAATCTGGATGATACCTTTGTTCCATTTATCCAGGCCATCGCGACTGACCGTATCCAGCAAAATTTTAGATTCGGCCGTAACCGAACCATAGTCAACACCTTTTAGTCCGCCATCTCTTTCCAAAAATAAATTATACAGCAATTCTAAACCAGTGTGGTTAACGAGAAATATATCCACATCACCTGTAAGTAACCATTGTTGGTCGTGCGGCTCGAATACCAAATAGATGCCTTCTTCCTCGCGGGCTTTCCCAAAAGGGCTGATTTCCGTAATGGATGAATCTTCTTCGGAAGGATCTTCTTTATTATTGTCAACTTGTGTGGAAAATGATTTCGGAATATATTCGCTATCAACTTCCCGGCTTCTGTAATCAAGAATCAGGTCGTGGCTTAAAACCGGCATCTCAAAACCGTCGCCGGTTTTAATCTTTACCATTTTATTATCCAAAACGGCGGTAATAACCCCGCCGCCGGTTTCGTTTAAGAACTGTACTTTATCACCTATTTTAAATTGCATTTTTCCTTTAATTTTGAATCGCAAATGTACAAATTTTAAATGCATCGAAATTCTTTTAATTCACATTATTTAGAATGATTATAAAATGATTAGTGAATTGTTACGGATTGGTTGTTTTTTTCATTTCTGACATTTAAAACGCGAGTTGGTTGAAAAAATGGGATGATTGTGACTTTTAAAAGAAATTCTGACTAATTTTACCTGAAAAAGATTCTACTTATGCCCGATAAAGTCAAATTACCACTTATCATTAACCTCACCTTGGTGCTGTTGTTTATCTGGCTGGGATACCACATGCTGACCGAATTCAGAAACTATCTTTATCCCATCACCTTAGGCGGCTTGTTTGCCTACATGCTGTATCCCATGGGAAGTTATTTCGAGAGAAAAGGTTTTCCGCGCATCCTTGCCAATCTGCTAAGTATTTTAATCGGCATTGCTATTGTGACCGGGATTACCTTTTTTATATACAAACAATTAGGTTTGTTTTTTGATGATTTACCGGGGCTGCAAAAAACGGCTTCCCACAACATTAATACAATTTTTAATAATATCGAACAAGCTACCGGTATTCAAACCAGTGATTTAAAAGAACAGGTAAAGTTGATTGCAAACCAGATGCTTAGCTTACAGAGTTTTAATTTCAAAAATACGTTCAGCTCTACTTTCCAAACATTGTTTACCATTGGCATTATGCCGGTGTATGTTTTCTTTTTGTTGTTTTATCGCAATAAATTTAAGGAGTTTATCCTGATGCTGGTTACCGATAGCAAACATGCTATCACTGTCCGGATAATTTCTGAAATAAATCAGGTTACCATTCACTATATGACCGGCGTATTTAAAGTGGTCATGATTTTAATGGTGCTCAACAGTACCGGGTTCCTGATTATTGGTTTGAAACATGCGCTTTTGTTGGGCGTAATGGCTGCCTTAATGAACTTTATCCCGTATTACGGAACTATTATAGGCTATATCTTTCCGCTTTTTATTGCTATTTTTACCATGGATTCGCCGTCCTATGCATTCTTTGTTCTTTTACAGTTTATTGTTGTACAATTTACCGAAAACAATATTCTTACACCCAATATCGTTGGCTCACATGTCAATATAAATCCTTTCATGATCATACTTTCCATTACTTTGGGCGGATTTATCTGGGGGTTGCCCGGTATGTTTATTGCTGTTCCGGTAGCCGCTATTTTAAGGGTTTTAGGCGAAAATATTCCTCAGTTATCTTCGGTGGGGTATTTACTGGGGTCTGCAGGGGCAGAAGAATACAATGTAAATGTACAAAAAATTAGAAAATATTTTGAACGGTTATTTAATAAATAAACTATGTTGCGTCATATTGTAATGGTTAAATTCAACGATTTCAATCCATTGGAGGAAATAAAACAAGAGCTGAAAGAAAAACTTGATCGGCTAATCGGGGAAGTTGACAGTCTGATGAAAATGGATGTGGGTTTAAATATCAGCACAAGAAATTCGGCTTTTGATTTGGTGCTTACTGCCGACTTTGATAGCGAAGAAGGCCTGAATGCCTACCGCAACCATCCCAAACATGTCGAAATCTTGGAAAGGCTTAAACAAGTCGCCCAAAAAACGGCAGTAGTTGATTATGTAGTCTGAAATGGATTGCTTTAAAGAGGCAAACAAAAAAACCTGCCGAATATTATTGGGCAGGTTTTTCAAAAATCACATTTTTATTTATTAACCTCCGTTATTAAGATACTTCAACTAACACTTCATCACTTTGCCACAAACCATGTTTGGTGCAAAATGCCTGTGCCGTTAATTTCAGGTTACGGGTAGGGACAATGTAAAAGTCAACTTCCACATGGCCAGCCTGATTACCCAAAGCCCCAGCTGTAAAATTAGCCTGAGCCAACATATTTTCACCATTCCAAAGTTGTACCCATGCAATGTAATGGTCAAAATCGTCAGGATGAGGGTATTCATCACCGAGTTTGACGGTTACTTTAAATTTTTCGCCTTTTTTTGCCGAACTCTCGCAATGAATAAAAGGAGAATGACGGTCAATGTAATCTTTCTTGGCTTCTCTGTCGATGGTAGAAATATCGACGTACTTGTTTATTTTCATGATGTTTTTATTTAAAATGATTATTAATAAGCAAAAATATAAAAATTTGCTTTACCTGAAGAATGGTTTAATCTTTTTTAATAATTTCTTTTTCTGTAGATGAACCCACTTCTTCTTCAAGGCTTAGGTCTATAATAAGTTTTTGTTGCAAAGTGGCCATACTTATATCATGACGCATGCTGCCGGCAGTACAGTATGAAATTTGTCCGGTTTCTTCAGAAATGACTATTGCAATGGCATCTGAAATTTCGGTTACCCCTATGGCAGCCCGGTGGCGTAACCCGGCAAATCGTGGCAGTTTCTTTTTGGTTACCGGTAACACACAACCGGCAGCTTTTATCCTGTTTTGTGTGATCACCATAGCACCGTCATGTAAAGGACTGTTCTTGAAAAATAAATTTTCTATGATAGGACTGCTAATCAGCGCATCAACAACTTCGCCGGTATTTACAATTTGCGGAAGCTCGTTTTGACGTGTTACAACAAGCAGCGCCCCTTGTTTGATGTTGCTCATATGTTGGCATGCCACTACTATGGGGTCGATATCTGTTTCGTACGACGATTGAAACCAACGGTTTAAAAAACGAAAACGGTTGCTATAACGACTCAGGAATGAAGGTGTCCCCAGTGCCAACAAAAACTGACGGATCTCCGGTTGAAAAATAACAATCAAAGCGATAATTCCCACGCTGATAAAAGCTCCGAGTATATCGGAAAGGAGTTCCATTTTTAAAGCATAGGTAATTTTCCACAGTAGAAAAATAGCAACAATTCCAAAAAAGATATTGATAGCGGCAGTACCTTTTAACAATTTATACAAGGTAAACAGCAATACTGCAACAAAAAAGATGTCAAGCAAATCAAGTATCCTGATGTGAATAAACAGTGTAAGCAATGGTTCTCAATTTTTTTCAAAGTTAAGAATAATCCCAAATTGAACAAGGAATTTAAAAGTATATGGCCTTATATCCGCAAGAACCTGTCTGCTGGTATAAAATCAGAGATTTTCCTGCGCCTGTTTTTAAAATCACAAGAAAAGAGATTTTTCAAAAAATCATTCACAACTATCCGGTAAATTATAAAACTCCATAAGTTTAACAACTTCACGGGCTTCTTTCACATCGTGTACACGCAACAGATTGGCACCATTGTGTAACGCCAGTGTATGCAGGACGCTTGTACCATTCAGTGCATCTCCCGCATTTATTTTCAATACTTTGTTAATCATTGATTTACGGGAGATTCCCGTCAAAACAGGGAGCCCGTTAATCCTAATTTCTTCGAGATGGCGTAAAAGCTCATAATTACATGCCAGGGTTTTCCCAAATCCGAAACCCGGATCTAAAATAATATTTTCAAATCCCAGCAGGTTAAGCTGCCGTACTTTTTCTTCAAAAAAATGCCGCACATGTTTCACAATATCAGTCGAAATAGGATCATCCTGCATCATCCTGGGCATGCCATGCATATGCATCAACACATAAGGCACTTTAAGCCGGGCTACCGTGGCAAACATCTGCCGGTCAAAATTACCGCCCGAAATATCATTAATCATCTGCGCTCCGGCATCAACAGCTTGTATAGCCACCTGCGAACGAAAAGTATCAATTGAAAACAGAGTATTGGGAAACTCCTTTTTTAAAATTTTCAGCGGACCAATCAGACGACGTAACTCTTCTTCCTCCGGAATTATTTCCGCCCCGGGACGTGTTGAAACAGCCCCCAAGTCGATAATGCCGGCCCCTTCTTCCACCATTTTTTGTGTTTGCAATATCCATTGCTCTTCGTTGTTGTATTTTCCTCCATCGTAAAACGAATCGGGTGTAAGGTTTAAAATCCCCATAATCACCGGTTTGGAGAAATCAAATATTTTTTCCCCCATGTGTAGGGGCTTGGTTTTTTGAAAAGAAGTATCTTTATTGCCCATTTTGAAGCTAATTTAGCTGAAATTTTTAACAAAAATATGGATAAAATACATTCCCTATGAAGCAGGATACAGCCAATCAGTTTGAAGCCATCATTACCCGGTGCCGTACTGTTTTTGAAGATAAACTTAAAGATTACGGCCTTGCCTGGCGTATTTTGCGCACCCCCAGTCTGACCGATCAAATTTATATTAAAGCCAACCGAATCCGCAGCATTCAGAAATTGGGCGAGCAGAAAGTAAAAGAGGGCTTTGTCCCCGAATTTATTGGTATCGTCAATTATTCGTGCATGGCTTTGATACAGCTTGAAAAAGGAGTAGCCGACGAACCTGACATGGATACAAAAACGGCTATTGAATTTTATAACCGCTACATCTACAAATCGCGCGATTTAATGATGGACAAAAACCACGATTATGGCGAAGCATGGCGGAACATGCGTATTTCTTCACTTACCGATATTATTCTGATGAAATTGTTGCGCATCAAGCAAATTGAAGATAACAAGGGTAAAACACTGGTATCGGAAGGCTTGGATGCCAACTATTTCGATATTATCAACTATTCAGTTTTTGCACTTATCAAACTTTTACTTGAAGGAGAGGATGAACAGGCCTAAAGAGCACAAATTCATAATCCTCATCCGGGTTTTACTGGGGTTGGTGTTTGTATTTTCCTCCACGGTGAAAGGTATCGACCCAATGGGGACAGCTTACCGGGTCCAGGATTATTTGTTGGCATACGGCTGGGATTTCCTGTTACCCTATGCAATGGCAATTTCGTATGTTGTTATTTTGTCGGAATTTGCGCTGGGCGTTGCTTTCTTGTTTAGGCTGTTTATGAAAACCGCTTCAAAAGCCATGCTCCTGATGCTGGCCTTTTTCACTGCTGTTACGTTGCTGGACGCCCTTTACAATTGGATTCCCGATTGTGGCTGTTTCGGTGATGCCATTAAACTCACTAATTGGCAAACTTTTTATAAAAATATTGTCCTTATATGTCTGAACATCATTGTTATGATTGCCTGGACAAAAAAGCCCAAAAGGACAAAATTCGTTCCTCAATTTATGATCTTATTAATTTTGGTTACCGGATTTTTTAGTTTTATGGAATATAATCTGAATCATTTGCCCATACTGGATTTCCGTGATTGGAAAACCGGTCGCGATATGAAACCCATCGGTTTAAACAAAGAAAAAACTTTCGTAATTTATCAGAATAAAAAAACCGGGGAGAAAAAAGAATTCCTCTTTCCCGATTACCCATGGAAAGATACAGCCTGGCTGGCGAAGTGGAAATTTGTAAACCAGCGTATTGATGATTCACAGGTGACCCGGAAATATAATTTAATCATTGAAGACAGTTTGGGAAACGACCTCACACGCCACATTATCGAAAATCCGGGCGATCAGTTTATTTTGGTGGCCTTCGACCTCAACAAAAGCAATGCCGACGGACTGAAGAAAGCCGTTCAACTTTATAAGTATTTCCAAAAAAAGCACATTTCCATGGTTTTACTCACTGCGTCCGATTATGCTGTGGTGCGTTCAGTGGAAAATAATTTAAACACACATTTACCTGTTTACCAGGCAGATGATATTGAACTAAAAGCAATGATCCGATCCAATCCCGGTTTACTGTGGCTGAAAAATGGCATTGTGCAAAAAAAGTGGCATTATCATGATTTTCCAAGCACAGATGAAATGGAAAAACAATTCATTTTCAATTAAAAAAATGGTTTTACTGCAGATTTAAATTGCTCAATAAAAATTGACCTGAATAATTAAAACCTGGTACTCAAAATAGTACTAAATTTGCCTTTCAATAAATTACTAAAAAAATGAGAAAAAATATTGTGGCAGGCAACTGGAAAATGAATAAAACTTTCCAGGAAGCTGAAGAATTGATAGACCGGATTGTGGTGGGAATGGAAGACACCAGCCTGAAATGTGAGCTGATTATTTGTCCTCCGGCTCTTTATCTGGAAGTGGCCTCCGATTATGCTGAGGAAAGCCGATTAAGTGTTGGGGCACAAAATGTTAGCGAACATGAAAAAGGAGCCTATACCGGTGAAATATCGGCACCCATGCTCGACTCGGTAGATGTGGAATATTGTATTGTGGGCCATTCGGAACGACGTAAATACCATGGGGAAACCAATGCACAATTGGCCAAAAAAACAGACCTCCTGCTCGATTACGGCATCCGACCCATTTTTTGCTGTGGCGAAGTGCTCGAAGAAAGAGAAAAAGCCATCCAGTTTAACGTGGTTAAAAAACAAATCACTGAAAGCCTTTTTCATCTTTCCGCTGATGAGTTTTCAAATCTGGTGATTGCTTACGAGCCGGTTTGGGCTATTGGAACCGGCAAAACAGCCACTCCTGAACAAGCACAGGAAATGCACGCTTTTATCCGTAATTTAATTTCCGAAAAGTATGGAAAAAATATCGCTGACGAGGTGAGTATCCTTTATGGAGGCAGCTGCAATCCCGGAAATGCCAAAACCTTATTTTCCAATCCCGATGTGGATGGCGGGCTTATTGGCGGAGCATCCCTCAAAGCCGATGACTTTTTGAAGATTGCCCAGAGTTTTTAATTTAAGAAAGCTTCAATTCTGAAAATGGCAGGGCGATACATACGTCCTGCCATTTTCATAAAAATACGAAAGATGAACTATTACCGCTTAAGTTGCCCGAAACCGCAGGAAGAAGAACAAACAGAAATTCTTATTGCCAGGTTGGCTGCGGTGGGCTTTGAAAGTTTTGAAGAAACCGAAACTCATGTATTGGCTTATATCCCTGAAAAAGAATTTGACAGCAACAGCCTGACTGAAATTGAGGATTGTAAAAACCTGCTCGAAAAGAAACGCTTAGATGTAAAATTAATTCCCGATCAAAACTGGAATACTGTATGGGAAAGCAATTATCCGCCGGTACTTATTGCTAACCGATGCTATGTCCGTGCTCCGTTTCATGAAGAAAAAAAAGATGTAGCGTTTAACATCCTGATAAAGCCAAAAATGGCATTTGGGACTGCTCATCACGAAACCACAGCTCAAATTATTTCACTCATGCTTGATGAAGATTTTAGCGCAAAGCATGTGCTCGATATGGGTTGTGGCACAGGCGTGCTAACTATTCTTGCTTCGTTAAAAGGTGCAGCACATGTAGATGCTGTTGACAACGACCCCTGGTCGTTCAATAATACTACTGAAAATATTGAACTTAATCCGGTTAAAAATATCCGGCCTGTTTTGGGTGATGCCTCCGTATTGACACTTCCGGAACAGTATGATATTATTTTGGCCAACATTAACAAGAATATTTTATTGCGCGATATGGAATCCTATACTAAGGCCTTGAAAAAGGGCGGAAAAATATTTTTTAGTGGTTTTTATGAGTTTGATCTTGCTGATATTCAGCACAAAGCCCAATCGTTAGGCTTGGTTTATAAAAAGCATATAGTTAAAAATGATTGGGTGGCTGCACTATTTTGTAAGTGTTAGAATAATACAAACATGGGATGGGATAGGAAACTTATGTTGTTAAAAAACAGGCTTCAAATACTAATTGTATTGCTAACTATTGGATGGCAAATACAGGTTCGTGCACAAAGCAATACGCATTCCAATGCTCCTGAAGTCTTTTACCACCAACTTGCCGAAACCCTGCACAACACACCTTATTCATCGGTTCGGGACAAGGCTGAACTTCTCATTGCACAATTAGATTCCCTGCGTATTAACGGCCGTTTTGATTTAACTATCCAGACATCCATCAGGCAAATCGTCCAAAGCCTGCGTCAAAAAAAAGTAAGGACGTATCCCTTTTTGTACGATTATTTGTACAATCTGAACCTTTTGGGTGAGTCTAAGCTGCTGACCACAGATGTGCTGGCCTGGCAGAAGAAGGTTCAACAGTTAATTCGCGATAAGCAACTGAATAGCTTTCTCGATTTTATGAAATTTACACGCGAATTGCTCGAAAAACACATCCTTTACAAGCGGGCAAATACGGCCTGGTATTTTCGTGATGGGAAGTATAGCATACAATTCGACACCTGTTTTTCGCTGAAGTTCTCCCAACTGAATCTTGTAAAAGCCAGCAAAAACGACAGCTCCACACTGCTACATACGCAGGGAACTTATTTTATCCGGGGCCATCTTTGGCAGGGGGAAGGAGGACGCCTTTACTGGAGCCGCTTTTATCCTGATTTAAAAAATGTGTATGCCGCACTGGAAACATACCGGTTTAAATTGTCAGCCAACACCATAACCATTCATAACATAGTTCTGAAAAATGCTTCTTTTTTGAAGCAGGATGTTCCAGGTTCGGTAAGCGATAAGGTTTTTTCGGGTAAAACAAACGCACATACGCCGTTCCCTCATTTTATATCAGCAACTAATAATTTGGTGATTGATAGTATTTATCCCGGTGTACATTTTGTTGGAACTATTGAACTTGCCGGGAAACAGTATTTTGGAATTACAAAAGCACATCGGAAACCTGAACTTGATTTTTTCTATAAAAAGAAAACGGCCCTGCATCTTCGTTCCAACCGGTTTAAGTTTAGCCCGGATAAAATGGAAGCTGCACAGGTAGCACTTACACTTCCGCTGGAAAAAGATTCCGTTTATCATCCTGACCTTCAAATGCGATACGTAGTTTCCGACAAGCAGCTCTTATTATACACAATGGCTTCAGCTGGAACACAAATACCTTTTTTTGATTCGTATCATCAATTGGACTTGTATGTTCCCTCTTTGTTTTGGGATATGCATACCGATAGTTTAGTGTTTAAAAAAATAAGAGGGGTAAACAGCAACCTCAAGGTGAGGTTTGAATCGACGCGTTATTTCTCCAATCAGGAATTTTATCGCCTGCAAGGCATTGATGAATTAAATCCACTTTATGTCATCAAAAATTTCACGAAAGATTTTTCCACACATAAAATCAGTGCACAGGCATTGGCAGGATACATGCGAAAACCCGAAGAGCAGGCTGTTGATATGCTTGTCAATCTTTCAAACCACGGTTTTGTGGTTTATAATTCTGAAACACGAAAGGCAATAGTCAAAAATAGGCTTGACTATTTTTTGAATGCCAAATCGGGCCGTACCGATTATGATGTGATTCGTTTTGCATCCGACGTACAAAATGAGGTCAATGCCTCACTCAACCTCCGAAACCTAAATTTGAGCATCTACGGTGTACCCCGCATCTTCATCAGCAACTCACAGCACGTCTATATTTATCCTTACCAAAAGGAAATTGCCGTTCACAAAAACAGGAATTTTACTTTTGATGGCAAGGTAAGCGCCGGCTTGTTCAACTTTTACACTCACCATAGTACTTTTGTGTATGACAGTTTTTTGATCAGGTTGCCCGATGTTGATTCACTAACTTTTAGCATCGTGAAAACAGACAGTTTGCACAACCGGAAATACCTGATTCCCATCAAAAACAGCCTTCAAAAGCTTAAAGGAAGATTGATTGTGGATTTACCTTTCAACAAATCGGGGCAGATGCACCTGCCAAATTTTCCCGAATTTATCAATAACGGTGGTGGCTATGTGTATTTTAACCGTCGGAATATTCAGGACAGCACGCTGACTCCCGGCAGATTTTACTATCGACTTGCCGCCTTTTCTTTTGATTCGCTGATGACATTCAATACCGAAGGCCTTGCTTTTAGCGGGCAGCTGTTTTCAGACAGTATTTTTCCACCCATCCGAAGCGCCATCCGGGTGATGCCTGATTACTCACTGGGTTTTGTTTATCAGGCACAATCAGGCGGGTTGCCGATGTATGGTGGTAAAGGCCATTTTATGAACCAAATTTCTCTGAGCAATAAAGGGTTTACAGGTAAGGGCGTTTTGAACCTTATGACTTTAAATGTCCGATCGAAGCAGTTTGTTTTTTATCCCGATTCGTTACTGGCTAAAAGAGCTGTGAATTTTGAAGGAAAAGCAGATTCAAGCCGGTATAATTTTCCATCCATTCGGTGCGATTCCGTTAGCCTGAGCTGGGATGCCGCCCCCGATATCTTAAAAATAAAAAGTTTGGATCGTAAGTTCAGACTTTATGGAAAAGCTTATTTTGAAGGCGATTTACAGATAAATCCCGGTTATATGCGAGGCAAAGGAACTTTCTTGTTCGACCAATCCACCCTGATTTCTTCAAAATTTAATTTTACACATCAGGGACTTACTGCGGACACTGCCGATTTTTATCTGAAAAATAAAAGCAAAAGTGACACCACCCTTATTGCGGCAAATTATTTTGCCAAGCTTGATTTCAATCGACAGCTGGGATGGTTTGATCATCTTGATAAACAATCCTTTATCAGGTTTCCATTTAATGGATATGTTACTAACCTTAATCAGGCCAAATGGCTGATGAGCAAGGGAAAACTCAGTTTGTCAAGTGTCAACGATGTGGCGTATCGTGCAATGGATTCTCTTAATCAGGCCGGGCTGGTTCGTTTCTCACAATCAGGATCAAAATTCATAGCCGTTGCACCGGCTCAGGATTCCCTGCAGTTTTATGCCGGAAAGGCATTTTATAACATAGGCACATACACAATTGATGCGGAAGGGGTAAAACTGATAAAAGTAGCCGATGCTGCAATATTTCCTAAAAACGGCCAGGTTAAAATCCTGAAGCAAGGTAAATTGGCATCGCTCCGCGAGGCAAGTATCCTTACAGACACATCCCATCTTTATCACCGGATTCTTCACGCATCGGTGAATATTCAGTCGGGAAAAAATTTTACGGGCCGGGGGATTATCAATTATATTGACATGAATGGCACGACACAACCCATTCAGCTGAATAAAATATTCGTGCAGGATGGAAAAACAATGGCAACGGGTAATATTGCCCGCGATGAAGTGTTTTTTCTGAGCCCCGAATACTTTTTTGCCGGAAAAGTCCTGATGCAATCCGATCATAGGTTTTTAAGGTTTCAGGGCGGTTATCAACTCAATCAGGAATGTGTTAACAATGTGAACCACTGGGTTGGTTTTAATCAGGAACTTAACCCTAAACATATCGCTTTCGAAATTGATTCAACTACTCAAGCCACAACCGGCAAAAAGGCTTATATAGGCCTGGCTTACAGTAATTCAAACTTTGATTTTTATCCCCTCGTTGTTCAATCGCTGAAAAGCCCCTACGATGAGGTAACGCTTTCAGCAACAGGAAACCTAACTTATGATGCACAGGCCGAAGCTTATGAAACGGGGAATATTCAAAATTCAAACCACAACGACATTAGTTTAAGCACCAAAAATTGCACTCTATCGGGTAATGGAATTTTTAATCTGAACCTGAATACCCATTTGTTTCAGACCAAAATTGTGGGACAGTTCAACCATTTTATCGGACATGATTCCACTCGTTTTGATGTGGTACTCATGCTTAATTTCCCTTTTAATGACCAGGCGTTGGCACTTATGGCAGATAGTATCCGGTTTTTAACCGTGAAGTCTGTAAATATTAGCGAGGGACTGTTTCCCATGGCAGTAAAGAAATTGTTGAATAAACAAATGGCCAACAGGTTATTGAACGTTTTGAGCGTATATGGTCATATTAAAAAGATGCCCGAAGCTTTGAAGAGTAGTATCACTTTTACCAACTTGCATCTCGAATGGGACAAAACCAGCCATTCATTTTTGTCGAGCGGCCCCATTGGTATCGCAACCATAGGCAACAAAACCCTCAATAAATATGTGCACGGGCTGATTCAAATTGAAAAAGTGCGTAGCGGAAGTCGTATTCATTTCCTGTTGAAAGAAGGTGGGCAGTGGTATTTTTTCAGTTATGCCAACGGCGTTTTACAGGTTTCGTCGTCAGACAGGAATTTCAATGATTTGATTAAAAACCAGAAACAGATTTCAAATTCGGGCAGTATGAACAACCCGTTTACAGTGCGGATTGCCACACCACAGAAACGCATTAATTTTATCAGGAATATGCAGAAAACAGGTTATTAACATGAGTTCGATATAAGTCATGCTTACAGTTTTAAGCAAGCCTTTTACGGACGATTCAGTTTTTTGCAGCACTAACGGGTTAATGCGGGGAAAAAGAATAAATAAAACTGTGGAAAACTTATTTGTAATGAATGCCAAACAATTGATGGAAATTTTTACTTTTACTTTTTGAAATTTTTTGTTGTAACGAAAATTCTATACCCATGAAATTTATCATATCCAGTGCGAACTTATTGCGAAGCCTTCAAAAAATAAGCGGTGTTATGAGTACCAGTAACACGCTTCCCATTTTAGAAGATTTTTTGTTTGAATTATCAGAAGATAAAACACTTAAGATTACTGCTTCTGATTTGGAAACTACCATATCGGCATTGGCTCAGGTTGACATGGCAGAAGATCCCGGCATGGTTGCCATTCCGGCTAAAATGTTGCTCGAAATTATGAAAACATTTCCGGATGTCCCGGTAACCATTACCGTGAACATGGAAACACAGGAAATAGAATTACTTGCCGGCGAAGGGAAATATAAACTCATCGGGCACAAAAGTGATGAATTTCCACAAATTCCTGAGCTGGAGGGCACAGAAATATTAGCTTTAAATGCTTCTATTTTGGTCAATGCCTTTAACAAAACCCTTTTTGCTACCGGAAACGACGAATTACGGCCTGTGATGTCTGGTGTTTTGTGTGAAGTGGGTGAAGAGCATTTAAACTTTGTGGCCACCGATGCACATAAATTGGTTCGCTATCGCCGTAATGATGTAAAAGCCGGGAAAAGAGCTGCTTTTATCCTTCCAAAGAAACCGCTGAATCATCTAAAAAACATTATGCCCGATGATACTGATATGGAAGTAATTATGGAATACAATCCCACCAATGCCATTATCCGTTTTGACGACATTACGCTGGTTTGCCGGCTCATCGATGGGAAATATCCCAACTACGAGGCCGTAATTCCAACTCAGAATCCTTTTAATTTAATGGTTAGCCGTAAAAATCTTATTAATGCGTTACGCAGGGTGGCTATTTTCGGAAGCAAATCAACACATCAGGTGCGGTTTAAAATTTCCGGACAGGAGTTGGTACTTACCGCCGAAGATCTCGATTATTCAAGCGAAGCCAAAGAACGATTGAGTTGTAATTACGAAGGCGAAAATATCGAAATCGGGTTCAACTCAAAATTTATGCAGGAAATGTTGAACACCCTCGATTGTGAAAATATCGATGTGGAACTTTCGGCCCCCAACCGTGCCGGGATTATTCTTCCGGACACCAACGATAACGAAGCTGAAGATATTTTGATGCTCATTATGCCTGTAATGCTAACACAATAAACACAACGACAACGTAACCGCTCCTGCTATTTGCGATTTAAAAGCAGGCTTTTCAAATCGAAAAAATTATTTGACATGGGCAAAGATTTTTTAATCCCGCCCATGTTTTTTTGTAGCCTTGCGGGAATGCTAATTTTATTGCGCAGTTTCTCTTTATAAACACTCAAGAATTTTGCAGGATGTGCCGTTTCGAGGAAAATTCCTGTTACCTCCTGTTCTTTTTTGTAAGCACCCAGTCCCAGTCCGGCCACTGCACCGTGCGGATCAAGCAAATAGCCGGTTTCTTTAAAATATTGCGAAATATGCTGCATGGTTTCGTCATCGGAAAAGCTATAGGATACTATATCTGCTGCCATTTTATCGCGTGAATGATCATACATTTCGAGCATGCGCGCAAAATTGCTGGGATTACCCACATCCATGGCATTTGACAAGGTCGTTATAGAAGGTCGTGGCCTGAATTTTCCTGTTTTTAAGTATTCGGGGATTACGTTGTTACGATTAGCCGCAGCCACAAAACGGTAAATGGGCAAGCCTGATCTTTTGGCGAGGAGTCCGGCGGTCAAATTTCCGTAATTACCTGAAGGAATTGACATTACAACTGGCTTTGAGATTTTTTTCAGATGAGAAAAAGCATAAAAATAATAAACAGCCTGTGGCAGCAGCCGCGCAATATTAATTGAATTGGCCGAGCTTAAAGTTAATACTTTGGTCAGTTCTTCATCAGCAAAAGCTTCTTTTACAAGGCGTTGACAATCGTCGAAGGTACCTTCAACTTCCAGGGCGGTAATATTGCCTCCCAGCGTAGTGAATTGCTTTTCCTGTATCTCACTCACTTTATTCTTTGGATAAAGGATGACTACATCAATAGTTGCAAGGCCATAAAATCCGTGTGCAACGGCCCCTCCGGTATCACCTGACGTAGCCACCAACACTGTAGTCTTTTGATGGTCCGAAAATTTTGAGAGGAAACGTGCCATTGTGCGGGCTCCCACATCCTTAAATGCCAGTGTCGGACCATGAAAGAGTTCCAAAACGTATTCGTCCTCTTTTGTTTGTATGAGAGGGATATCAAAGTCCAACGCTTCATCGAGGAGCGATCTCAATTCCGAATCGGCTAATTCATCACCCATATATGGTTTAAGAAAATTATATCCGATTTCGCTTAAGCTCATCTGCGGAAGCTTCTTAAAAAAAACAGAAGACAGCAAAGGGATTTTCTCGGGAAAAAACAACCCACCGTCATCAGCCATCCCTTTTAAAACCGCCTCGCGAAAGCTTACTCTTTTCGATTTATGATTCGTACTAAAATATTTCATGAATTTATAATTTCTATTCCATTTTTATTTACTCCGGAAACATAAACATCAAAATCAATACCTGAATTTTGATAAACAGCCCGCATGGCATCTGCCACAGCTATTGCATTTTCATGTCCTTCCGACAGTGCAAAAACAGAGGGGCCCGAACCTGATATTCCACTTCCGAGTGCCCCGGCACCAACAGATGCATCTTTTAACTCATCAAACAAAGGAATTAATATAGAACGAACGGGTTCCACAATGATATCTTTTAACGAACGGCCAATCAGCGCATAATCTTCCATAAATAATCCGCTAATCAGTCCTGCAATGTTTCCCCACTGCACCACCGCATCCCTCAAATTTACCGAATGTTTTAACAATTTTCGCGCATTCCTGGTCCGAACCTCGATTAATGGATGAACGATACTCACAAAAAGATTGGAGGGGGATGGTATTTGCACAATATCCAAAGGATTTAAGCTACGGATAAGGGTAAACCCACCATAAACAGCCGGAGCCACATTGTCGGCATGACGCACGCCGGATGCCAGCGATTCGCCCACCATGGAAAATTCGACAAGTGTTTTTAAATCGAAAATATCCCCAAGCAGTTTATTCATTCCAAAGGCTGCCCCTGCGGCACTGGCAGCGCTGGAGCCTATTCCACTTCCCGGTTTTATACCTTTTGTAATTTCCATTTCAACTCCAAAATCAGGCATAACTTGCTTAAGCATGGCAAGCCCCACAACCCCTGCGACATTTTTCCGGGGATCATTCGGCAAATGCATATTGTCTTTCATTTTTATCTTGAGCCCCTTTTCCGGGATTTTCCTGAATGTCATTTCATCTCCCACATTACTCAGGGCAAATCCCAAAACATCGAACGCGCAAGACACATTGGCCACGGTGGCCGGTGAAAATATTTTTATTTTATCCATCTGTATTATTTTATACCTCTTTCTTTTGTTGAACACCTCCAACTTCTGACTTCTGCCTTCTTACTTCTTACTTCTTACTTCTGCCTTCTGACTTCTGCCTTCTGCCTTCTGCCTTCTGACTTCTGCCTTCTGCCTTCTGCCTTCTACTACTGATTTACCAGGGAAATAATATCGGCAAATACACCCGATGCCGTAACCGAAGCCCCTGCCCCTGCCCCTTTTATTACCAACGGCTGCTCTTTGTATCGACTGGAATAAATCAAAACTATGTTATCTTTGCCATCCAATTGATAATAAGGTTGGTTAGAATCGGCATACTGAAGCCCGACACGGGGTTTCCCCTGATTCAGCTCTGCAACATATCTTAGTTTCATATTTTTCTCATCAGCTTCTTTTCTAATCTTCTCAAAATACGGATCATATCCGGGCAATGCAGTCAAAAAATCTTTTACCGATTTGATTTTCATTAACTCCCCGGGCATAAAACTACTGTTTTCCACGTCGTCAATTTCAACAGGCAAGCCGCTTTCTCTCGCCAAAATTAAGATTTTCCGCATCACATCTTCCCCACTCAAATCAATACGGGGATCAGGTTCGGTAAAACCTTGGGCCATTGCCTCGCCCACTACCCCTGCAAAAGATTTCCCCGGCACAAAATGATTAAAAATAAAATTCAGGCTCCCCGATAAAACAGCTTGGATACGATAAATTTCATCACCGCTTTTCAACATGTCCTGTATGGTTTTCAAAACCGGTAAACCTGCGCCAACATTAGTTTCGTAAAGAAACCTGACATTATTTTCCTTTGCAGTCTGCAACAATTTTTTATAATTCGATAAAGCTGAAGAAGCCGCTATTTTGTTTGAAGCAACCACCGAAATACTCTTTTGCAATATCTCATAGTAACTATTTGCGACAGCCTTACTTGCTGTATTGTCCACAAAAACCGAATTGCGCAGGTTCAACTTCTTCATTCTGTCCAGAAAATCCGTTAGCACCATCGCCTGTCCCTTTTTCATCAACAGGCCCTGCCAATCGTCTGTGTAAATCCCCTCTTCCCTGAAAAGCATCTTCCGGCTGTTTGCCAGGCCAATTATCTTTAACTCAAGGCCATGTTCTCTTTTCATATAATCAGACTGATCGTTGATTTGGCGGATTAAAGTGCCTCCCACATTTCCCACACCTACCAAAAAAAGATGAATTTTTTTATATTTTGACAGAAAAAATGTTTCATGGAGAATGTTCAAACTTTTGGTAACATCTTTTTGTGATACCACGATAGAGATGTTTCGTTCGGTAGAACCCTGGGCAATTGCCCGTATGTTAATCCCGTTTTTACCGAGTGCATCAAAAGCCCTGCCGCTTAATCCAACCGACGATTTCATTCGATCGCCCACCATCGCTACAATAGAAAGGCTTTTTTCAACCAATAAATCATTAATTTTTGATAACGCCAGCTCATTTTCAAATGCTTTTTCTACAGCTTTTCGGGCATCCCTAACCTGATTCTCCTGAATGGCAACGGTTATAGAATGTTCGGATGAAGCCTGTGTAATAAAAATAACATTCACATTGTGATCGGACAATGCTGAGAAAAGGCGGGCCGCCACACCACTTACCCCAACCATTCCGCCACCGGAAAGGGTAAGTAAAGCAATTTGATTTATATGGGACAAACCCTTTACAGGAGAAGTATCACCATTACCTCCCATCCAGATTAAAGTGCCGGAAGCTTTAGGATTGAAAGTATTTTTTATCCATAGTGGAATATTTTTTTGCATAACAGGCTGTATAGTAGGAGGATAAACAACCCGTGCGCCAAAATGTGAAAGTTCCATAATTTCTTCGTAGGAAAGCTTTAGTATCGGCATAGCCTGGCTCACCATTCTGGGATCAGCTGTCATTACGCCATCCACATCGGTCCATATTTCCAAAGCATCGGCCTGAAGGGCAGCAGCGAGCAAGGCAGCAGTATAGTCAGAACCTCCCCGCCCAAGGGTAGTCATTTTACCGGATGCCGATGCGGCAATAAATCCGGGCACAAAAGCGTTGCCCTTCATTTTGCCGAATTTTTCCCTGATAATTCGATAACTTTCTTCCTGATCAACCTGCGCATTTCCATAAGTTTCGTCAGTACGAATCAGTTCCCGGGCATCCAAGAGGTCAATTTCTACCCCTTGTATGTTCAGCAATGCAGAGAGAATTAACGCTGAAAACCGTTCGCCAAATCCTAAAAGATAATCGCGTGTACGCGGAAAAACTTCCTTAAGCAGAAAAATACCATGACAGATGTCCTCCAGCTCATTCAAAAGCAACTTCACTTCGGCAATAACAACACTTTGGTTTCGAAGAGGAAACAATTCCTTTACAAAACTCATATGTAAAGTTTCGATATCTTTTAAAAGTTTTTCATATTGGTGATCACCATTACCAGCCAATTGCCCGCAATGCTCCAACATATTGGTAACATCGCCAAAAGCAGAAGCCACAATAACCAATTGATTCTTTAAGCTTTCATTTTTTATAATATCAGTAACCTGCTTTATTCGCCCGGCTTTTGCCACCGAACTCCCACCGAATTTTAGAATTTTCATCTTACATATAATATTGAATTGATATTGAAATAAGGATATAGTTTGCCCCTATGAAAAAAAACCGATTTCCCAAAAAGGATTAATATGATAAATTATACCCCCAAGGGGGTAGTGGTAAAGGAGGTAGTGTGCCCCATAAGCAAACCGCTATGACAGGCAGTATCTGTGGCAAAGGTAAAACGATATAAACTTATGTAAACAGCCTTTTTCAATGTAATTGATTATTTCGGGGGTAAAAGTAGAAAAAATATGATTGAACCGTGAAAAACTAAAAATTATTTTTTGCAATAAACGGTTTAAGCCATCAATTTCTTTTGATGCTGTATGCACACCGGGCTACAGCAACAGGTTCTTCCTGATGATCTTGAAAAATATTCACATCTGCCAAGATTATTCGATTACCGGTTTTTACTAAACTTGCTATGCAATGCAAATCAGATTCCAAAGCGCCATGAAGATAATCAATACGCATGTCCACAGTATTTATCTGATCGCCATTCCTGGCTTGGGTATAAGCCACTAATCCACCGGCAGTATCGGCCACACTTGCAAGAATACCCCCGTGATATAAACCTCTTTTAAAGTCCCCGACAAATTGTTTTTGAAATGGCACATGTACTTCAGCATAACCATCCTCCAGTTTCTCAATAATCATTCCCAGCATTTTATTCACCGGCATTACATGCTGAAAAGTTTCCTTAATCAGTTGCAGCCGTTTAATCTTCTCAGCTTCTGTTTCTTTCATCTTTTATGTTTAATTATACGCTTCCTTATTGGAGAGTGGGCACAAAGGTCTGAAATATTTTCAACATCAGCCATGCATTTTTTGTGGTGGTTTTAGTACATTTTGCTATGGAGTCCATGGTGGCCTTTGAATAACCTTCCTTAAAAAATATTTTTCTTTGCTGCTTCCAATATGGAATCTCTCCTGTATTCCTTTTCTATTTCAACCCTTGCAGCAGATATGCTTTTGTTTTTACTCATCTTACTATAAACTTGTTTAAAGTCAAATTATTTTTATATATGTATATGACTAAAAATCAGACAATAAATAATTTTTTAATTAACCTACCCCTTCACCCCTTCCAAAAGGGGA
>CAJXKB010000045.1 GCA_913055825.1 uncultured Bacteroidota bacterium
AATAAAAAAAATAACTGCGTCAATTCTGTAAACTTTATTTCTTAACAAACACTTAGGATTTGTAACGCAGAAAAAGCACAAAAGAATAAGCCGAACTCATGTTGGCAGGTTGTTTTGTTACAATTCCTTAGCTTTGTCAAATGAAAAAGGGAAAAGTATTTATCCTTACGGGTGCCCAAGGTGCAGGAAAAACCGGGCGTTTAATTGAGGTTATTGATATTTTGCTTGATGCCGGGATTTTTGTGCACGGCTTTTATGCCAAAGGATATTGGGATAAAAATGTCCGTTCACGTTTTGATTTGGTGGATATTCAGTCGGGAAAATCGGCATTGCTTTGCAGTGATAAATTAAGAAAAAGTTTTGATTTGTATGGTAGATTTTATTTTAATCCGGAAACAATAAATTGGGGAAACAAACTTCTTTTGACGGAGTCAGGGCGGCAAAAAATATTGGCTGTGATAGATGAAGTTGGACGTTTTGAAGTGAATGGCCTGGTTTGGGCTTCTGCTTTAGAAAAAGTGCTGGAAAAACAATTTCCGGTTTTATTGGTTATTCGGGATATTTTTGTGGATGATGTAATTCGGAAATTTGGCTTCGTCCCCGATCTGATTTTTTCAGTGGAAACTGATGCCGGCGATATTTCCCGGCAAATTCGTACTGTTTTGAATGTAACGGATTAAATAGTGATTTTTTTCAGATAGGCCGGTGTAAAATAAGAAAGCAGGACAATTTCCTGCTTTCTTATTTTACACCCGGAAAAGATTAATTCTCTGCTTCATTTACGCTGTCTGCAATTTGCTGATCCACCAAAATGCGGCCGCAATACTCGCAAACAATAATTTTTTTGTGTAATTTAATATCCAGTTGGTGCTGGGGTGGGATTTTGTTAAAACAACCGCCACAAGCATCTCTTTCAATTTGAACTACAGCCAGGCCATTGCGTGCATTTTTACGAATACGTTTATAAGCGGTCAGTAAGCGGGTTTCAATAAGGCTTTCGTTTTCGCGCGATTTACTTTCCAGCTCTTTCTCATCTTTCTCGGTTTCAGCCACAATGTTAGTCAGTTCGGCTTTTTTTGCATCTAAATCCTGTTGCCTCATTTCCAGTCGTTCGTTGGCTTCATTGATGTCGCTATCAATTGATTCCAAACGGAAATTGGCTTCCTTGATTTTTTTTTCTGACAATTGAATCTCAAGATTCTGGAATTCAACTTCCTTGGTTAATGAGTCGTATTCACGGTTGTTACGCACATTTAATTGTTGTTCTTCGTATCTTTTGATCAGGGCCTTACTTTCTTTAATGGCATTGAGTTTGTCCGTAACAAACTGTTCGAATTTGGCTTTTTCTTCTCTAAAATTAGAAATCCGTGTTTCCAAACCGGCAATTTCATCTTCTAAATCTTCAACTTCCAACGGAAGTTCACCACGGATGATTTTAATTTTGTCGATTTGTGTATCAATTTGTTGAAGATGATAGAGCGCTTTCAGCTTTTCTTCTACACTGACTTCCTTTTCTTCAACTTTGTTCGTGTTTTGTTTTGTCATAATATATTAAGTTTCAACCGACTACAAAAAAGAAATCGGATTTGTATTTAATATCGATTTTTGGAATGCAAAAGTAGGAAATTTTTTACTTAAAATGTCAACTAATAAATCTTTTGTAAATTGTTCAGTTTCATAATGTCCGGCATCAACAAGCGTCATCCGTCCTCCGAATCGAAAAAAATCATGGTATTTTAAATCGGCGGTAATAAAAACATCAGCTCCTTGCCGGTTGGCCATGTCCATCAGAAAACTTCCGCTCCCGCCACAAATGGCCACTCTTTTAACCGGCCTGTTTATTAATTTTCCATGACGTATCGCGGCTGCACCAAGCAGATGTTTTATTCTTAGTAAGAAAGTGTTAATTTCTTCATCTTCCGGTAATTCACCTATCATCCCCGCTCCGGTTTGTGTATAATCATTTTCCAGTGGATAGAGGTCGTAGGCCACTTCTTCGTAAGGATGAACCTGTAACATGGCTGCTATTACAGTTTGTGCTAAAAATGCCGGTACAATGGTTTCTATGCGATCTTCTTCTTCAAAATGAACTTTCCCCGGTTTTCCAACATATGGATGGGTACCTTCAAGTGCCTTAAAACTACCGGTTCCGGCTGTGCCAAAACTACAATGGCTGTAATTTCCTATATGTCCGGCTCCTGCATCAAGCATAGCCTGTCGTACTTTTTCGGTATGGCTTTTCGGGCAAAAAACAACTATTTTTTTTAATAAGTTGGCTTTGGCAGACAGAACTTTTGTTTGCTTTAGGCCGATGATTTCTGCCAAGCGACCGTTGACGCCCATGGTAACATTGTCGAAGTTGGTATGAATGGCATACAGGGCAATGTCGTTTTTAATGGCTTTTATCACCAGGTCTTCCACCAAATTGCCTCCGTTCAGGCGTTTGAGTTTTTTGAAGATGAGCGGGTGATGTGTGATAATCAAATCACAACCGTTTAACAGTGCTTCGTCCATCACTTCGTGGGTAACGTCGAGGCCAATTAAGGCCTTGTGAACTACTTTTTCGGCTTTCCCGATAAGCAGCCCTGAATTATCATACGACTCCTGTAATGCCAAAGGAGCTAAACTTTCGAGATATTGACTAATTTGTTTTATCTGCATAAGAACCGGTTTCTAATGTGTTAGAAAAAATATAGTATCAAATTTGATATTTGTATTAAAAAATTTCTTAAAATTACACAAATTTAAAAAGAGAATAGGATCGCGAATATTTTACTTTATATTTTCAATGAAGCGTTTGTTATTACTGCCGTTTTCATGGTTGTTTTATATGGTTGTACAGTTCAGGCATTTGTTGTTTGGACTGGGTATTTTGCCGTCAAAAACTTACGATATCCCTATTATCTCTGTCGGGAACCTTAGTTTAGGCGGTTCAGGTAAAACTCCTCATACCGAATATCTTATCCGTCTGTTGGCGAATGATTTTAAATTAGCCGTACTAAGCCGGGGTTACAAACGCAAAACCAAAGGCTTTGTTGTTGCCAATGCTAATTCTGAATACAGCGATATAGGAGATGAACCGATGCAATATTTCAGAAAATTTAGTGATAAAATACTGCTGGCAGTGGATGAAAATCGTTGCCACGGTGTGGAAACACTTTTACAGGATGACCCCGGTTTGCAACTTATTTTACTTGACGATGCCATGCAGCACCGATATATTAAACCGGGCCTGTCTATTTTGCTTACCGATTACAGAAACCTTTATGCAGATGATATGATGTTCCCTTCGGGTAGCTTGCGCGATGTGAAAAGTGCGGCCAAAAGGGCTGATATTATTATTGTTACCAAAACAGAAAAGATATTGTCACCCTTGGTAAGAAGAGAAATTAAAAGAAAACTGAATCCCCGTTTTTATCAAAGATTATATTTTTCTTATTTGAAATACAAAAATCTTATCTCATTTTTTACGGGCGAAGAGGTAAAATTAAAAAAAAGATATCCGGTGATTATTATGTTTTCGGGTGTTGCCAATTCGTATCCCATGAAAGATCATTTGCGTAATTATTGCCGCGAACTCATCAGCCTCGACTTCCCTGATCATCATCGGTACCATCGCAAAGACCTGGAATTGATATTGCAAACTTATTCAAATCAGTTTACCAAAAATAAGATTATTGTAACTACCGAAAAAGATGCCATGCGATTGCTAAATTCTCCTTATCTTCGCCTCCTGAAAGATTTGCCTATGTATTATCTTCCAATTGAAGTGAAATTGCACGGGAAGGATGAGGCGAAGTTTAATAAACAAATTTTGGAGTATGTTACAGAAACTAACAGAAACCGTTGACTATATTCAATCACATACCAGTATCCGCCCACGCGTGGCGATTATCCTGGGCTCGGGACTGGGCGATTTGGCCAACGATATTGAAGTAGAAAATAAAATTGTATATCGGGATATTCCCAATTTCCCGGTTTCAACAGTAAAAGGACATAACGGGCAACTGATTTTTGGTGTCCTTAGCGGGGTGGAAGTGGTAGCAATGCAAGGTCGTTTTCACTTTTATGAGGGTTACAGCATGCAGGAAGTTACTTTTCCCGAACGTGTTTTTAAACAATTGGGTGTTGAATACCTTTTTGTTTCCAATGCCAGCGGGGGAACCAATCCCAATTTTAAAGTGGGTGATATTATGTTTATTAAGGATCATATCAACTTGATGCCTAATCCTTTAATTGGTCATAATGAAGATGAGCTGGGCCCCCGCTTTGTGGATATGAGCGAAGCTTATGATCGTGAATTGCTGAAAAAAGCCATGCGTGTTGCCGACAAACACAACATTAGTTATAAAACAGGTGTGTATGCCGGGTTGACAGGCCCTTCTTATGAAACACCTTCCGAATACAATTATGTGAGAATTCTTGGAGGTGATGCCGTGGGTATGTCAACTGTTCCCGAAGTGATTGTGGCCCGTCATATGAATTTGCCGGTATTTGCTGTTTCGGTTATATCCGATTTGGGCGGACTTGATAATGTTGCCGCTGTTTCACATAAGGAAGTGCTGGCTGCAGTCGAAAAGGTTACTCCAAAGTTGATTGTAATTATTAAAGACTTATTGAAAGCATTATAACGCAGCGATAGATGCTGACGCATTTCTCCGGTTTTTACTGTTTCCATGGAAAAGAAAAATATTTATTTTGTTTCTGACCTTCATCTCGGTATTCCGGACCGGGCCTCCAGCTTGGAACGTGAAAAATTGCTGGTGAAATGGTTAACCGGTATCCGCAATAAAACAGAAGCGCTGTTTTTAATGGGCGACCTGTTCGATTTCTGGTTTGAATACTCCACTGTGGTTCCTAAAGGCTTTGTGCGCCTGCTCGGTAAACTGGCCGAATTTACCGATGCCGGTATCCCTGTTCATCTGTTTCGAGGTAACCACGACCTCTGGGCTTTTGATTATCTTGAAAAAGAAGTGGGGGTGCAGCTTCACCGCAAACCTGCCATTATGCAAATGCAGAATACGAATTTTTATCTCGCGCATGGCGATGGACTGGGACCCGGCGACAGACGGTATAAATTCCTGAAAAGCATCTTTGAATTCCGACCTAATCAATTACTTTTCAGGTGGTTGCATCCCGATTTGGGTGCACGATTGGGGAGCTTTTTCTCGCGTCGCAGCCGGTTGTCCAAAATGGCTTTCGCTCAAAAACCGGATGTTTTGTTTGAAGATGAGGATGAAATGCTTTTTCAATATGCTGCCAAAAAAGCAAAACTGTATCCCGAAGTGGATTACTTTGTTTTTGGACACCGCCATATTCCTTCACAAATAAAAATCACCAACAAGGCTGAACTTATTATTCTCGGCGACTGGATTTCACACTTTAGTTATGGTATTTTTGAGAATGGGAAGATGCAGGTTAAAAGTATTGAAAAATAGGGGGGGTGGCAGAAGTTTGGTAGGTGAATCGTCTATGTGAAGATTACTAAAATTATTACCACCAAAACAATAATAACATAAGTGTACGGACTGGCAAAATTAAAAGTCCATCCCATGGCAGGATTCGCCTTTGGTACAATGATGCGGTAATCCTTTTTGTTAGAATAAAAAATTCCTTTCCAGTTACTGGTATTTTTCCGATTAAGATTGCTTTTGTTTTTTTTCATTGTCGATTCATTTTTACAAAAAATTAATAATAACGTGAGTAAAATATTTTGCTGTGGCAACAGGTCTGAAACTTCTATCTTATCCGGTACCAGTCCACCGTTCTTTGTATGGCTTCTTCCAAATCTATTTTAGGTTTATAACCAAAATGGGATCTTAATTTTTGTATGCTAAAATGGTAATCTTTTCCGCCGTTATTTATGCGATATGGCGTCAGGAAGGGCTCCGATTTGATGCCTGACAATCTGTGCAGTCCGTAATAACCTTTTGCAATGGCCATTGCAAAAGGATAGGGGATAGATGTTTTGGGCAGTTTCACGCCAAGATGTCCGGCCAGCGTACTGTTGAATTTATGCCAGTCTATATCCAATCCGTCAGTAGCAAAGTAAGCTTCGCCAACGGCCTTTTTCTCGCTGGAGACCAGCATGATAATGTCGATGAGGTTTTCTACGTAAACCGGGCAGGTTTTGCTGCGGCCGTGATTGATTTCTGCAAACTTGCCCTGCAAAAGGGCATCAATGTATTTTGAAATAAAAGTATGGTCGTTGATACCAAAGACATTGCCCGGGCGAACTGCCGTGATTTCCATGTCAGTAGTTTTCGACAATTCCCATAGCCATTGTTCGGCAAGGTATTTGGTTTTTGCATAGGGAATAAGATTTTTGGCCACGGGGCTCTCTTCGGTCATATTCTGTTTTCCAAAACCGTGAAATGCCACTGTACTAATGTAGATAAAACGTTTAACACCCTCTTTTACGGCAGTATTTGCCATGTTTTGTGTCCCGCGAAAGTTTACTTGCTCAAAAAGGGAGTAAGGGCCCCAATCGGCTGCGAGTCCTGCTACATGAAAAACTTTTTCCACACCTTCCAGTGCAGGCGTCAATGTTTTTGGCTGATTGATATCACCATAATATAGTTGTACGTCAAGTCCTTGAAGAAATGTTAAATCGGAGGTTTTACGTACCAAGGCATTTACTTCTATACCTTGGTCAATCATCCGCTTACATAAATTGCTGCCGATGAAGCCGTTTGCCCCGGTTATTAGAACTTTCATTTCAATGATAATAAATGATGAATAAATCCATCAGTACGCCAATGGAAACATGAATCAGAAACACATACCAAATGGATTTGCTGCGCAAGGCAATTATCCCAAATAATATGCCTACAAAGATTGAGCCTAGGATTTCGCCCTCGGGTTTGCCGATGTGAACCAAACAGGAAGAAATGGTTTGGATAAGAATGGCGTTAACTGCGCCAAAGCGCTCTTTGAGGCCGAAAAGCAAAAAGCCGCGAAAGAAAAATTCCCATGCTACGTAGTAAAACAGCACATAGGCTGTTTCATAAACTAACAGCGGCCCCTGATTGGTAAGCAGGCTTTTGGCAAGTGGGTATTCCAGTCGTAAACCCGGCATTTTAGAGGCTATATAAATTATGGGCACAACCAATAAGGGGATGGTAATCAACCATTTTATACCATACTTTATATCTCCCAGTCCCCATCCGAAATCGTAAAGTGATTTTTTCATGCCCGTTCTCACATAAATCGCCGGCAGGATGAACATCAAAGCGAAGAAGACCACGAATTGCCAGTAGCGTGCAACTATATCGCCCCCGGCAAGATTCCTGAAGCGGGGAAAGTAGCTGTAGAATGCATCCGGGTAACCGTGGTAACGATATATTGTTAATAGTACAGGAGCAGATAGCAACAGCACATAAACATGAATGTCGCGTTTTTCGAAAGTAATTCCTTTAAACATGGTCGCGGCTTTTGAAGTAATAAGGTACAAAGTTATACTTTGTCAGGCGATTATACAAAGCTCCGCCACCATAAAATGCTACAAAAGTCCATGCTGCTCCCACAATCATGTCAATAACATAATGATAGCGGCAATAAACCAGCGATACCCAAATACCAATAACCACAGGTATAAAAATCAAAAACATTTTCCGGTTATATTTTCTCATAAGCAGTAAAGTACATAACGAAATGGCCATATGAAGGCTGGGAAATGCGTCGAATTTATTTGGTTCAAAATAACTGATTAGCGTTCGGACGGGTTGAGCAAAAAGGAGTCCGTCTAAATTTTTGGTTTGTAAAGCTTGCAAAGGTTCATAAAAGCGTGGGCCCATAGCGGGGACGGCAAAATAGCCAATATATGCCCCGAAATAAACAACGAATAATAGAAAAACACTGCGATCGAGATTTTTGTATTCCCCTTTTTTGTAAAGGTGTCCCAAAATAAAAAGAGGCAAGGGAAAATAAAATAGATAAAGCAGATACATCAAATCTGTAACCCAGGGATGAACCCATTGCTCAATCCAAACCGTGGGATGAACGCCGAACATAGCGAAATCGATTTGAGTTAGTTGTGCATCATAATCCTGCGGGTTAAAATAGGGTAGGATCATAAAAAAGCTTTCAAAAATCACAAAAAGGAAGAGTAAGGGATAAAAAAGCAGATAATTATCCTCCCATTTATTTCGTGCGTCTTTTTTCCGGATATGCCATGCATAAAATACCAACCCGAGCGAGGCTGTCAAAACCAGTAAAGGTTGAAAAAAGTAAGGGTTCTGTCTGAGAGAAAACAGGAAAAAAATAAAAACAACTGCTAAAAAAGCGAGGTTTAATCCATCAACAAGGCTGAATCTTCTTTCTTTCATAAATAAAATCCCGGGCCTAAAAGCTCATCGTATAAATTCTGTATCTTTTGTAAGGGTCGGCTTTGGCATTCTCGAGTATGCGGTTCATCATCGTATTGTTTTCCAGTATCCAACTACCCTCAACCTCTTCCAACCCGGTTTTAACAGCAGCAGAATAACATCTCGCATACATCACCGTGTCGATTCCTTTTAGTCGGTACCCGTCAATAAGGCCCAGTGTCAATATGCGGCCTTTGGTTACTTTCTTCTTGAAGTTGATAAGTTTTAAGAAGTTGAACGGGAAGAGGTTGCCGTTACGTATTTTGATGGTTATCTGGTTTAGGTCGGGTAAAATAGCAATAAAAGCCACCGGTTTGCCTTTGTCCTCCGCGATATATACAAATTCGGGGCCGGTTACCATTTTTAATTCTGCCGCTAGGGCTTTAAATTCCTCATCATCCATGGGGATAAATCCCCAGTTTTTCTCCCAGGCTTTATTATAAACGAACTGCAACTTGGGGGCCTCTTCTTTTATTTTTTTAAAATTTACCTGACGCACAATAATACCTTCTTTTTTAAGACGTTTTTCAATGTCGTCAGAAAGGCGCAAATAGCGCTCCGGTACATTTTCCAATTTTATGCGATATGACAGTAAATCCATGCGTTTTGAAAAGCCATAGTTCAAAATGAGCCGGTCGTAATAAGGTTTGTTGTGCACCATCATTATGTAAGGAGGAGTGTCAAAACCTTCGATGAGGGTGCCAACGGTGTCATTAGTTGACGGGTTCATGGGGCCGTAAACACCTTTTACCCCTTTGTCCTTTAACCACTTGGTGGCTGCATCAAAAAGTGCATTGGCCACTTTCTGGTCGTTTACCGATTCAAAAAATCCAAAAAATCCGTAATTCTCATTCCAGTGCTTTACATAATTTTCGTTGGTAATAGCTGCAATACGACCCAAAACTTTACCGGATTCATCAGTAGCAATAAAATAATCAGCCTCAGCATGCCTGAAAAACAAATTCTTTTTTTTATTTAGTGTCTCTTTCTGAACTATCTTTAAATCAGGAGCATACATCTTGTCATTGGCATAATGGCTATAAGGAAATGCAATGAACTTTTTTAAATCTTTTTTGCTAGTAACTTTCTTAATTTGTACCATAGTTTATTTTTTATGACGCCCAAATATAAACTGTTTTTCTGAAATTGTTTAGATTTGCGGGTCGTTGTTTGATGGCGGAAAGGCCAAATAAACCCTAATTAAATATAAATGAGCAAATTACAGTTAAGAGCAAAAAATTATACAGCACCACAAAAAGTCAAAGCTGCCGGTCTTTATCCTTATTTTCGTGTGTTGGAGTCGGGGCAGGATGCTGAAGTAAGCATTAAAGGCCATAATGTTTTGATGTTTGGTTCCAATAGTTATTTGGGATTGACAAGCCATCCGAAAGTAAAAGAGGCTGCCATTGCAGCAATTAAAAAGTATGGATCGGGAACAGCCGGTTCCCGGTTTTTGAACGGAAATCTGGATATTCATATTGAGCTGGAAGAGCGATTGGCAAAGTTTGTTCATAAAGATGCTGCCCTTGCTTTTGCAACGGGTTTTCAATCGAATTTGGGGGCTGTTCCCACAGTTGTCGGACGCAATGATATTGCCATTATTGATGAGCAGTGTCACGCTTCCATTATTGATGCCACACGCTTATCTTTTGGACGTATTTTGAAATATCGCCATAATGATATGTCTTCGTTAGAGAAGGTGTTGAAAAATAATAACAATCTTAACGGGGATGGTATCCGTTTGATTGTGTCAGATGGCCTTTTCAGTATGGAAGGTGATATTGCCAATGTAGATGAGATGGTTTCTTTGGCAAAGAAACATGATGCTTCCGTGATGATAGATGATGCCCACGGTCTTGGTGTTCTGGGCGAGAAAGGCTCAGGTACGGTGAACCATTTTGGGTTGGACAAAGAGGTTGAAATTATTGTGGGGACATTTAGTAAATCGCTGGCTTCTGTTGGTGGTTTCATCGCCGGGAGTAACGAATTGATTAATTATTTGCAGCATAACGCCCGCTCGTTGATTTTTAGTGCCAGTTTACCGCCGGCTTCAGCAGGAAGCGTGATAGCTGCGTTGGATATCATAGAAAATGAGCCGGAACATATTGAAAGACTTTGGGAAAATACACATCATGCCATAGACTGTTTTCATGAATTGGGGATGGAAATCGGTCATTCCGAAACCCCTATTATCCCTGTTTATATTCGTGATAACGAAAAGGCTTTTCTAATATCAAAAATGCTTCTTGAAAAAGGGGTGTTCGTAAACCCTGTAATTTCGCCAGCTGTTCGTCCTGAGGACTCATTGTTGCGGTTTTCGTTAATGGCTACCCATACTATCGATATGGTAGATCGTGCCATTGATGCTATTTATGAGTCGGGGAAGGAAATCGGTATTTATTAACCAAGGCTTTGTATAAACCTGGGTTATTTGTCAGTTTGTAATTTTTCTTTCAAGAACTTTCCTGTATAAGATTTTTCCGATTTTACCAGTTCTTCCGGTGTGCCCTCAAAAATAATTTGTCCTCCAAGGTCGCCACCTTCGGGCCCCATGTCGATAACCCAGTCGGCTGATTTGATTATTTCTCCGTTGTGTTCAATCACGATGATGCTGTGGCCGTTTTCGATAAGGGCATGGAAAGCATAAAGCAGTTTGCTGATGTCGTGGATATGTAGCCCGGTGGTGGGTTCGTCAAAAATAAAGAGGGTGGGAGGTGCCCCTGCCCCTTTGGCGAGAAAATAGGCCAGCTTGATGCGTTGTGCTTCTCCACCACTCAAGGTGTTCGATGATTGACCCAGTCGCAAATAACCCAGTCCGGTTTCCTGAAGTGGCCTGATCTTGTCAACAATTTTATTTTCCAGCGAATTATTTTTTGTTTCACTACAGAAAAATTCAATGGCTTCATCTACTGTGAGGTCCAAAATATCTGCTATGGCCTTGCCTTTATATTTTACCTCAAGTACCTCATCCTTAAATCGTTTTCCGTGGCAGGCATCGCATTTGAGGTATATATCGGCCATAAACTGCATTTCAACTTTAATAACCCCTTCGCCTTCGCACTGTTCGCAACGGCCTCCGGGGATGTTAAATGAAAATGTCCCCGGTTTGTATGTGCGAAGTTTTGCAAGCGACTGACTGGCATAAAGTTGTCTTATATCGTCATAGGCTTTTAAATAGGTGGCCGGGTTGGACCGTGAGGAGCGGCCGATGGGGTTTTGATCGATATATTCAACAGCTTTAATTCGCTTTACTTCGCCCCCCAATTGAGCAATTTTGCTCTCTTGGGCTATTTCGTTATTGATATTTTTCTTAAGTGAAGCATATAAAATATCGCGTACCAGCGTAGATTTGCCGGAGCCGCTGACGCCGGTAACTACTGTTAATACATTGAGTGGAAACCTGACATCCACATTGCGGAGATTGTGCCGGAAGGCGCCTTTAATGTCGATACAGTTGGTCCAGTGGCGACGGTGATCGGGAACAGGAATTGTTTTCCGTCCTGTGAGGTAAAGTGCCGTGTAACTTTTGTTATTTCCGGGAAGTTCGTCATAGCTTCCCTGAAAAATTAGTTCACCGCCATGTTCGCCCGAATCAGGACCAATATCGATAATCTGGTCGGCTTCTTTAATAATGTCTTCCTCGTGTTCGACCACAATAACTGTATTTCCCAGATCGCGAAGGCGTTTTAATACTTTAATGAGCCGGTGTGTATCGCGGGGGTGCAACCCTATGCTGGGTTCGTCAAGAATGTACATAGAACCCACCAGTGAACTGCCCAGCGAGGTGGCCAGATTGATTCGTTGTGATTCGCCCCCCGAAAGGCTCGCCGATGGCCTGTTTAAGGTAAGATAGCCCAACCCTACATCATTTAAAAATTGCAAACGATTAACAATTTCAATCAAAAGCCGGCGGGACACTTTCTCATCATGCTCGTTTAAGCTAATGTTTTTGAAAAAGTCGAGTGCTTTGTCCAGTTGCATACCGGTTAGTTGCGAAATGGTTTTCCCGGCTACTTGTACATAATTGGCATCTTTGCGAAGCCGCGTCCCTTTGCATTCCGGGCATTGTGTTTTCCCGCGGTATCGCGAAAGCATGACCCGGTATTGAATTTTATAGACTTGCTCTTCCAGCGATTCAAAAAAGGCATTTAATCCCTCAAAATATTTATTACCAGTCCACAGCAGCTCTTTTTGTTCTTCACTTAACTCAAAATAGGGTTTATGAATAGGAAAATCGAATTTATAAGCATTTAGGATGAGTTGTTCTTTCCATTCGCCCATTTTTTCCCCTTTCCAACAGGCAATGGCCCCATCATAAACCGACAAACGCGGATTGGGAACCACCAGATTTTCATCAATACCAATGATGCTGCCGAAACCTTCGCAGAGTTTGCATGCCCCGTAAGGATTGTTGAATGTAAACAAATTGACTGTGGGTTCTTCAAATTGAATGCCATCAAGTTCAAACTTGTTTGAAAAGTCAACAACCTGGTGTGCGCCTGCCTGATTATAAGCGATTTTTAAATATCCTTTTCCTTCGTAAAACGCTGTTTGTACTGAATCGGTAATACGTGTGTACAGCTCGGTATCGGAATGATCAACATGAATGCGGTCGATAACGAGAAAGCAATTTTTAGCTTTAGCTTTCTCGTTAATTTCTTCAAAAACATCTTCGATCCTGCGAATTTTATTTTTGGTCAAAACCCTGCTAAATCCCTGTTGCAGTAAAACCTGGAGTTGTTGCTTCAGGCTGCGGCCTCCGTTGGTAGTAAGCGGTGCATAAATCAAAACATCGGTTCCATCTTCCAATGATAGGATATGGTTGGCTACATCGCTCGTTTTGTGGCGTTTAACCTGCTTTCCTGATATGGGGGAGTAGGTTTTTCCGATTCGTGCAAACAACAGTTTCAGGTATTCATATACCTCAGTGGAGGTGCCTACGGTTGATCGCGGATTTCGCGTTTTTACCTTTTGTTCGATGGCAATGGCCGGCGATATACCCAAAATGGCGTCAACTTCCGGCTTGTCCATTCTGCCAAGAAATTGCCGTGCATAGGAACTCAGGCTTTCCACATACCTCCTTTGTCCGTCGGCATACAAGGTGTCAAAGGCCAGAGATGACTTTCCTGAACCCGACAAACCAGTGATTACTACCAGCTTTTTGCGTGGGATGGCTACACTGAGGTTCTTTAAATTGTTAACCCTTGCCTTGAGTACAATAATATAATCTTTCGGGTTGGCCCGTTGTGCATTAATAATCATAGAAGAAAATGAGGGGCAAAATTATAAATTAATTTGCTTTTTTTATTTTAAAACTTATATTTGCACTGTTAATAGTATTTCTAACCAAGAACAAAGGAGGTCTTATCGAGTAAATGCTTACTATTTTTTATTAAAAAAAGGTGCCATATGAGAATGGAAGCATCCGGTGAGCAGCAACTCATTCAGGATTTCTTAGAAGGTAAGCCTTCCGGTTTACAAAAATTAATTGAACTTCATCAAAGTCGTTTGTATTCCTACATCTATGTGATGGTAAAAGACAAACAGCTTGCCGATGATATTTTTCAGGATACGTTTGTTAAAATTATCAACACCTTGAAATCAGGGTCTTATAAAGATGAAGGGAAGTTTATCCAATGGGCAATGCGTATTGCACATAATTTGGTTATTGATCATTTCAGGAAGGCAAAAAAGGTAAATTTTGCCGAGTCGCTCCGCGAGGATTATAATATCCTTGATAACCTCCGGATGACTGATTTAAGCATTGAGGACGAAATTGTGCGGCAGCAGATTCACAGGGATGTGAAATCGCTGCTGGAATTTTTGCCCGTCGAGCAAAAGGAAGTGCTTTTCTTGCGCTGTTATGCGGATTTGAGTTTTAAGGATATCGCCGAACAAACAGATGTAAGTATCAATACAGCTTTGGGGCGTATGCGTTATGCATTAATCAATTTGAGAAAATTGATTAAGGAAAAGAAAATTGTTCTTACTCAATAAAGTGAGCTTCTAACCATTCCTTGTTTTAAAGAAATTTTCTAAGGCAAATAATATTATATAAGATTGTTCGTTATTATTTTTGAAGTTTAGAATATTCTTGTATATCAAATATTTATGCCTATGCAAAAATTTATTACGCCGAACGAGCAACAGGAACCTCGTTCATACAGATTTCGTGTTTTTAAATTAAAAACTTCGAGGGATGTTCCTTCCCCGCAGCTTATTGAAAACCTGATGGCTTATGCTTTAGCCCTGCGTGTTATAAAAACAAAGAGGTTGGGGGATTTATACATCCTGATGAATTAAAAAACTTACGGTTTTGATTTGACAGAGCCCGGGGATATTTCATATGTTTTCGGGCTCCGGTGTCTTTTTAGAAAATTGTTTTCCGGTTTTTATAATAGTTGTAGATAGCTTGGCAATGTAGAAATAAATATTTTCTCCATTTTTGTAAAAAATAATTCCATGACACGAAAAGAACGCTTCGGGAAAATTATTGAATATTTCAAAATACATCAGCCATTTGCCGAAACTGAACTGCATTATAAAACACCCTACGAGCTACTTGTGGCCGTAATCCTGTCGGCACAGTGTACTGATAAAAGGGTGAATGTGATTACACAGGAATTTTTTCGTCAGTTTCCTGATGTGGAAAGTTTATCACGTGCCGAAGTTTCCGATATTTTTGTGTTGATCCGGAGTTGTTCTTATCCCAATAATAAAGCCAAACACCTATGGGGGATGGCTACTAAGCTTTTAAATGAATTTAACGGAATTGTGCCGTCTGATGTAAATGAGTTACAAAAACTACCCGGTGTGGGCCGTAAAACAGCAAATGTAATTGCTTCGGTGGTTTACAATAAGCCTGCCATGGCCGTGGATACGCATGTGTTTCGGGTAGCAGCCCGTCTGGGCCTGACCAGTCGTGCCAAAACACCTCTTGAAACCGAAAAACAATTGGTAAAATACATAGATGATGAGCTGATTCCGCTTGCTCACCACTGGTTGATTTTGCATGGCAGATACGTTTGTGTGGCGCGTAAACCCAAATGCGATCAATGTGGTCTTCGGGAATGGTGCCGTTACTACGAAAAAAAATCAAGTTCGGAAAAATAAGATGAATTATTTGGCCAGTTGGTGGCTTACTGTGGTTCAGGTCGAAAAATTTCCTATTTTTGTCTATAAAATTTTCATTATGATAAGTCTTAATGTGGGCGATAAAGCCCCTGAATTCGTTGCTTTTGATCAAAACGGAGAACAAATACAACTTTCTGATTTTAAGGGAAAAAAGCTCATTCTGTATTTTTATCCTAAAGATAACACACCGGGATGCACAAGCGAAGCCTGTAACTTTAGGGATAATTATGATTTCTGGATTGAGAAAGGATATCAGGTTATAGGCATCAGCCCCGATAGTCCGGTTTCGCATCAAAAATTTATTGAGAAATATGATCTGCCTTTTCCCCTGCTTTCGGATCCTGAAAAAAAGATTATCAAAGCTTATGGTGCCTGGGGTTTGAAAAAACTATACGGCCGTGAGTATGAAGGGCTCAAACGGTCCACTTTTGTGATTGATGATGAGGGAAACATTATGGAAATATTCAAAACGGTGAAAACCAAAACCCATACCGAACAAATTGTAAAAAAACTAAATCTTGAATAAAATGACAAAAGAAAATGCCGACAAAAACCTGGAAAAGGAAAGGCAAAATAAATTAAAAGCACTCGAAGCTACGCTGGGAAAGCTTGAAAAATCGTATGGGAAAGGGGTTATTATGAAATTAGGAGGTACTGAGGTTGAGAAATTACCTTCTATTTCGACGGGTTCTATCGGGCTCGATACGGCGCTGGGCGTGGGTGGATTACCAAAAGGCCGTGTTGTAGAGATATACGGACCGGAATCCTCAGGGAAGACTACACTTGCTTTGCATGCGATTGCAGAAACACAAAAAGAGGGTGGTATAGCCGCTTTTATTGATGCCGAGCATGCTTTTGACCGTTTTTATGCCTCTAAACTGGGAGTGGATATCGAAAATCTGTTAATCTCACAACCTGATAATGGTGAACAGGCCCTTGAAATAACTGATAATTTAATCCGGTCAGGAGCCATAGATATTGTGGTGATTGACTCGGTGGCTGCCCTTACGCCCCGAAGTGAGATCGAGGGGGAAATGGGCGATTCGAAAATGGGTTTGCAGGCCCGGCTTATGTCGCAGGCCCTTCGCAAATTGACGGCTAACATCAGTAAAACCAATACAATCTGTATTTTTATCAATCAGTTACGTGAGAAAATCGGCGTGATGTTTGGTAATCCGGAAACTACAACCGGAGGAAATGCATTGAAATTTTATGCTTCTGTACGACTTGATATCCGTCGCATCAGCCAAATTAAAGATACGGATGAAGTACGGGGTAACCGAGTCCGGGTTAAAGTGGTCAAAAATAAAGTGGCACCGCCTTTTCGTAAAGCTGAATTCGATATCATGTATGGTGAAGGAATTTCCAAGGTTGGGGAAATTATTGATTTGGGCGTTGAAAACAATATTATTAAAAAAAGCGGTTCATGGTTTAGCTATGGCGAAACTAAATTAGGCCAGGGAAGGGATGCTGTCAAGCGAATTCTTTCGGATAATCCTGATTTAATGGACGAATTGGAACAAAAAGTGAGAGCTGCTCTTGATCCCGCTGCCCCCGAAGATATTGAAGGGGATTAACTTGTCTTATTAGAAGAAGCTTCTTACATATAAAAAAGACCAGCCTAAAGACTGGTCTTTTTTATATAATATTGATTTCGAATTATTCAAAATTCTTCTTCAGTTCTTTTAACTCCTCAACCATTGCATCTGTTTTTTCTTTCAGTGCAATATACATGTTTTCAAGCCCTTCATCTTCTTTGTGCGTGCCCTTCATTTCCATCGATCGTGCAAGTTCCTGAGGTTCGGGGGCAACAAAATTGGCAATTACACCTTTTATGCTGTGGGCATTAAACCGCAGTTGTTCAAAATCGAGCTCGTCAATATTTTTCTTTATAGTTTGCATGCGAGTGGGATACTCGTCGATAAAAATATTGATGATCTCTAAAACAACTTCTTTATCAAAATATTGAAAGTTTTGTAGGAATTGATCTTTATTGATTATGGACATGAAACAATGTTTTAAGTTCAGTTTGATTGTTAATACAAATTGATGTCAAATGTAAAAAAAAATCAAGTCGGCACACCTGCCGGGTGATATTATTACGGCCAAATCTTAAAGTCTTCTATTTGATTAAAACCCCAGCAGATGCCCACCCTGGTAAACTATAAACGCCACTATCCATGCCAGGATGGTGGTATAAGTTGCCAGAAAAAGCGACCATTTCCATTGCCCGGTTTCATTTTTGATTGCTGCAATTACTGCAATGCAGGGAAAATAAATTAAGATAAAGAGTAAAAAAGCGGCAGCCACCAGAGGTGTATACACTTTTTGCCCCTTGTGTTTTCCCGAAGAATAGACTTGTTGACGTAAGCGTTGGGCCAGAGATTGGTTTTCGCCATTCTCACCAGAAGGCGGATACAGAACGCCCATGGTTGCAACAACTACCTCTTTTGCAGCGCCTCCGGCAATCAGGCTTATGCCCATTTTCCAATCAAATCCCAGCGGGGCGATAACCGGCTCCACAAAATGACCAATTCGACCGATGAATGAATTCTCCTGCTTTTTGGCGGCTAATTCTGATTTAAGGCTGAATAATTCGGTGTTCTTTTGGGTTTCTAATTTTTTCAAATCCTGATAAGAATAATTTTGATTATGAACCTTTGCTGCAAAACCTGCTTCCACCTTTTTCACCTGACGGTGATAGGCAGGCTCATATTTTTTCCCCATGGGGAAATAACCTAAAGCCCAAATTATCATAGATGCCAGTAAAATTACAGTTCCCATTTTTTTTAGGTATTGCTCTCCTTTAAACCAAGTCTGTTTTAGCACAGCCTTAGGTCTTGGCATGCGATAGGGGGGGAGTTCCATTACAAATGGAAGTGTCTTTACTTTAAAAATTGTTTTTTTGAAAATCCAGGCAATAACCCCTGCCAGAAAAATCCCAAACAAATAAATCCCGAATAAAATAGTTCCCTGGTGATATGGAAAAAACGCACTGATTATCAGTACATAAACGGGGTATCGTGCACTACACGACATGAATGGAATGATAAGCATGGTAACCAACCGGTCGTTTTTATTTTCGATGGTTCGGGTAGCCATAATGGCGGGTACGTTACAACCAAAGCCCATAAGCATGGGAATAAACGACTTGCCGTGCAGGCCGATTTTATGCATCAGTTTGTCCACAATAAAAGCTACGCGGGCCATATAACCCGAGGCTTCCATTAGTGTAATAAAAAAGAAGAGGATCAAAATGTTAGGCAGAAAAACAATTACACCGCCTACACCGCCAATAATCCCATCCACCAGCAAAGCACGGAAAGCCCCGGCGGGTAACCAACTATTTAATACCTCGCTTAACCAGGCAATGAAGTCGTTGATCCATTCCATTGGGTAATTTCCAATCACAAACGTAGCCTGGAACGTCAGCCACATGGCAAAAAGGAAAATCGGGTAACTCAATAATTTTCCGGTTACGACCGTATCAATTATTCGGCTTCGCGTAATTTTATTCTGTTTATCTGCGGGCTTCAATGTCTCGCGTAAAGCGCCTTCCACAAAACCATATTTAGCATCTGTAATGATGGTTTCCATGGTTTCTTTGCGATCTTGTTCTATACTTGCTGAGTTTTTTTCAGCCAGATTCAGTATTTCATTTGCGTTTTTACAGTATTTTTTTACCCTTTTAATTTCTTCAGCATCTCTCTCTAATAGTTTTAAAGATAAATATCGCGGTGAAATCCTGGTGGTCAGGTGTTCATTTCCGGGCTGGTTAATGAGAAGCTGAAGGGCTTTAATAGCATCTTCAATCCGGTGTCCGTAGTTAATATGGATATGCCTTACAATAGGTTCCCGGTCTTCGTAAACTTCGATAATTTCGTTAAACAGTTTTCCGATGCCGCGCCCTCTTGAACCAACGGTGTGTACCATTGGAATGCCCAGCATTTTAGCCAAGGCTTCATAGTCGAGTTGATCACCTTTCTCAAGAAATTCATCCCACATGTTCAGCGCCATCACAACTTTCATGTCCATATCGATGAGCTGCGTGGTAAGGTAGAGGTTGCGTTCCAGGTTGGAAGCATCCACCACGTTCAGGATAACATCAGGGAGTTCATTAACAATATGTCCCCTAACATATAGTTCTTCAGGGGTATAGCTGGTGATTGAATAGGTTCCGGGAAGGTCCACCAGCTTAAAAATATAACCTCTGTGATTAAAAACGGCTTGTTTTGCGTCCACTGTTACCCCGCCATAATTTCCGACTTTTTCTTTAGAATTAGAGGCGAAATTGAAAAGTGTGGTTTTTCCACTGTTAGGGTTGCCGACCAGTGCTACGTTGATGGTTTTACTGTGTGGAGCCCTGTCGGCAATATTTAGTGAGGATTCAAGCTGGAAAGTGCCTTCAAACTGTTTGCCGATCCCTTCCTGATGAAAAGCCTGGCTTACCTCTATCAGTGCAGCCTCACTGCGGCGGAGCGAAACATCATATCCCATGATGTTGTATTCGATGGGGTCGCGTAAAGGTGCATTTTTAACCACAATTACCTGTTTACCAACAACAAAACCCATCTCGATGATGCGTTTACGAAAAGCGCCTCGCCCTTTTACTTTTGTGATAATTGCTTTTTCTCCGTTCTTCAGGTCCGATAGGGTCATGCTTTCTTCTTTTTTATGCAAAAAAAGGTGCTTTTGTTAAATGTCGAAATACCCATTCATGGGTATTATTCAATAGTGTATCGTGGTTTTTGCAGGCCATGCTTAATCAATCATGTCTAACGATTGTAAATAGGCCGGCGGTTCCGTCTCATTTTCGTGGAGCAAATGATGAATTTTAGGCATAAGACTTGCAATTCGATAACCCCAGTGTGAGGCGAAAAGTGTACGACACTCTTTTACTGCATTTTGACGGGCAGCATATGTATTCCTTTGATAAAGCAGGATGAAATCTTTCATGTCCTGATAAATATCGCTAAGCATTTCCGATATACTAGCTTTTAGCGGCTCGTTTTCGTTAATATATTGTGGATCGATATGCCAAAATTCATCTTTTTTGCCAAATTTTTCCCGAAGGGCATAAAACAGGTTTTCGTAATCTTCGGGTGTTACAAAACGTTCATTGGCTTCAGGATATTCCACCTCAACATCCGGCATCAAGCTACCCTTCAGGTACATCAGCGGACTTATACGGTAGACAAACTCCAAAATCTCTTCCAAAGGTTTTATGGCCACATGGTCAAAGAAATAACAAAACTCGTTGGCTACCGTCAACATTTCAATAATTGGCTTTTTCAACGTCACATCGTCAGTATATTCGCTCATGGGTAAAAATTTTTGCAAAAATAGCATTTTCCGCTGTTCCTATTTAGGTTTTAGCGAATAAGGATTTTTATGTGATTTCAAGCATGTTTCAGTGCAAATAAGGCTTTCAAGCATGTTTTTTATTGCGTGCCGGACGTAGGTGTTTATGACTTCATGCTGTTTAAAAATTCATCTGGCGTCATTACAGGTATCTGAGATTTTTTGAAATCCTTGCCATTTCTTGTAATAATCATGTCGCATTCTGATTTTAACGCACTAAAATATTGTAATGAATCTTCAAAGTAAGGAAAGTCTGAATTCAGAGCCTTTTCAATGATTACCTCGTCAAGTTCACATATTCCGGAAATAATTTTGAACTTCCTCAATTTGTCTTTAGTATTTTTTAGTCCTTCATATTTCGTGAGGAAATAACTAACGGTGGCAAATGATAAAGCAGAAACAATAATCTTTAACTTTCTTTTGTCAGCAAGCGTTGCAATCTTTGCAGCAGAGATATAAAATGGTTCTCGTTCACCAAGAAGATCGAGCATTACATTTGTGTCCAAAAACAATTTCATTTCTATTTATGTTTTTCGATCAAATGATTTAAGAACTCAGATTTGTAGTCAAGGTCAGCAGGGATATGAACACCAGTCGACATACTTTTCACAAAAGGTGAAATTTCTATATCTGATTCATGGTCATCTTTATCACGATTAATCAATGATTTTAAGTAAGATTCTATAATTCTGGACAGGCTCCTATTATGTGACGATGCATATTCTTTTGCTTTTTCAATCACCGATTTGTCTAGTTTCAATGTTAATTTTGTGTCCATGATTTTATATTATACGTACAAATATACTAAATTAATCCGTATTAACAAAATATATGTACTTTTTCTTCACTTTCGCCCAACGGTTTGGGTTATGCGTATTGGTTTTCTATGCAATTCACTTTTGTTTTACTACTAAACTTCTTTCTCGCATAATCATTCAATTTACTTCGGAGCCCAAATTACGTATGAGCCGCTGTTGTGCTTTCGTTCTTTATTTTGCAGTCAGGTTTATTGATAGATTGAGTGCGTTTGCGATTAAAATAAGGTTAGAAATCCGGATATCTTCACCATTTTCAATTCTTGAAATATAGGGTCTTTTTTTACCAACTAATTCGGCCAGGTCTTGTTGGCTAAGCTTTAATTCTTTCCTTCTGTTTTTAATAATTTCCCCAAAGTAAAATGAGAATGCTTCATCCCTGAACTTCTCACGAGATTCGGTTCCTTTTTTACCAAACCTTTTTTCAATTTCGTCTTTTGCCTTTATTAACTTTCCCATGATTTTATGTTTTACAAATAATCCTTTAATAATTTCTCGGCTTGTTTAATCGCTTTCTTATAGTCTTTTGTTGACTTTTTTTGAAATCCGTTCAAACAAACTGCTTTTGTACATTCAGAAAAATTTGAATGATCGATTGAAAATATGATTATCCGAATTTCATTTCCCGCTTTTATCCTTAATTCATAGAAGTCAGTGTTAACTAGTTTTTTAATGAAGTTAGTATGTACAATTTTTACTTCTTCCATTACTTCAATTAATTGAAAGAATTTTTTTGAAATCCTTTCGCCCTGACTATCAATGAACGCTAAACATTCCGGCGTAATCAATATTTCCCTCATGGGACAAAGGTAACGTATTCGTTACATTTTTGCAAGTTTATTTTAATTATTTTCTATTTATGGCTTTTTTCAGCATGAAGCACAACAGTTGGATATATGAAACGATTGGCACTTCAAAGCGATTTACTATCAGACTACCACAATGTTTATTAAATGCAACACCTTTAAAATTAGAAATATACGCCAATTGTTTTATCTACTGTATTTGTTTTCGTGCTTTATTTCCTCTGTCAGTCCATGCGTTTGGACAGCCATACTCATTGACAAGTTTTGGTCTGTATGCTGACTTTTTTGACCGACTTGGCAATGTGTATGGATGCGAAGGGTTGTATCTTAATTAATTTTAATCACTTTTTTAAACCACATAATAGATGCTTCTCCCTCTTTTTGTACTATTTCATCTACAGTCCTGCTATGTCTAATTCCATTTCTTAATTCTGCTAATTGATTAAATTTCTGAACCAAATTTTCCTTATTTAAAAATATTGGTTGAAATTTATCCCATAATGCTTTAGAAATAATCAAATCTTGAATCTCTCTTAAATCAAAGAATTCTAAAATACCTTCCATTGATTCATACTTATCAGCATCAAATGCAGGATTTTTTTGAGCAGCTCTTTTAATTCTCTCATTTGTCTTAGCCAAAATATGTGGAGGTATCAATTCAATGTTACCATTTAAATTATCGTTAATGATTTTACGTAATGAAAGTTCTATATTTTCCACATTTTCATCAAGTTCTCTTATTATTGGTTTTAAATCAAGTCTTTCTTTAATTAATAAGTTTTCAATCGCATCAAAGATTGTCTTTTGTCTTTCAATTATGAAATCTTCAAAATCCTTTGGTGTAAAAGGATTACGAAGTAAAATATCCAATGCTTTAGTTGAAATAAAATGAGAGTCAAGTATCTTTTCTACTTCGTCTTTTCCATTTGTGCGAATCAATTTTGGTAAATACTCATTCGGAAGTTTATCACTTATAACATCGCGGTTAGTTTCTGCAGATAATGGTGTTCTATTTAAGATCGAATGTATCAGGTTTCCTTGAATATTTTCTTTACCCCAAGAGGCTGGAACAATATGATGGTCATCAATACTACCGTTTTGAGGAATGTTTCCTGTAACCCAGTCCCTTGCACCTTTAATAACTAACAAATTGAAAATTCCATTATAAACAGAAGTGCCTTTTTTAGTTTCTTTTCTTAGTTCTAAGTTTCTGAATCTATATTTAAATTCATAGAGCAGTGATGGTTCAGCATCTTTGTCTTTAAACCAGTTTTTAATTGCCATAAAATCTCTTGCACTTGTCGATTCTACCGAACCTGAATATCTATTTGTAAAAACTGATGCCCAATACCAATGTCGTAATTTTCTTTGTGCATCCAATTTCTCCTCGAAAGGGATATTCTCGATCTGATTTTGCAAAGCTGAAAATACTGGAATTATTGAAACATAAGGTAAATATTGAGATGATGAAACACCGTATTCCTGTGGATGTTTTAATAATTTTATTGCTTTCTCTATAGCATTTACAGCATTATTCCATTTATACTCAAAATCAGTAATATCATTTACTAATATTTCTTTCTTTCGTGTTCCATCTGGTTCTCTTACTTGCTTCTCCTTTCCAGGAAGAAGATAATAAAGATATTTTGGTGAGCAATATGCTTGTGTCAATATTGACATTACCTGAAGAATGTATACATTCATCTTTTCAGTATCGACAAACTCCAATCTTGACGCAGACTTTCTCCACATCAGTTTTAGTTGAAGTCCTTTGGGTTTGAGGAGTGCATTTATTAAATCAAAAACATCAAGTCTTACTCCTCGACTATTTATTTGGGTAAAAATATCACAAACCTTATCAATGGGTAATTCTTTGTCTAATTCAATAAATGCAATTTGATATTCTTCGGTGATTCCCTTTATGTATTCTCCAAATGCTTTGGCATTAATTGCATGTTGTTTTGCAAGTTCCTCAGAATGAGAATCACCTGCTTCATTTGCAATTTTGGCTTGTTCTTCCCAATACTTTTCGTAGCCTTGAAGCCAATTGGGCAAATCCCAATTTCCAGTTCCAATTATTGATAAAGGAAAAAAATGTTCGGCATATTGGATTTCTGTATCTCTAAGTTTGCTTTCAAATCGTTTGGATAGCCAGTCATATTGAAATGCTTCATCATATTTTTCATTCATGAATTTGTCAACATGAACAAAATAAATCGCTCTACTCGCTCGGTTTGGCAGGCTAACATTTGGAGCAATAAAAGCATAATATAAAGCTGTTAATCTTTGTTGCCCGTCTAAAACAATATATTCTGGGCTGCCTTTCTCATATTTCCATGATTGTTCACCTGTCGTATTATCATATCCGTAAATAACCTCACATGAAAGCGCCTCAAAATTTTCTTTTTTACCTTTCCACAGTAATAAACTCCCTATATAGTAATCAAGAAAAATTGAACGAATCAGTTCTCTTATATCCCAAGGTTTCCATTCGAAATCTCTTTGAAAATCAGGGATTACATAACGACCGTCTTTAAGTCTTGTTATCAGTGCGTTTAAACTTAAATGGTCAGGTTTTTGAACAGCTTTCATATATTTTAATTTTTTATCAATATACGAATTTTATCATATGCGTCAGCAAAAATTTGGCCCTTTTGCAAGCTGAAGCTTAGCCTATGTGTCGGACTTGCAAATATGCCAAATGTGCGTTGGCATTTGTTGCACGGTTTCGCTTAACATGATACATAACGGTTGCTATTTCAACCATTTTTCCCACTTTAGCGCACAAAATTACTTCCCCTGTATTATCCGGCTTATTTTGTCATCATGCCTAAATGGAAAACATTAAGCCAGGTTCAGCTCTTTGATAATCTCATCCACCTTATTTTCAAGGTGTTGATTTACTTTATCAAAATCGTCAGCGTGATGAAGAGGTTCTTTCATTCCAAAATAGAATTTAATTTTAGGCTCAGTACCCGATGGCCTGACGCTGACCTTACTGCCGTTTTTAGTGAAAAATTGCAGTACATTGGATGTAGGTAAATCAATGGGAGTATCTATTTTGTTTACCAAATCTACAGATTTACCGGTAAGGTAATCTTTAATCAATACAACCGGCGATCCGCCCAACGATTTTGGCGGATGGGCCCTGAAATCATCCATCATTT
>CAJXKB010000046.1 GCA_913055825.1 uncultured Bacteroidota bacterium
AGGGTTCAAATATTTATAGAAAAAATTTAAGGGTTAATAATACGACCCCGATGGGGTCGCACCTATCTCCTCAATATTTGGGCTATAAATATATCAATCCTACGGATTGTGGACGTAAGCTAAGTGAACGGGTTCTGCGGGGTTGTCCGGTGAAGGTGGGATGCCTTTAATGAGGGAGGAGATGTAGAACTTAGAGTAGAAAACTATCACAAGCTTTATAGGCGCTACCCTGAAACATTTCCTGGAGATGGCATCTCAGCCCCCACAAGTCTGACACGGAGCCCGTGCGTCCCACAAATAAAAATGAAAAATGAAAAATTAAGAATGACGAATTAAACCCAAAGCCTCTTCAATTAGCCTGCGTGAGTCCCTTCGCTTTTAGCCTGGCTTCAGACTCGCGCGAAAGAAGCTGTCTCCTTTCAGGTCGAAAAAGACCTGAAAGGTGGAAATAATAACGTATAATATTATTAATCTGGTAATTACAACAATAAAACCTGAGTTCCCGACCTTTCAGGTGCAAGCCCACCTGAAAGGTCACAAAAACCCTGAAAGATGGAAAGAAACTGAATAGGTAAAACCACGCACCCTGGGCGAAGTTTGTCACTACGCCCTTTGGTGTAATCTTTTTCTTCATTGTACAATTCCCCTCCCCGGCGTAATGACAAACTCAGCCCAGCAAAAGGCATGGCACGAGTCCCTTCGCTTTTGGCCCGGCTTCAGACTCGCGCTAAAGAATAACTATCTCTTTACAACGGAATATTCCCATGTTTTTTAGGAGGATTACTATCCGATTTATTCTGGGTCATTTCCAACGCCTGGATTAACTTCTTACGCGTATTGTGCGGGAAAATAATTTCGTCGATGTAACCCACTTCGGCAGCTTTATAAGGACTGGCAAAATTGTCGCGATACTCGACAACTTTTTCTGCTTTTTGCTCTTCACTTAACCCACGATAAATAATATTGACCGCTCCTGCCGGGCCCATCACAGCAATTTCGGCTGTGGGATAAGCATAATTCACATCAGCACCAATGTGTTTGGATGACATCACATCATAGGCTCCGCCATAGGCTTTACGGGTAATCACCGTGATTTTCGGTACCGTAGCTTCGGCAAAAGCGTACAACAATTTGGCCCCGTGTTTAATGATTCCACCAAATTCCTGCGTCGTTCCCGGCAGAAATCCGGGAACATCCTCAAAGGTAATCAACGGAATATTAAAAGCATCACAAAAACGCACAAAACGGGCAGCCTTGGTGGAACTATCAATATCGAGCACTCCCGCCAACACCTGTGGCTGATTGGCAACAATTCCAACTGAACGGCCATCAATGCGGGCAAAGCCCACAATAATATTTTGGGCATAATACGGCTGAACTTCCAAAAAATGTCCTTTATCAACCACCGAATGAATAATATCCTTCATATTGTATGGTTTGTTAGGATCAGTGGGAATAATAGCGTCCAATTTTGGGTCTTCGCGTTCCGGATCTTCCGTACAGGGTTTTCTCGGCGGATCTTCCATATTATTTAAGGGGAGAAATCCCATCAATTCACGAATCATCATCATGGCTTGCTCATCATCGTCGGCGGTAAAATGAGCAACACCACTTTTTTTATTGTGCGTCATCGCACCTCCCAGCTCTTCCTTGGTTACCTCTTCGTGCGTAACCGTTTTAATAACATCAGGACCTGTAACAAACATGTAGGAGGTTTCTTTTACCATCAGGATAAAATCAGTCATAGCCGGAGAATACACCGCGCCTCCCGCACAGGGACCCAACACAGCAGAAATTTGCGGAATGACCCCTGAGCCGCGTACATTACGATAAAAAATATCGGCATAGCCTGCCAAACTTTCCACGCCCTCCTGAATACGAGCACCCCCTGAATCGTTCAACCCGATTACCGGCGCACCCATTTTTATGGCCATATCCATAATTTTAATGATTTTATTGGCATTGGCACGACTGAGCGAGCCGCCGAAAACGGTAAAGTCCTGGGCAAAAACATACATGAGCCGCCCATCGATTTTTCCATATCCGGTTACAACTCCATCACCCAAAATTTTATTTTCTGCCATACCAAAGTCCGTGGCGGTATGGGTAACAAATTTATCCACTTCCACAAAAGTACCCGGATCAAGGAGATCATTAATCCTTTCCCGTGCCGTTTTACGTCCCACACTATGCTGTTTATCAATTCTTTTTTGTCCTCCGCCCAGTTCAGCCAGCCTGTGTTTTTCTTCCAGTTGTTTGATTTTAGATTCCAGTGACATCTTATTCTATATTTTATGATTGACTACTTAAAAAATTCCGCAAGGCTTATTCAAAAAGAATCAATGGCTGATCGCCATCAATATTTTCACCTTCTTTCACAAGTATTTGCTTAATAACCCGGTCTTTTTGCACCTTGTATTCGCTTTCCATTTTCATGGCCGACACGATGATGACCGTTTCACCCCCTTTTACCTTCTGCCCTTCTTCAACCAGAATTTTTACCACCTGGCCCGGCATAGGTGTCGAAATATGATCAGCATCTTCTGCTTCATCGCCTCCCATACTCCGTGCATAGCGTGTTTCGGCATCCACAATTTCCACATCAAGGGTGTGCTGACCAACTTGTGCAGTGTATTTTTTGGCTTCCCGGGCATTTAGTTCTATTCGATAACTCTTGCCCTGATAAATGACAGAATAAATTCCGTCTTCCACTTCAAGCAAATCCAATTCATAGATTTTATCACCCAACCTGGCCTTTACCTGTTGTCCATCCTGCGACAAAATTTCGATGGGCTTATCTTCTCCTTTTATATTGACTTCGTACATCTGATTCCTCTTTTTTAGTTATAAACGTGAAACCGCCTTTTTCCGTCCAAACTGCTTCCAGGCACTTTCATGATTCGAGCTTGCAGCAGGTCCTGCTGCTTTTAACAAATTATTGGTATGATGCACCAAACTTACAATGGCAGCCAAATCATCCAACTCTTCATGCTCCTCCTCGGGCTTTTTCAAGGCTTCGGTATGGTTTTGAATAAAATGGGTGGTATAACCCCCTTTTTGAAAATCAGGGACATTCATAATCCGCAACAAAAAAGGAATGGAAGTTTTCACCCCGCTGATGGAATACACCTCGAGGGCACGTTTCATCCGCTGAATGGCTTCCTGACGATTATTTCCCCATGCCACCAATTTTGAAATCATCGGGTCGTAATAGATGGGGATTTCATAACCATCGTACACATACCCATCGTGTCTGATACCTAAGCCCAAAGGCAAGTGTATATGCTTAATTTTCCCGGGGCTGGGCATGAAATTATTGTCGGGGTCTTCAGCATATACCCTTACTTCAATTGCATGACCATGTTGTGTAAGGTCTTCCTGACGAAAACGCAACTTTTCGCCATTGGCGATATGAATTTGTTCGCGGACCAGGTCAACGCCCACCACCTGCTCGGTAATGGGATGTTCCACCTGCAAACGGGTATTCATTTCAAGAAAATAGTAATTCAAATCGTCATCGGTGATAAACTCAATGGTACCGGCACCGGCATAGTTGACCGCCTTTGCAGCAGCCACCGCATGCCTTCCCATCTCTGCACGGACATCGGGCCGCATGATGGGTGAAGGGGTTTCTTCCACTACTTTCTGATGCCGGCGCTGCACAGAACATTCACGTTCAAAAAGATGTATACAATTACCATGCTGGTCAGCCAGAATCTGAAATTCAATATGATGTGGGGAATCAATGTATTTCTCAACATAAACCGCATCATTACCAAAAGCAGCAAGGGCCTCGGATTTAGCGGCTTTCACCGACGAAATAATATCCTCTTCTTTTTCCACGAGGCGCATTCCTTTTCCACCGCCTCCTGCACTTGCTTTCACCATCACCGGCAATCCGATTTTATGAATCGTTTCGACGGCATCATCCAAATCGATAATAGGTTTGGCCGTTCCGGGGACAACGGGCACACCTGCCGCAATCATAGTTTTACGGGCCGTAATTTTATCACCCATGGTGTTGATAGCATGCGCATCAGGCCCAATAAAAATGATTCCTTCTTCTTTACAACGATTTGAAAATTCAGCGTTTTCCGACAAGAAGCCATAGCCGGGATGAATGGCATCAGCACCTGTCTCTTTAGCGACTGAAATAATCTTTTCATAATTTAGGTAACTTTCGTTGGAAGCCGCCGGACCTATACAATATGCTTCGTCGGCATATTGCACATGTGCCGAGGCACGATCTGCTTCTGAATAAACCGCCACTGAACGGATCCCCATTTCGCGACAGCTGCGCATGACACGAATGGCTATTTCACCCCGATTGGCAATGAGGATTTTTTTTATCATCTGTTATGGTTTAATTATTTGATTTCCGGTTATTTATATGGCTAATTGATAAAAATTAACGAGGGTAAAGATAATAAAAACCATAAGAAACAAAAAAATAGTAGCCTTTTCGAGTCGATTTTTACAACGTAATTTTAGATACATTCCGGCTTTACATTCTCATTACGGCTTGATTTTATTGATTTTTAGGTTTGCACGTAAATCATGCGTAGTATTTTTTAATTTTGAAAAAAGAAAATACGGGAATGTCCAAATCAAAATATCTATTGCATCTTTTTTTTATCTTGCTTTACATGCTGGGGACTAATGTATATGCCATTAATAATGACAGTTTGGTACAAGCCCTCCAAAACATGCCTAAGGAGCAAAAAGATTCAGCGCTTCCTAAACTAAGTATTACTTTGCTATTGCAACATGACACAGGCAAGGCATTGAAACTGGCCGATGATTTTCTTCACCTTCCTGCCGTAAGGGTAACAAACCGACAAAAAGCCGAATTCTTTAAAAAACTTGCAAAACTATTCGAGGCAAATAACGATTTTAAACATGCCCTGTTTTATTATAAATTAGCTGACAGCCTGGAAAATGCCCCCAATCAGATTATAAAAACAAAAGTAGCCCGACCCTCGGAAACGCAGCACCCGGTATGGCCGTTTTACTTATTCCTTTTTATCTCTCTTGTCGGGCTTAGCTTGCTCATTTATGTCTGGCATTGGCGAAGCCAGGTATTGAGAAATATCAAAGAACTGGAAAAAGAAAACAGGTCATTGGAAGTTGAAGCCGGGCAATTGCAGACAAATCTTGATAAAGAAATAAAAGCGGAAACAGGCGATTTACAAACCCGGTTGGAACAACTCAAGCAACAAGAACTGAAACTAAAAACCGCCCTGAAAAAAGCGGAAGAAGCAAGTTATCTGCGCAATACATTTATTGCAAACCTGGGTTTTGATGTACGCACACCCCTCAATGGAATTATAGGATTTGCCGATATGCTCGAAACCGAGTTGGCTGTGCTCGAAAATCACGAGTTATACGAATACGCTTCCAACATAAGGCAAAGCAGCAACCGGCTTTTAAAGCTGATGAACAACATCATCGACTTTTCCAGTTTAGAGGCCAACACCATGGAGTTAAAAATTAAAGCGGTTTCGCTGGAAAAAATCCTACAAAAGATTTACCTTCAATTTTTTGAGACAGCAAGTCAAAAAAATTTGATTTTCAAGAATAAAATCGATGAAGATTTACATCCTGCGCTGGCCGATGCCGAAGGATTGGAAAAAGCTGTCGTACAAGTTGTTGATAATGCTATTCGTTATACTGGCCAAGGATTTGTTACCATAAGTACACTTTACGATGCTGATAAAGACATTGATATTATTGAGATAAAAGATACAGGCCCGGGAATTGATAAAGCCAAACAAAAACTGCTTTTTGAGGCTGAAGATACCGGAAACTTAAAATATTCGCAAGGTACCGGCATCGGCCTGAAACTGGCAAAAAAGCTCATCGACCTCATGCAGGGCCGGCTTGAACTAAATTCAACTCCCGGGAAAGGAACAACAATAAAACTGATTATTCCGTGCAGCGACCAGGCTGTTGTTGCCGCCGAACAAAGCCCAGAAGCAGAAGTAGTAGCAGAAAAAGAGGTCAGCACGGCCACCGAATTGGGCGAACTGGATATTTTTGTTGTGGAAGACGACCGCATGAACCGGTTGATACTCGAAAAAATGCTTACCAAATTTGGAAAAGTGAAGTTAGCTGTGGATGGTGACGATTGTATGAATATTATCAACCAGGAAGCTGAAAAGGGCCACTTTTTTCAAATCATGCTTTTCGACATTAATTTGCCCGGCGATTGGGACGGAGTAAAACTCCTGAAAGAAATCAGGAAAAAACATCCGGAATATCAGCATATCCCATTTATTGCCCAAACAGCTTATGCCATGGCAGGCGATAAAGACCACTTCCTGAAAGAAGGTTTCGACAGTTATCTTTCAAAACCCATAGACAAAAACGAGCTGATTACAACCATCAAACAACAACTGAGCATATTTGGGAAAAGCAGTTCGAAAACCGAAAATAACTGAGCAGGTAAGCGTAAAAATCATCCAAACTTTATAACTTCACCGGCCCCTTACCAACCTCATCATCAATGAAACCCAAGGGACTGAGAAATTCGCGCAATTCACTTTTTATCCATTGCATCACTTTTTCTTTTTCCGAAAACGGATAAAGCAAATGCACGTTCGGCCCGGCATCCAGCGTAAAACTAACCGGAATATTGGTTTCATCGCGAAAAGCAAAAATCCGTTCAATTATCTGAAGGGTGTTGGCCTTCATCAATAAATAATAGGGTTGCGATGTCATCATCATGGCATGCAGGGTCAAGGCTTCCGACTCGGTTATTTTGATAAATGTTTCCAAATCGCCGGCTTTCATCGCCTCCAGCAGTTCACCGATATGCCTTTGCGCCTGCTGAAAACGTTCGGGTGCAAATGGATTGTTGTTCATCAGGCTATGCCCGGCACGGCTCGACACTTTTTTTTGTTCTGCATTCACCAGCAAAACCGTATCCTGATAAGTCAGAAAAACTTCATTTACCTGATCGCCTACAGGAATTCCGTACAAATCAGACGAATTGGCCAACACTTTTGACTTCCCCCAATCCACCAAACCACCATACACCGAACGGCAGGCACTTCCCGAACCCAAACGGGCCACGTAAGAAGCTTTCCTGTAAAAATCGGCATCTTCAGTAAGGTTGCCGAAATGTGTCCGCTCCAAATCACACAACGTCAGGGCTAAAGCACTCATACCGGAAGCTGAAGAAGCTATTCCGGCCGAATGCGGGAAAGTGTTTTCCGAATAAATTTTAAAATCGAGTTGACGAATGAAAGGGAAAATATCAGAGATACTTTCAAAAAAAGCCTTTGTTTTTAACCCGAATTCAGGATTTGGCTGATCGTTCAAATAAAAATCCACTTTCATGTCCCTTCCGGAGGCCGATGTATATTCAATCCTGGTTTTTGTATTCGATTTGCTCAACGTAAAACTCAACGAAGGATTACGTGGAACCTGCACAGGCATCTTGCCCCAATATTTCACTAAAGCAATGTTTGATGGGCTTTGCCAACCTATTTTACCTGAAGGCACTGTGTCAGAAAATATTAATTTTTTATCTCGATACGTCAATTCATTGATTGCTGAACTCATTATAGTCAAAAGTTGAAGATTAAAAAACCCGGTTTAGTTATTCTTTCTTCGTCCGGGAAAACCGGCGTAAAATTAATAAAATTTCAAAGCTTCATTTTAACATACCAACGCAACAAAATGTTTATCCTGCAAAGTAGCTGAAACAAAGCTATTTTTAAATCCGGCCGACTGCCAAAAATAATTTGGCACTTATTTTGATTAACATAGGCTTTTAAAATATTGCAAGCAATAAAAATTTAGATTGATATGGAAAACACCAAATGTTTGATTATTGGTTCCGGCCCTGCCGGATATACTGCCGCCATTTATGCTTCGCGTGCCGACTTAAAACCCATTGTTTATCAGGGGATGGAACCCGGAGGGCAGCTTACCACGACTACCGAGATCGATAACTTTCCGGGATATCCCGAGGGCGTTGAAGGCCCTAAAATGATGGAAGACCTTCAAAAGCAAGCCGAACGTTTTGGCGCCGATATCCGATGGGGAATGGTCAATGATATTGACACAAGTCGGCGTCCGTTTCACGTAAAAGTTGATGACGGAACTGAATTATTGGCAGAAACTGTCATCATAGCCACGGGGGCTACTGCCAAATACCTGGGTCTCGAATCGGAAGAAAAATTTAAAGGCGGTGGAGTTTCGGCATGTGCCACCTGTGACGGCTTTTTTTATAAAGGAAAAGATGTAGCAGTTGTAGGTGGTGGTGATACTGCCGCCGAAGAAGCTACTTACCTCGCCAATATGTGCCGGAAAGTTTACCTTATCCATCGCCGTGATGAACTCCGCGCTTCCAAAGCTATGCAGAAAAAGGTATTGGACGCACCTAATATAGAAGTGTTGTGGAACCATGAAGTAAAAGAAATTGTAGGTAACGTACAAGGATTTACAAAAGCACTGAACGGTGCAATTTTGTTTAACAACAAAACAAAAGAAGAAAAGAAAATAGACATTGACGGTTTTTTTCTCGCTATCGGGCATAAACCTAATACAGACATTTTTAAGGGTAAGCTGGACATGGACGATACAGGTTACCTGATTACCAAACCCGATTCAACAGCCACAAATGTGGACGGTATTTTTGCTGCCGGCGACGTGCAGGACAAGCACTACCGCCAAGCTATTACCGCTGCCGGAACAGGCGCTATGGCCGCCATAGAAGCCGAAAGGTTTTTAGGATAGCCGGAAAGTAAAAACTTAAAAAAAGGCTTTTCCTCAGACATTACCGAAGGGGGAAAGCCTTTTACTTTATCTTTGAAAATAAAAGATATGGGCCTGGGCAAAAAGGAAAGAAAAATTATTGCAGTATCCCGCGTAGCTGTTTTTGCCAATGCGCTTTTGTCGATACTGAAAATTACAGTAGGCATACTGGCCGGAAGCATGGCGGTAATTGCCGATGGCATCGATTCCGCTTCTGATGTGCTCACTTCATTAATTACACTTTTCACAGCCCACATCATTGGACGGCCGCCCAACCCAAGATATCCCTATGGTTACCGTAAGGCCGATACAATGGCCACAAAAATACTATCGTTTATTATTTTTTTTGCCGGTGCCCAGTTAGCCATTTCCTCTATGGGAAAACTTATTCACCCTGAGCCACGTGCCATTCCCGCTACTATAGCTATCTATGTCATTTTGATTTCCATTGTTACCAAACAAATTTTAGCTTTTTATCTGAAAAAAGCAGGTAAAGATGTAGATAGCAGTATGCTGATTGCCAATTCAAAAAATATGCAAAGCGATGTTATTATCTCGCTTTCGGTTTTAACAGGCCTTATTTTTACCTATGTTTTAAAAATGCCAATACTGGATGTGATTACGGCTTTGCTTGTGAGCATTTGGATTATGATAGTAGCTGTAAAGATTTTTTTCGAATCGGGACGTGATTTAATGGATGGAGTGGACGATGTCGCACTTTATAATAAAGTTGTAAAAGCTTGTAAAATTGAAAACGAACTGACACATCCGCACCGTATCCGCATACGAAAAATAGCCCACCTTTACCTTATTTCACTGGATATAGAACTGCCCGGTAACCTAACATTAGAAGAAGGGCACCAGATTAGCATGCGCGTTGAAGAACATATCAAAAACCAAATTCCAAACGTTTATGACGTGCTGGTACACGTTGAACCTGAAGGCAACATAGAAAAAGAAGCTTTTGGTGTTTCTGAAAAAGATTTATGAATTTGAAATGCTAATCATCCTTAATCATCACTCCCAATCCAGAATATTTCTCAAATCATAGTCCTCAGGGTTAGGCAAAAATTCTTTTGCGGCTTCGTAATCGCCGGGCTGCAAGTACTGTAATCCATGCTCAAGGATAAGCTTGGATTTTTCGCCCTCCAGATTTACAAGCCGTGGAATGACCCTGCCATTTTCATCGGAAACATCTTCAAGATACAGTGGGCTTATTTTACCGGAAGGGCTGGCTGTTACCATGCAACCGGTTTGGCCTTCATCAAATAATTTCTTCACACCATATCCCAACGTTACACAGTAGAGCAAATCAAAGGCGGTAGGCTGGACGCATCTTAATTCATAACCAAGTTCAACCGGACGACTTTTTACCTTTAGCCCTAATTCTTTTAATTTATTCTGTAACAAGATATTAAAAATATGGGCTTTACTTACATTACCAAGTTCGGGATGGCCATGGTCGTCATAAGTAAACTCAATTTTAGAATTCTTAATCTCTTCGTTGGTCATAAAATGAAAAACGCCTTCACTTACAATGGCCAAGCCATATCCCACACCCAACAGTTTACGTTTTATAATAGCCGAAATAATCAATTTAATGATACGATCAAAAGTTACATCTACTTTATTAAACATTTCGGGAATTACAATCATCGGAAAATGACTGGCAGCGCCAATACCAAAAGCCAGATGACCGGCTTCGCGCCCCATGGCCGAGACAACAAACCAGTTACCGCTTGTGCGAGCATCCTCATAAATGGTCTGCGCAATGCGAACACCTTCCTGCTTGGCCGACTGATATCCGAATGTAGGTGTGTTTTCGGGCAGTGGCAGGTCGTTGTCAATAGTTTTGGGGACATGGATATTTTGGATATGCACGTCATTTTTATGCAGGAATTTTGAGAGCCTATTGGCAGTAGAAGCTGTATCGTCACCTCCTATAGTAACCAGCAATTTTATGTTGTACTCCACAAAAAAACGGGTGTTAAATTCCTCATCTTTGGGTTTATAGCGACTCATTTTTAAGGCAGACCCCCCTCGTTTGTGAATATCATCCGCAAACTTAAAATCAATCTCCTGAACAGAAGGATGCCCCGACAGCAAACCTTTATAGCCCTCATGAATACCTATTACCCGATAGCCACCATCAAGGAAAGCCATGGCTACCGAACTGATTACCGAATTAATTCCAGGGGCTGGGCCACCACCGCATAGAATAGCAATTGCATCTTTCATAAACGTATTTTTTGAATCACAAACCTACGGAAAGTTTTTGAGTTTAGAGCTTCTGAAGGTTCTCATTTTTTTTGATTTATCGACACTTATTTTTCCCGTAGCAGTACTTGCAGTGTAGTCCTGTTTTTCTGGCTGAGATAAAATTGTTTTCCTCCGGTAAATTGATTTACCAACGCCTGGTTATAATGCCTAAAAGTAAATAACTTCAATCCGCTGTTGTATTTTAAAATAAAATCATCCTTTAAACCATAAATCAGTTTTTCCAATTGGATAGGATTTTCATCAAAACAAACCGAAAAACTAACAGCTGAATTTTGCATCAGGTTGATATGGACCTTGCATTGGTTGAAAACCGTAAATACTTTTTGCAGGTTTTCTTCGGCCATAAAGGACAGGTTACGTGAGCTGATACTAAACAAAGTTTGTTTGGGTTTAACAATGATTTTCGGAATACGGGCGTCATCCGATTCAATCATATCAATCCGGGTAGGTTCCGAAGTGGGGTCGTAAAAAGCACGAACGTTCAGCAGAATTCCCTTTTTCTGTAATGGCTGAATGGTTTTTGGATGAATGACCGAAGCCCCGTAAAATGCTAATTCAATAGCTTCATTATAAGATACATGAGGAAGTTTTAGCGCATCCCGAAAAAGACGAGGATCACAATTCATCAACCCCGGGACATCTTTCCAAATACTCACTTCTTCGGCATTGAGGGCATACGCCAGGATGGCCGCTGTAAAATCAGAACCCTCACGGCCCAAAGTAGTTGTTTCTCCTTTGGAATCAGCACCAATAAAACCCTGTGTCAACACTATTTTTCCTGACTTTAAACCCTTTTTTACACGGCTTTGTATGATTCTTTCAGTCGTCTGCCATTCAATCCCGGCCTGCGTATAACGGCTGTCAGTCATTATCAGGCTGCGCGCATCTTCCGGTTGTACCATGAGCTTTTGCTCCAAAAGAAAGGCATTTACAATCCTAAGCGCAAAATTCTCTCCAAAACTCACCACCTGATCGTATTGGTGATAAGCATCCCTGTTTTTAATTTGCAGGACCTCCCACAATGCAAAAAAATCATCCTCAACAGTTTGCGAAAGCTCGGCTTCCTGCTGTAAATCAAGTGATTGTATGAGGCTTAGGTGGGCCTGTTTGAGTTTGAAATATTCCTGCTGAAGGGTTTGGATATTTTGTTCCAGTTTTAGCTGCAACAGTTGTTCCAACGCATTGGTGGTTTTACCCAAAGCCGAAACTACAATCACCAGGGGTTCGCAAGCAAATTCCTGGACAATGGAGGCCATTTGCCGTAAGTCGGATGCATTTTTTAGTAAAGCCCCGCCGAATTTAAAAATCCTGATCATCAGCTTTATGTAATTAAACCCTTTCTTTAATTAAACCTTTGCGATAGGTAGCCAGCAACATTTTCAGATCCTCAATCTGCGCCATCAGTTCCTTACCAATGTCAGTATCTTTTACTCTTTTTCGCCTGGCATTAGCTTCAATGAAAATACGCTTCGAAATAATATCTTTTTCATCCCGGATGGCCCTTTGTTTGGAATCGAAATGTTTATGTTCCACCAATACCAAACCATAAGAATTGTAAATCAACGTATAGCCTGACACCCCGGTAACCTTTTGATAAGGGACCGACATACCGCCATCAATAACAAACAGCTTACCATTGGCTTTGATAGGACTTTCACCCTTTTTCACTTTTACCGGCACATGACCGTTAACGATGTGTGCATTTTTACCTTCAAGGCCAAACTCCTTCAAAATAACATTACAGTATTTTTCATCTTTATATACCAGATCATAATACGGATTTCTATCTTCTTTATGGGTTTCCTTATCTGCTATAAAATAACGTTCGAAGGTGGCCATCCTGCTTTTTCCAAATAATGGCGACAATGGCCCGCACCACAAATACCACAAGTAATCGGCCGATTTTTCATGTTTGCGCTGAAAACGATAGTGATACGCTTTTCGTGCCACACGATCGAAATGGTCACAAAGTTTTTTGCCGGAATAAAGGCTTTCTTCAATTTTAAAACTTGCGAAATCGCCTTTTTCAGTCATGGGTATACATCCATGGTACAACAAATTGTTATTGAAAGTCAGGTACATACTTCCCGAACTGAATAAAAACTCCACATGATTTTGCAACCTGCGGCTGTTTTTGAAGCTGTTCGCCAGTTTTTCCATCAATTCTTCTTCCTCTTTACTGAGTTGGTAAGGATCATCTGGTTGAATAGTCGGGAATTGATTATCGAGTAAAGGGTAGTTTTTTCCTTTTATTTGAATTTCTCCATTTTTGTAATCAATTTTATCCAGAAGCAGACGGTCATCCATATAAAAATCAGGATTTCTCTGTACGATTTGCCCTTCTAATTTAAACTGGATAACGGCAATAGCTTTATGCATTTTACTGATCAAATCGGTATCGTTGGTTTCACCTTTGGATGAAACCGGATTAAATTGTGTACAGGAGTCGTGTTTATAACGGTTCATTGCAAAAGTGGCGAGAGGCAGTAAATTAATCCCATAAGCATCTTCAAGTGTGTCAAGATTTCTATAACGCAATGAGATACGAATCATGTTGGCGATGAGTGCATAACTACCCGATGCAGCCCCCATCCACAGGATGTCATGATTGCCCCACTGTATGTCAACTGAATGATAATTAATGAGCCGGTCCATTACTTTTTCTGCATATGGCCCCCGGTCGAAAATATCACCAATAATATGCAACCGATCAATAAGTAAATGTTGTATAAATTTGCAAATGGCAATGATAAAAACTTCGGCACGGTCAATTTTGATAATAGTATTAATAATGCCTTCAAAATAATCTTCTTTGTCTTCACCACTTTCGTTCAACAGCTCATCAATGATATACGAAAAATCAGGGGGCATTGCTTTACGCACCTTTGAGCGGGTATACTTAGATGCCGAAACACGGGCAACTTTTATTAATCGCTGCAAAGTAATGGCAAACCATTCGTTGGGATCTTCTTCGTCTTTTAATACTAAATCAAGCTTCTCTTCGGGATAATAAATCAAAGTGGCTAAAAAGCGCTTATCTTTTTCGCGAATGGTTTTTCCGAAAACATCTTCTATTTTTTTTCTTACAACTCCGGAGGCATTGGCCAGCACATGGCTAAAAGTATCATATTCACCATGAATATCGCTCAGGAAATGTTCAGTTCCTTTGGGAAGGTTTAAAATAGCTTCCAAATTGATAATTTCGGTACTCGCAGCCTGAATATTTTTAAAACGATCGGCCAGCAAACTCAGATATTTAAATTCATTTTCAAGCACTTCGGCCGAATAATTGTTATTGGTATTTAATTGCATAGGAATATCTTTTAAATCGACTACAAAGCTACAAAACCCCTGAAATGCAGCACCTGATTTTTTTCTCGGTGTAAGAATAGGAAAACAGAATAATCTGAAGCTGTGAACAAAGCTTATGTGGAACTCCGGTTTTTAGAAGTCCCCTTTAGAATATTCTTTAAGATTTACCTGTAAGATTTCTTTTTTATCCTGTTTGGCACATTGCGGACAATATTTTTCAGGCTTCCTGGTTTCGAACTGGCATACAGGACATTGATATACGGTGAAATAGTGAGTAATACGGACTTTTGAACCGGATAAAAGATGATGGCGAACCGTAGAAGACCCCGTGGAAGAAAATTTATAAGAGAAACTTACAGGCAAGAAGGTTTTAAACTCAACAGAGAAAAGTGTTACTAACAAGGTCAGTATTAAAACAGCTAAGATTAAGTAGATAAGCATAATTAGTTTGTTTCTATACCTTTATTCAAAAGCTATACCACGAAAATCAACTTACAGAAAATAAGTCACATATAACTTTTTGATTTTGAAAAGTCGCGCACAAACTACGGTTTTGGAGAGTAATCAAAAATGAAAGTTTATATTTTATGAATGGGCGAAATCAGTAAATTTGCCAACTTTATGAAAAGATATTTCCCCATATACATTTTCGCATTTTTGGCCATGCTCAGCATGGTGAGTTGCCATTCGGACAAAAAGAAAGAAACTATAAATAAGCCGTTTGTTCATGGGCAATACATTATTCCGTACCGGAATGGTGACAGTTTAATTATTGCACATAAAGCAAAAATGCTGGACAAAAAGTTTAAGCATTTACGACGGCTTACCGGATTCAACGGGGTGGTACTTTATGCAGAAAAAGGACGTATAATTTTTAAAAAAGCTTATGGCTACCGCAATGTACGGCGCAGACGCATCCCACTCCGTACCGGAGATGCTTTTCAACTGGCGTCCGGTTCCAAAATGTTTAGTGCCATGGCTATTATGATACTAAAATATGAAGGTAAAATAGATTATGATACCGATATCAGGCATTATTTACCTGATTTTCCGTATCCGGATATCACCTTGCGCCTGCTGATGAATCACCGCTCCGGCTTACCTCGTTATATGAGTTTAGCCCAAAAAGAGTGGAAAGACAAGCGCAAACCCATGGACAATGATGCCATGTTACGCTTGCTGGAAACCTACCACCCTGACCGATATTTTGCTCCCAATACCGGGTTTCACTATTGTAATACAAATTACGCCTTGTTGGCTAACATCGTTGAAGCCGTTACACACATGCATTTTGAAAACTTCATCAAACAGAAAATCTTTCAGCCTCTGCACATGGATTCGTCTTTTGTGTATAATATGAGAGGCTTGGACAAAGTGCCCCTTTATGTCGAAAAAGGAGTTCCGGGTTATTACCGCAAAGGTTGGAGATGGCGCGAAATGACCAATGATTACCTGAACGGAGTCCTCGGTGATAAAAATGTGTACTGTTCGGTGGAAGATTTATACAAGTTCGACCGGTCGCTGGACGAATTTACCCTACTCCCCGATTCTATCATCCATGAGGCGTTTGTGCCCGGAAGTCCGCACTACTGGCGACGGCATGATAATTACGGATTTGGATGGCGGATACGGGGAGAGATGGATAGTACCGTGTATCATTTTGGGTGGTGGAAAGGATTTCGGTCGTTTAACATCCGCGATATGAAACATCATAAAACGCTGATTGTACTTACTAATACAGACCGGGGGCCCGGCTCAATTAATTTTTGGAATATTATCAAATCGGACACGCTACCCCTTGGAAATGCTGTTCGCCTAAAGATTAAAGAAAATTAAATTATCTTTGTGAAAAGATTTTTAGAAAAACATTTTTTCCTAAAATAAGACTAAATTCCCAAAACGAGAATATAATTTCAACCAGATTACCAACGCAAACAACCAGGTTGTAGATATTAAGGTAAAGTTTGATATGCGCCATAATGGTGCCGGTTTGCACAATGGCTTTGCATTTCAAATTCCTACAAACCAGTCTAATATTGCTTCGGTAGCCAGTAATTATACAAGCCTTGGCAATATTGCAAAAAACGGCAACGGCACAGAATCAGGGCAAGAGAAAGCCAACTTCATCGTATTTGAAAATACACAGTTAGCCCTTGGGAAGGAAATCGACATGACCATTCATTTCGCCGCTCCGCAGAATGCATCCAATCTTGGAATACCTCCATATAATCCATATCTCATTAAAGGGGGAGATACAAATGTAGAAGTACATCTGCCCGACATGGCCCCCACCTCACTGGCTGATCAGTCATTATTTGGCACGGCCGACGACAATAGTAATCCGGCAACCGGAAGGTATTATAAATCATCCAACAACCTTCCTTGGGGAATTAATATTGTATATAAATTCAAATGGATGAAAGAAAAACAGGAAATTACAAAGGGCTACCTGCATTTTGGCGACTGGGCCGAATCGGGTGGCACACAATATGCCGATTGGTATAAAGATTTAGACGGTTATCGCGACAACACTTTTTTAGATGCTGATGAATAATACGATTAACAAACAGCTAAAAAGTCCGGGAACTAAACCTTTCGGGCTTTTTGTTTTTGTGACCAGATTAAAACGCCGATTCCGGTGAGAATAAGCGGGATACTTAGCAATTGACCCATATTCAGCAACATATGTTGTTCCCAAATTTCTTGAGGTTCCTTTAAAAATTCCACAAAAAAGCGCAGCCCAAAAACCAATACCATAAAATACCCGAATAATTTTCCGGGTTTTAAACCTTCGGTATGATGCCAATAATAATGATAGAGGAAGAAAAAAATCAGCAAATAGCCAAGCGCTTCATAAATCTGGGTAGGATGATGAGCCCCTGTTGCCAGTGCCGGATCCATAGAGTTCACAAATACAAAACCCCAGGGCAAATGAGTTGGATAACCAAAAATTTCAGAATTCATCAAATTCCCCATACGAATAAAGGATCCTGCCAAAGGCACGACAATAGCAACCCGGTCGAGTACCCAAACATACTTTTTATGATGGGTTTTTACATAAATATAAAGGCCCAGCAAAATACCAACAGCTGCCCCGTGGCTGGCCAGCCCTCCATGCCAAACATACAGTATTTCCATGGGGTGCGCTAAAAAATAGTGTGGCTCATAAAAGAAAACATGTCCCAGCCTTGCCCCAATCAAAGTAAAAACAAACATATAGCCAAACAAGCTATCGCTATCCTTTTCGCCTATTCCTTCATGTTTAAAAATCTTCAGAATCACCAGATAGCCCGCCACAAAACCCAGCGCAAACAAAACCCCATACCATCGTAGTGTGAAGCCACCGATAAGCGGAATATTTTTTGACAAAGTAAAAATAACAGGACTTACACGCCAAACAATATAATCTAAAAGCATAATAAAACCTTTGGATACAAAAGTAAAAAAATCACAACGGGAGTTACAAGAAAAAAACCGGCTGCAATTCACCGGTCTTTACCACAATCCAAAAAATGAAATTTCCCCTTACATAAACTCCTTTTTCAGTTGAGCCACCCACTGTTTAATACGTGTACCGCTTTTCTCGGGCTGATTATGCTCATCAATCACCAAACCTACAAATTTACCATCTTTATCTGCTAACGAAAAATAGTAAGAATAATCTTTGGAAGGCCACTCGCCCACTACAACCGACTTATCAGGTAAACGGCAATATAATGTACCAAGGCCATCCACAAAACTCTCAGGATATTCCTTTTGATCGCCCAATCCAAAGAGTGCCAGTTTTTTACCAGAAAAATCAAAACCTTCAATATTGATGATAAAACGCTCCCAATCGTCCTGCATCTCGCCTATTCCCCAAGCTGAAGTGCCGAAAATCAGATTGTCATATTTGGCCAAATCTTTCACTCCGGTATCCTTCACATTATAAAGATCAACTTGTTGTTTATCAAAAGCTTGTTTTATTTTTTCAGCTACTTTCTCCGTCATCCCGTAGGTGGAGCCATAAAATAATCCAATTGGTTTCATTTTAATTTAGATTTAATTCAAATAACGACTGCAAAAATACAGTTTTTATAAATGAAATCGCAGGCTGGGAAAAATATAGCCCTAAAATACGATTTTCATTTTGTAGCCCCTCCCATTTCTTCCATCCTCACCAGATGATTCATCAGCGCATAAACCGTAAGTCCTGATACTGTTTTGATTCCGAGTTTACGGTTTATATTTTTACGATGGGTAGTTACCGTGTGGATACTTAAAAAAAGCCTGTCGGCGATTTCCTGGTTTGTCAGTCCCAGCACCACCTGTTTCAAAATGGTAACCTCGCGTTTGCTAAGCAGATTATGATTACCGGGACGGGTATCCTGATGTAGTACGGAACGAATTTTATTTTGCAAATCAAATTTCGAATCGGAAACATTCAGGACATGAGAGAAATGACTTTGAAGATTAACCGGGGTCTCTTTTTCCATCAGACCGAACACCACCATTTTTCCTATCTGTTTTAATTTGCGTAAAAAAACAATCGGGTCCTCCTTAAGGGCCAGCGGATTCAAAATAAGCACATCGGCCTGCTGTTTACGAATATGTCCGGCTAAACTTACTTCATCGCCGGTAAACGTTTTCACCATCATCAAACCGGGGATTTCCATCAACATTGCTTCTAAACCGGCTTGCATTAAATAATTGCGCTCTACGACTATAACAGTTTTAATCTCACCCATTGCCGAATCCCTTTAGTTTGAGTGCATTTTCCATCGCTTCAACTTTGGGAACAATAATGAGATCTTCAATGCGCGCATGCTCATTGAGTTCTTTTTCGAGGCTGAATATTTCCCTTAAAATCTGAAAACATAATTTATCGCTTTTTGGCTTTGGCAGATATTTAATGATAATGTTCTTTAAATCGAATAATTTTTCTTCAACATTTTCATGTTCTGCTTCATAGGCTGATATTGGATAATCCTGAATCTGTTTTTTAATGTCAGCATCTGTTTCACCTTTCAAAAAAGCTTCTTCCAATTTTAAAACATATGGATATACCCGTTCTTCTTCCTTAGTGATATGATTTTTCAATTCGGTACTATACTCAAGAAAAAAATTTCTAATTAACAAATACGTTTTCCTGTCATCCAAACATTCACCAGGCATTTTTTCAATAAGAAAAGCAATCTCAGGAATTTTATCCTCTAAAAAATCAGTATGTGCTTTTTGTAAATATTCAATCAGTATGTTTAGCCGGATGCTTTGCAATCGTTCTTTAGGAAAATAGTGTGGATCGTGAAAAGCATTGAGAATGATGACGAAAAAACCGGTACTTATATTATGCTCTTTACAAACCTCCTGAATAGTGAAATTTCCAAAACCGAGATGAATTCCAAACCGGTTAATCACCGGCACCAGCGTGTAATCGTGATGAATTACATCGGCAAGCTTCATGTTTTTATTGATCAACATAGATGATACTGTTTACTGTACAAAGTTACAAAACAATTTTTCCTTTGTGGATTTTAATTTTGCTCACCAGATTATCGAAAGCCTTCTGATTGAGTGCCGGCACCACGGCATCGGCCCATTCAAACAGTTGGGACAGGTTTTTTTTACCTTTTTGTTTTCCGCCATCAACCATGATAAACAAGTCGGGCCTTATCCATTGCCGAAGAGAATTTGATTCACAAACCACCACGCATCCGGGTTTTATTTTATCTTTCAGATATTTAAAAGCCTCCGGCAAATGGGCATCATCAGTCACCATAAAAAACGAACGGGTGGCGCCTGCTCTCAGAAAACGCATGCTGTCTTTATTTCCCCATCGGTCATTTTCTTCATAAATCAAAAAATTATCTTCCACAACAAACTCATGTGTGCCATGCAAATCTTTATTTCCCGGATTTACATTCGATATTTTTACAGCAATAACCTCAGCTAACTTACTCAGTTTCTCAACAGCCATTTCGGCCAAATGGGTTTTCCCGATATTTCTTCCGGTACCCCCAATAATTATCATTTTATCATATAAAATCATGCAGCTGCAAACATATGAATATCAGTTCATTTAAACAAGTGTTCTAAATAGATTCTAAATTAGTTATTCATGTGTTTTATGTGAATAATTAGCAACTATAAACTGTACTTTTGCGCCGCAAAAAAATGCCTTTCTTATGGATAAATTATTTAGAAAAGACGCCTTCAATTATCATGCATTGGGACGCCCCGGAAAATTAGAGGTTATTACGACAAAACCGTATTCAACCCAGCGTGACTTATCACTGGCTTATACTCCGGGTGTTGCCGACCCTTGTCTCGCAATCGAAAAAAATCCAGATGACGCCTATCGCTACACAACGAAAGGGAACCTGGTGGCAGTTATCTCCAATGGCACTGCCGTTTTAGGCTTGGGAGACATTGGCGCATTAAGCGGCAAACCCGTTATGGAAGGAAAAGGTTTCCTGTTCAAAATTTTTTCTGATATTGATGTTTTTGATATTGAAGTAGATGAAAAAGACCCGGATAAATTTGTAGCTGCTGTAAAAGCTATCGCCCCCACTTTTGGAGGTATAAATCTGGAAGATATTAAAGCCCCTGAATGCTTTGAAATTGAAGAAAAATTAAAAGCAGCCCTCGACATCCCCGTAATGCACGACGACCAACATGGCACTGCCATTATCACCGGGGCAGCTTTGATGAATGCCTTGGAAATTGTTGGTAAAGACATCAGCAAAATCAAACTTTTTGTCAGTGGTGCCGGTGCTGCCGCCTGTGCATGTACCAGCATGTACATTAAATTAGGGGTAAAACCTGAAAATATTATTATGTCCGACATCAATGGTATCTTAACCAAAGACAGGTCTGATTTAACTGAAGTAAACAAAAGGTTTGCTACGGACAAAGACATCCACACCATTGCCGAAGGCATCAAAGGAGCCGATATGTTTTTGGGCTTATCTGCCGGAGGCGTACTGAAAAAAGAGTATTTGCTGAGCATGGCTGATAATCCCATTGTTTTTGCCATGGCCAATCCCGTACCCGAAATCACATACGAAGAAGCCACAAGCACCCGTTCCGACATTATTATGGGTACCGGACGTTCCGATTATCCCAATCAGATAAACAATCTGTTAGGCTTTCCCTACATTTTCCGCGGTGCATTAGACGTGAAAGCTACCGCCATTAACGATGAAATGAAAATTGCTGCTTCAAAAGCAATCGCAGCACTAACCAAAGAACCTATACCCGAAGAAGTTAACATTGCATTTGGCGTGCATAATCTGAAATTTGGAAGAAACTACATTCTACCAAAAGCTACCGACCCGAGGTTAATTACCACGGTTGCACCTGCAGTGGCCAAAGCTGCTATGGATTCGGGAGTAGCGCGTCAGCCTATCACCGACTGGGACAAATACAAAGAAGATCTTACCAAACGAATGGGACTGACCAATCCGGTTAAACATCAGATGAAAGCATTTTGTAAAAACAATCCCAAACGCGTGCTGATGGCTGATGCCGAACATTATAACATTTTAAAAGCAGCCGAAATTGCTGTAAATGAAAAACTGGCCGTTCCGGTATTATTGGGTGATAAAAAGAAAATCAATAAAATCATTAAAGAAAATGAGCTGGAGTTGAAAGATGTGGAAATTATCGACCTGAAAGCAAAGGAAGAAAAGAAAAGGAGCCAGTCGTATGCCCATCAATTATTTGAAAAACGGCGGCGTAAAGGATGTACACTAAAATCCGCAAAAGAATACTTAAAATTGTATTCATATTACAGCCCTATGTTAGTGGAAAATGGAGTTGCCGATGCTTTACTTTCAGGCTTAACCAGTAATTATCCATCAGCCATACGACCGGCATTAAAAATTATAGGTAAAAAAGAAGATGTCAATGTGGTAAGCGGAATGTACATCATTCTTACCAAAGACGGCCCACTGTTTCTTGCTGATTGTTCTGTTAACAAGAATCCCTCAGCTGAAGAACTGGTAGAAATTACATTACAAACAACATCGGCAGTTAAAAGCTTTAAAATGGAACCCAACATAGCCATGTTGTCCTATTCTAATTTTGGCTCGGTTAAAGACAAAAAAAGCCTCAAGATTCGTAAAGCAGTAAAAATATTACACAAGCAGCATCCCGAATTGCGTGTTGATGGCGAAATTCAGGCCAATATTGCACTGGACCAGGAATTAATGAAAGAAAGCTTTCCCTTCTCCAAATTACTGGGCAAAAGGGTCAACACATTAATATTCCCAAACCTGGAAGCTTCAAACATTGCTTACAAAATGCTGCAAAAAGTTTCCGGTTTTGAAATTATAGGCCCTGTACTGAACGGAATGAACAAACCTGCCCACGTATTACAAATGGGAAGTAGCGTCAACGAAATTGTCAATATGATCATGATATCAGTTATGGACGCACAAGCTATGGAATAATACTCCATAATTATTTTTTGAATTTTGCCCTGCCCCAATAAGGCAGGGTTTGTTTGTTTTTCACAGATACATGTAACATATTACATTTTATTTTTGTAGGAAAGCTTGCATTAATTTCAGTATTAGTTGTAATATTGTACCACTAAAAATTCAAAAAATTATGGACAAATTATTCCGAAAAGACGCTTTCAATTACCATGCATTGGGACGTCCGGGCAAGGTAGAGGTTATTCCTACCAAACCCTATTCAACACAGCGCGATTTATCATTAGCATACACCCCCGGTGTAGCCGACCCTTGTCTGGCCATCGAAAAAACACCGGAAGATGTGTATAAATACACGGCCAAGGGCAACCTTGTTGCCGTAATCTCAAACGGGACTGCCGTTTTAGGGCTTGGCGATATTGGCCCCGAAGCCGGCAAACCGGTTATGGAAGGCAAAGGTCTTCTGTTTAAAGTTTTTGGCGATGTGGATGTTTTCGACATCGAAATCAACGAAAAAGATCCCGATAAATTTATTGAAATCGTTAAAGGTATCGCCCCTACTTTTGGAGGAATTAACCTGGAAGACATCAAAGCTCCTGAATGTTTCGAAATTGAAAACAGACTAAAAGAAGCACTGGACATTCCGCTGATGCACGATGATCAACACGGCACTGCCATTATTTCATCAGCAGCTTTATTAAATGCATTGGATATTCTCGGGAAAAAACCACAAGACCTCAAAATTGTAGTTAGCGGGGCAGGTGCAGCAGCAGTTTCGTGTACCCGCCTTTATATAAAACTGGGTGTAAAACCCGAAAATGTGATTATGCTTGACAGCCGGGGAGTTATTCATGTTGACCGTACTGATCTGAACGAATCGAAAAAAGCTTTTGCTACAAAACTGCCTGTCCATACACTTGAAGAAGCCATTAAAGGTGCTGATATGTTTTTAGGCTTATCCGTCGGAGGGTTATTAACCCAAGACATGATGAAGACCATGGCACCCAATCCCATTGTTTTTGCCATGGCCAACCCCACACCTGAGATTTCGTATGATGAGGCCATGGAAGCCCGTCCGGATACCATCATGGGAACCGGTCGTTCCGACTTCCCCAACCAAATAAATAATTTACTCGGATTTCCTTTTATCTTCCGTGGTGCACTCGACGTGAGGGCTTCAAAGATAAATGACGAAATGAAACTGGCCGCTGCCAAAGCTTTAGCCGAACTGGCCAAACAGCCGGTACCTGAAGAAGTAAACATTGCTTACGGTGTACATAATTTAAAATTCGGAAAAGAATATCTTATTCCAAAACCTACCGATCCCCGTTTGATTGAAACAGTTGCACCGGCCGTAGCCAAAGCTGCTATGGATTCCGGCGTTGCCCGCAGGCCAATTAAAGACTGGGAGAAATACAAGGAAGAACTTCGTAAACGCATGGGCTTAGCCAATCCGTTGAAACGGCAAATGAAAGCTACCTGTAAAAACAATCCCAAACGGATACTTTTGGCAGATGCTGAAAATTACGATATCCTGAAAGCAGCCGAAATTGTCCTGAACGAAAAAATGGCTATTCCAATTTTATTGGGTGATGAGGCAAAAATTAAGAAAATTATTGCCGATACCGAACTGGAACTCGGTGGCGTTACCATTATCGATCCGAAATCGGCCAGCCAAAAAGAACAAATGAGCCAATACGTCCAGCAACTGTTTGAAAAACGTAAACGCCGCGGCATGACGCTTCATGCAGCCAAAGAGCACATGAAGCTGAACAGCTACTACAGCTCCATGCTGGTTGAAAATGGTGAAGCCGATGCAGTGCTTTCGGGCCTTACAAGAAACTATCCCGATACCATCCGCCCTGCTTTGCAGGTAATTGGCCGGAAACCGGGCGTACGTATCGTTAGCGGTATGTACATAGTAATTACAAAAGAAGGCCCGTTATTCCTAAGCGACTGTACGGTTAACAAAAAGCCCGATGCTGAAGATCTGGTAGAAATCACCTTGCAAACAGCCGAAATTGTGAAACGTTTCAATATGGAACCTAATATTGCCATGCTTTCTTATTCCAATTTTGGCTCAGTTGATGCTGACAGCCCTATTCGGGTTCGTCAGGCTGTCGCCAAATTACATCTTGAACATCCCGAATTAAAAGTTGACGGTGAAATTCAGGCAAATATTGCATTGGATCAGGAATTGTTAAAGAATAGCTTCCCATTCTCCAAAAACTTAGGCAGCAGGGTGAATACGTTAATTTTCCCGAACCTGTCATCAGCCAATATTGCTTATAAACTGTTGAACAAAAC
>CAJXKB010000047.1 GCA_913055825.1 uncultured Bacteroidota bacterium
ATTCGTGGAAATCGATACCTGTTTTTCCACCAATGGCGGCATCTACTTGTCCGAGAAGTGTGGTTGGTACGTTGATGAAATCCATACCCCTTTTAAAGGTAGATGCCACAAATCCGCCGATGTCGGTAATTACGCCACCTCCCAAATTAATCAGTAATGAATCACGGCTGGCCTGCATGGTTGTAAGTTGATCCCAAATTGCAATGGCCGTATTAATATTCTTATTTATCTCACCACTGGATATGCTTACCACTCCATCGATATGCAAATCGGGCAAAGTCTCCCTGAAGACGGGTAAACAATATTGTTTGATATTCTCATCCACCAGCACGAAAATCCCGGAGTAATTGGAAAAATAGCGCATGGATTGACCCAAGGCTTCTTTGCCCAAAAGATAAGGTACAGGTTTTATGTTTAACAAAATTGTTCGATCGATCATAAGGCAAAGGTAGAATTTTTGTGCACGTATGAACATGAAAAATTAGAAAAACACCTTTGTTTGATTAACAAAAATGGAAAACCAAAAATTAAAAGTTCATGTTAAGGTATGGTTTGAACAATTTTTTAATTTCGTAATGTTTTTCAACGGGCCTTATATCCGCAAGTGCTATTCGAGCTGGCAGCAGACAGACTCTTGCTATATAAGGACAGGTATAGGTCGGCTGTGCCGGCACGATAATAGGCTGGAAACGATAATAAAATTGAAAGTACTTTTAAAATTATAAATTCTATGGATTATATTAACCTTTATCAGTCGTTACGGAATCAAATTAATTTTGATGATGATTTTATAACAACTGATCATTTAAATATTTACAATTTTACCTTTGAATCGAAAGCGACTGCTTTACTTTCGGGCACTACCAATTATCGTTGCGAAGATCACCGGCTCAATTTTGACCACTGCGAGCAGGAATTTAAGACCGATATGAACGAAGATGAACTGATGCTCAATACCAAAGATATCCAAATTATTGATAATAAGCGCTTCCGTTATCATATTTTTATGCCTGAAAACATTCGTAAAACGAACCGTTTTATATTGCTTTTTCATGGTTTTAATGAAAAAAGTTGGGATAAATACTATCCGTGGGCTAAAAAACTGGTTGAGCATACCGGCAAAGCGGTTGTGCTTTTTCCCATAGCTTTTCATATGAACCGTGCGCCCGGTTTGTGGCGCAGCCGGTACGAGATGTTTGAGCTTAGCAAAAAACGACAAGCGTCTTTTCCTTTAACCGAACATTCTACTTTTTCAAATGTAGCTATCAGTATCCATGTCCATGCCCGGCCCCAGCGATTTATATGGTCGGGATTACAAACCTATTACGATGTGATTCAGTTGATGGATCAAATAAGGGGGAATAATCATCCATTATTTGAGAAAGACACTAAAGCGGATATTTTTGCTTATTCCATCGGCGGACTGCTGGGGCAATCGCTTATGATGACTAACACTAAAAATTATTTTAGCAATTCTAAACTTTGTTTGTTTTGCAGCGGGGCAGCTTTTAATCGTATACAGGCGGCTTCAAAATTCATCATCGACAGTGAGGGCAGCCTGGCATTGTACTCTTTCTTGGTGGAACATCTCGACCATCATTTAAAAAACAACCCGCGTTTGGCACACTATGTTAGTGAGGTGCATCCGGAAGGGATGAATCTGATGAGCCTCATCAATTATCATAAGATGATTGAGTATCGTGAGGATAAATTTCGCGAGATGAGCGACCGCATCATGGCTGTAGGCATGAAAAAAGACAGCGTTTATCCTTATTATGAAATTGAAAATACTTTAAAGGGCATATCACACGACATCCCTGTAAAGGTAAATATACTGGATTATGACTTTTCTTACAAACACGAAGACCCGTTTCCACCGAATAAAAAGTATGAGGATATCATTAATGAGGGATTTGAACAGGCTTTTGAGTTAATGGGCGGCTTCTTAAAAGATTAGTATTTTTAACGAAAATTTCGCCAAGATGATGATGCGACAAAAACAAAGCTCATATTTTATCGGGATACTCCTGTTTGCTTTTGTGCTTAGTGCGCCTTATGTTTACGGACAGCGTAAAATACCAGCCTCTATTTGTGTCAGCCCGGCTGAAAAAGCACTTGCGGACAGTGTTAACAAGATCAGGACCGGTAACGGGCTGAAAGCTTTGCAGTTGTCGATTTCATTGTCGTTTGTGGCTAAAACCCATGTCCGGGATTTAATGCTTCATCATCCCGATACCAGTTTATGCAATTTATCCAGTTGGTCGGATAAAGGGAATTGGACGGCTTGTTGTTACAATCCTTATGTGGTAAACCATGAGGCCATGTGGAAAAAGCCACAGGAATTGACAAACTACCGTTACAGGGGCTATGAAATGGTGGCTTATATGCAGGATGAGATGCAAGTAGACAGTTTGTTAAAATATTGGAAAGAAACGGAGGAAACTTTGGATATGATATTGACAAAAGGGGCTTATGCCAATAAATCATGGGTTTGTATGGGCGTAGGGATGAACAGGAATTATGCTTCGATATGGTTTGGCCAGAGAAGGGACGAGGCCGGTACCGCTAACGTATGTAAAAATGAAAATGCTTTGAACCGCAGTGCGAAACAAAAAACAAATAAAACCTCTCAAGCTAAACACATTTACTATTTGATTATTGGAAACTACCCCAATATGAAAGATGCCAAAGAGGCTTTACTGCGATTTCGTAAAAATGGATTTAAAAATGCCGGTATTTTGAAAAAAAACGGCTTAATTCGTATTTATCTCAGTCAATACCAAGGTTTCAGCTATGCGCTCAAAGCAAAGAAGAAGTTGCCCTATACTTATCGAAAAGCATGGATATTGGAAGATAAATAACAGAATATGGAGCGGATTTTAAATTTCTCTTTTATCTTTGTTGTTGAAAACGCCTTGAAATTCAGGCATAAATAAAATATTAACAGTATGCATCCAGATTATCAACTTGTTGAGGTAAATAGTCGGAAATTAATTCGAGAATTTCTTAATTTTCCTTCGCGTTTATATAAAAATGATAAAAACTGGATTCGTCCGTTAGATATTGAAGTTGAAAAGGTTTTTGATCCCAAACAAAATAAGATGTTCCTTACCGGCGAAGCCATTCGTTGGTTGCTGGTTGATAAATCAGGTAAAACCATAGGCCGGGTGGCTGCATTTTACGAATGGGACTCTGCTAAAAAAAATGAACAACTAACCGGGGGCATTGGTTTTTTTGAATGCATCAACGATCAGAAAGCTGCCAATATGCTTTTCGATGCCGGTAAAAACTGGCTACAGAAAAGGGGGGTACAAGCTATGGATGGCCCTGTTAATTTTGGTGATCGTGACCATTTTTGGGGATGCCTTGCCGAAGGCTTTCACGAGCCTGTTTATAATATGCCCTACAATTTTAAATATTATAACGAACTATTCGAAAATTATGGATTTAAAAATTATTTCAACCAATATACTTATCGAAAAATTATAGCCGTTGGATCTTCGGATTCTACACACGAAAAAGCGTTACGCCTGTTAAGAAATCCCGATTATCGATTTGAAAATTACAGGAAAGAAAAGGAAGCTGATTATGGCAGGGAGTTTATAGATATTTATAATAAAGCCTGGTCGCAATTTGAAGGGGTAAAGCCTATTACTCCGGAAGAGGGGAATGCACTTTTCAGAATGGTAAAGCAGGTAATGGACAAACGTGCTTTTTATTATGGTTACTATAAAGACGAGCCAATCGCTATTTTTATTATGATTCCCGATATAAATCAGTTAATTAAAGGATTTAACGGAAAATTGAATTTGTGGAATAAAATCCGGTTATTTGCGCGGTTGCGAATCTTTCATCGTTGTGACCGTTTAATGGGACTGGTATTCGGCGTTGTGCCGGAACATCAGGGTAAAGGGGTGGAATCGGCAATTATATATCGTTTTGAACAAGAGAGTTATAAACCCGGATTCCCTTTTATTGAACTCCAAATGAACTGGATTGGCGATTTTAATCCTTTGATGATGAAGATGGTAGAACGGCAAGTACGAGGTAAAATTTATAAAACCCACATTACCTATCGTTATCTCTTCGATAGAAGCAAACCGTTTAAACGTGCCGAAAAGGTGTCAATTAAAAGGAGTAAACCAAAAGCTTCCCGGTAGGAACCGATTGACTAAAGATTTTTTTACAGATTTCCTTTTATAAATTTAAAAAATGGACAGATGACTATTATTGAAAAGATAATTGTTGCACACTCGGGAAAAGCGCAGGTAGAACCCGGAGATATAGTTGATATAGAAATTGATGCCCGCGTTGCCCGCGATTTCGGCGGACCCAACGTGGTGAAAAACATAGAAGATTACGGACTCTCCATTGACGACCCGTCTAAAACTTTTTTTACTTTTGACACGAACCCTACGGGAAGTGATCAAAAATATGCTGCTAACCAGCAAATGGTAAGGGTTTTTGCCCGTAAGCATGGTGTTAAAGTGTTTGATATCAACAACGGGATAGGAACCCATACATTAATCAACAGGGGCCTGGCCTGGCCGGGTTCCACAGCCGTAACTACCGATTCGCATGCCAATATTTTGGGGGCTATTGGCGCTTTTGGGCAGGGGATGGGCGACAAGGATGTGGCCGCTGCTTTTCACAGGGGTACAGTCTGGTTTAAGGTGCCTCCATCCGTAAAAATAAATCTTGAGGGTAAATTACCTGCAAATGTAACTGCCAAAGATGTGGTTTTGAATTTGCTTCATAAGTTTGGGGCCAACACACTTCTGGGCTATGCCGTCGAATTTTATGGGGATGCTGTTGAGGCGCTGACGCTCGATCAGCGGATTACCATTGCTTCGATGGGTACCGAAATGGGGGTTATTATTTTGCTTTTTCCTCCAAATGAAGCCATTATGGAATATTGTCGCGAACGGAGCGGGCGTGATATTGAAACAATCCAGGCCGATTCGGACGCCGTGTATGCCAAAAGTTTCACCCTTGATGTGACTTCGTTTGTGCCCATGGTCAGCCGGCCTGGCAAACCTGATGACACAGTTTATATTGATAAGGTAAAGAAAATAAAAATTGATTCAGCTTTTATAGGCAGCTGTACCAACGGACGGATGGAAGACATGCGGGCAGTAGCACGCGTATTAAATCATCGAAAAGTAGCTCCCGGAGTGGTGCTTAAGATTGTTCCTTCCACCGATTCGGTTTGGCAACAATGTTTAGATGAGGGAATTATGAAAATATTTAAACAGGCCGGAGCCTTGGTTTCCAATGCCGGATGTGCCGGATGTGCTGCCGGCCAGGTGGGACAAAACGGTCCCGGCGAGGTAACAATAAGTACAGGTAATCGTAATTTTCCCGGCAAACAGGGTAAAGGGTTGGTTTATCTTGCCAGTCCTGCTTCTGTGGCTGCTTCGGCGGTAGCTGGATACATCACCACCGAAGATGATATTCCTGATCACCCGGCTGTTTACGATGAAATTCCTGAAGTGGAAGTACTTCATAAGTCCATCGCCAAACAAAGTGCGCAAATGGATAAACCTGATGAAGTGAAAGGCAGGATTTGGATAATCCCTGAAGATAATATTGATACGGACATGATTTACCATAACCGTTATCTGCAAATTACCAATCCGGAGGAAATGGGTAGGTATATTTTTGATAATCTTAAAGGTTTTGAAGATTTTGCAAAAAAGGCCAAACCAGGTGATATCGTTATTACAGGTAAGAATTTTGGCGCAGGAAGTTCGCGGCAGCAGGCAGTAGACGGTTTTAAAACACTTGGAATACAGGCTATTTTGGCGCAGTCGTTTGGAGCCATATACGAGCGCAATGCTATTAATGCCGCATTGCCTATTCTAACCTATGATTCGTTACAGGCTGTAAAACCGGAAGATGGAGACCAATTTCGAATAAACTTTAAAACAGGAAAAGTATTTAACCTGACCAAAGGACTTTCAACCACGATCAATCCTTTTTCGGAAGTTCAAATGGATATTTATCAAAACGGAGGACTGTTTTAGAGATATCTTGAATACCATTATCTTTATTTTTTAATTTTGTAAAAAAATAAAATCATGGCAAAACCTGAAATTACAAAGGATATTTTAATAGAAGAGTTGGTAAACAATTACCCGTTTTCGGTTCGTTACCTGATGGAAAAAGGTATCCGTTGTATCATGTGCGGCGAACCCATTTGGGGAACATTGGAAGAGGCCGCCGAAGAAAAAGGTTTTACACCTGAAGATATCGACAGTATTGTGGACGAAATGAAGGAATTGTCAAAAAATCCACAGGACAAAGTACAAGTTGAAAAAAAAATAGATGTAAAAAAGATGGATTAACATCTATTTCGCTGTGTGTTAATTTGCTCGTTACTATTTAAGGTGCCAGATAAGTTTTGAGCCATTTTCCCTTAACAAACCGGTAAGCTATGCGTTTGTGCAACCGGTTTTGTCCCCCTTGCCAAAATTCAAAATAACCTGCCTTAAGCGAGTATCCCCCCCATCGTTCCGGGCATTGTATGTCTTGTGCTTGTTGCAAAAGCCGGTCTCTTTGCTCCAGCAGGCTATCTAAATTTTTTATGGGTGAACTTTGTTTCGATACCGTGGCACTGGCCCTGCTCAGCAACGGACGGCTGTTGAAATAGTTCACCGATTTCTCTCTTGATAATTTTTTCACTCTTCCTTCAATCAGAATTTGACGCTCAAGGTTTCGCCAAAAGAAATGCAGGGCAGCCCGGTCGTTCTCAGCCAACTCACGGCCCTTGCGGCTTTGATAATCGGTATAGAAAACAAAACCATCTTCTTCGCTAAATTCCTTAAGCAACACAACACGCGACGAAGGATTACCATTTTTCCCCACTGTGGAAAGAACCATTGCATTAGCTTCGGGAATATTCATCTCTATGGCTTCTTTCAGCCATTGTGTAATTAGTTTATAAGGGCTTTGTGGCCGGAACAGCTCTCGTTCTCCCATTTTCCCAAAATCGCGCCTCAGATCAGATAAGTTCATTTTATCGTAGAATCAGTTTATAAATCCGGCTTATCCATGACCAAATTTGTTATTTTTGACAAAGGAACAAAATCCCTGTTAAACCATGGCCATGAAACTCAGAATTACTGTAAAAAGAAAATGCCGGAAACTGACCTTTTTGGGCTGGTTGCTACTACTGTTTGTCCTGTATCTCCTCTACAGGATATTTTTGGGTGATATTTGTGCTTACCTTTCGGTGAACGAACCCATAAAGGCCAAAACCCTTATTGTGGAAGGCTGGGTGAATGACCACGCATTAAAAGATGCCATAAATTTTTATCACAAAAACAATTATAAGCATCTTATTGTTACCGGGCAACCCATTACACAATGGAAGGATTACGTAAAGTTTACCAATACGGCCGAAGCGGCTTCGGCAGTGATTAAATCGTATGGTTTCACCGACACTATTTACCGGGCGGTTATTCCAAATACTGTATTAATTAACCGTACCTACCACACGGCAGTAGTTGCACGGGCACTGTTTAAGCAACATCCCCACTGGGCACACAGCTTTAATATTTTTTCAGTAGGGGTTCACGCCAGGCGGACGCGGTTAATGTTTAGACGGGCTTTTGGGAAAGCTTATCGTATTGGAATTATTTCGGATGTCGACCGAACCTTCGATCCCAATCATTGGTGGAAAAGTAGTAAGGGATTCCGGAATGTGAGTAACGAATTCGTGGCATTTTCCTATGTATGGGCATTTTTTCATCCCGATTATAAAACATTTAAAAAGAATCATTAGAATAACCCGGTTATGGAGAAACTGAAAATATCATTGTTGTATGTAGAAGATGACGGTGCTCTTCGCAATATTTACAAGAACCTTCTGGGCGCAAGCGTTGAGAATGTTTTTGTAGCCTCAAATGGCATGGAAGGCTATGAGATGTACAGTAGGTACAACCCTGATATTGTACTGACTGATGTACGGATGCCGGTAATGAATGGGTTAGACATGATCCGTAAAATCAGAAAAATTGATACGGATGTCCGGATTATCATTTTGTCGGCTTTTGGAGAACCGCGTTATTATTTAAGTGCCATTGAAGCCGGAGTAAAAGGATATTTGCTAAAGCCTGTGGATACGAAGGTGCTACTCAGTACAATACAGGAGCAGGCCAACGAAATTTTGCTGGACAAAAAGGTGAAAGATGAAGAAGAAAAACGCTGGAAAGCTGAAAAAGCCAAGGCAAAGAGTGAAGCTATTTTACAGTCGGTTGCCTATGGAACGACCATTTTTTTTCGTGAAGGTTTTAATCCGTCATCTGTTTCAACAGTACTAAAGCGTTTGGGAGAAGCTACCGGCGCATCAAGGGTCTATATCTTTCAAAATTTTACAGAAAAAGGTAAATGGTACACTTCACAAACCCACGAATGGGTAAAAAATGGTATACAGCCCGTAATTGATAATCAGGACTTGATGCATATCCCTTTTACTGACCCTGTCCTAGTTCGATGGGTATCTGTCATGCAAAAGGGGGGCAGTATTCACGGTTTAATTCGTGATTTCCCACAAGGCGAAGAACGGGCCATCCTGGAGGCACAGAATATCATTTCGATTCTTGCCATGCCAATTTTTGTCGAAGATTTTTGGTGGGGATTTATTGGCTTAGACGATTGCGAAAGTGAGCGCGTATGGTCCGATGGTGAGCGTAAAGCACTGGAAACCATGGCAAATAATCTGGGGGCAGCCATTTACCGGCGTCAGGTTGAAACGGAGCTTTTAGAGTTAAATACACATTTGGAAAGGCGTGTTGAAGAGCGTACCAAGGCCTTGGAGAAAGAAGTGGCCGAAAGGCGAATGGCAGAATTGCGATTGAAAGAAAGTGAAGAGAAATATCGCTTAATCTATGAAAATGCAAACAATGGCATTGTGTTACTTATCAATAGAAAAGTGGTAATGGTAAATCCGAAAACAGTGGAAATTCTTCATTATAAGCCGTCCAGTATGATTGGAATACCTTTTATTGATTTGGTTTCGGAAGATGACAAAAAAGTGTTTGATGGCTTTTTGTCTAAACATGGTTTGAGTGACAGCATCGAATCAATGGACGTTAGAATGATAACAGGTTCCGGAAAAACAAAATGGTTAGAGGTAAAAATCAATGAAATCCTCTGGGATGAGAAACCTGCAATGTTGATGTTTATTTCTGATATCAGTGCACGAAAAAAAGCTGAAGACGAACTTAACTATTTTAATGCGGAATTGGAAAGGCGTATTGCCGAAGAAGTTGAAAAGGTGAAACAACAGCAACAACTTCTTGTTCAGAAATCAAAATTGGAATTTATCGGCGAATTGTCTGCCGGATTGTCACACGAAATAAATCAACCCCTTGGCGGAATTTCCATGGGGCTTGATAATATTTTGATGCGTCTGGATGAAAAGGGTATCGATGAAAATTATATCCGGAAAAAGTTTGCCATTTTATTTCATGATATTCAGCGTATTAACCAGATTATCCAGCATGTGAGGATATTTTCACGCGATCAGCAGATAAGTCTTCTTGAAGAAGTAAATGTGTTGGACGTTATTGATAATGCCCTGTCGATGATGCGCATGCAACTCACTGATCATCAGGTTCAGCTAAATGTGAAGGTGCCCGACGAACAGGTTGTTATTAGTGGAAATCCTTATCGCTTGGAACAGGTTATTTTGAATTTGCTCTCCAATGCCCGTTTTGCCGTGGAAGAAAAAGAAAAACAAAACACTGACAACAAGTATGTAAAAAAAATAGATGTAAATTGCCGGAGCGTTAAAAACTATTGTATCATAGAGGTGCGTGATAATGGTATCGGAATAGCAGCAAAATACCTTGATAATATTTTCGAACCGTTTTTTACCACGAAAAATGAAGAAAAAGGTACAGGCCTGGGGCTTTCAATATCTTATGGCATTGTGAAAGAGTTGGGCGGACAAATACTTGTGGACAGTAAGGAGGGAAGGTTCTCTAATTTTACAATAAAAATACCCTTAAAAAATTAAAATTCTATGAGCAAAAAGCTACGTATTTTGGTTGTTGATGATGAACAACGCCTTGTGGATGAGATTGGAGAGTTTTTGAAAAGTAAAAATTTTAAGGTTTTTACTGCAAATCATCCTGAGCAGGCTCTTGAAATTATCAAAAAAGAAGCATTGGATATTGCTGTGCTTGATATTCGTTTGCCGGGCATGAGTGGCTTGGAATTACTTGAGGTGATTAAGCAGCAAAAACCACATATCGAGGTTATTATGATTTCGGGACATGGGGATATGAACACGGTAATTAACGCCATGCGCAAGGGGGCAACCGATTATTTTGCCAAACCTTTTCGCCTCGCAGATGTATATAAAGCCATTATCCGGACACAGCGGTTTATCCAAATACAACATGAGCTGAATACGGTAAAATCAAATATGGACGTGCTTTCAAAAAAACTTCTTGAGAATATTGGTGTTCAGCTTATCGGGCAAAGCCAGGCAATGAACCAAATGGTGGGTTTAATGTCGAAAGTGGCTTCTGCACCATGTACTTCAGTGTTAATACTCGGTGAAAGCGGCACAGGGAAGGAGTTGGTGGCACATGGTATCCATTATTTGAGCCGTAGAAGTAATCACAAGTTTTATTCGGTAAATTGTTCGGCAGTTACCGATAGCCTGTTTGAAAGTGAGTTTTTCGGCCATAAAAAGGGCGCTTTTACTGGTGCCTTAAGTGATAAAGATGGCTGGTTTGAGATAGCCGATAAAGGAACTTTATTTTTAGATGAAATTAGTGATATGCCTATGGGACAGCAGGCCAAGCTGTTGCGTGTACTTGAAGAAAGAAAAGTCAGCAAAGTGGGCTCGCGCCAAAGTAAAGAGGTTGACGTCCGTGTGATTGCTGCTTCAAATCGCGATTTGGAAAAACTAGCCGAAGAAAATAAATTCAGGCTGGATTTATTTCACAGACTCAGTATTTTTGTGATAAAGATTCCTCCTTTGCGCGAACATAAAGAAGATATCCCGGATTTAGTAAATTATTATTTAAAACGTTATGTGCAGCAAATTGGCAAAGCGATAAGTGGTGTTCATAAACAAGCGATGGATAAATTAATGCAATACGATTTTCCGGGTAATGTAAGGGAACTTCGCAATATTATTGAAAGGGCAGTGATTTTGTGTGACGGCAAAGAACTTTTACCTGTGCATTTACATTTATCAAAAAATCACTACTTGAAACAGGCCCGGTTGGAAAACAAAGAAGCATCGGCCCTTTCATCCGACGAAGACGTACTTGATTTGGAAGCCAACGAAAGAAGGCTCATCCGGAAAGCCCTCGAACGAACAGATAACAACAAAGCAAAGGCTGCCGGCCTGCTTAACATTACCTGGCAGGCCCTCGACAGAAGAATGAAGAAGTTCGGAATGGAATAATAACCACAGCTCGACATAATCTTTGCTTACAGCTTCAGATACGCTCTTGGCTTTCTGCGATGTAAATCTTAGGTCGAGCTAATGTTAATACATGAGAAGGCACAAAAAAAGCCTTAACCAATGGAAAAGGCTTCTTTTTTAAAAAATAAATTCTTTATTTCACAGCATCCACGATAGCTTTAAAAGCTTCCGGATTGTTCATGGCCAGGTCGGCAAGTACCTTGCGGCTCAAGTTGATGTCTTTGGCATGGAGTTTACCCATAAACTCAGAGTAGGACATTCCATGTATTCTGGCTCCGGCGTTAATACGCTGAATCCATAGTGCGCGAAAATTGCGCTTCTTTGCTCGTCTGTCACGGTAGGCATATGACAAGCCTTTTTCGTATGCATTTTTTGCAACCGTCCAAACATTTTTTCGGCGACCAAATTGACCTTTGGTCTCTTTCATTACCTTTTTTCTGCGTGCTCTTGACGCAACAGTGTTAACTGATCTTGGCATTTTTTTACTTGTTTTCCGTTATAGCGTTCCTAAATGTCATTGGGAAACTTACAGAGCTATAACAAAGTTTAAAATTAAATTAATTAAGAACGAATCATGCGCCGGATGTTTTTTTCATCCACTTTTTTGATAATCGTCGAATACGTTAAATTACGTTTCCGCTTAGTCGATTTTTTTGTCAAAATGTGACTTTTAAACGCATGCTTCCTTTTGATTTTACCGGTACCCGTCAGCACGAATCTCTTTTTTGCACCGGATTTTGTTTTCATTTTTGGCATTGCTCAAAATGATTTAATGATTAAAATTAGTTATATATGGGGTTTCTTTATTTTTTTGGTGCCATTATCATTATCATTCGTTTTCCTTCAAGTTTTGGTAATCGCTCTACCTTGGCAATTTCTTCCAACGCCTGAGCAAAACGAAGTAAAATGTATTCACCCTTATCTTTATAAATGATCGATCTTCCTTTAAAGAAAACATCAACTTTTACTTTAGAACCTTCTTCAATAAATTTGGTGGCATGTTTTAGTTTAAAGTTGAAATCATGTTCGTCAGTATTAGGGCCGAGCCTGATTTCTTTTAGCACCACTTTAGCTGTTTTCGCTTTTATCTCCTTTTGTTTCTTTTTCTGTTCATAAAGAAATTTCTTATAATCCATTATCTTACAGACTGGTGGATTAGCTTTTGGCGAAATTTCAACCAAATCTAGTTCAAGCTCCTCTGCTTTATGCAGGGCATCCCGCAATTGGTAAATTCCAACATCCACATTTTCACCTACCAATCTAACGACAGGTGCAGTAATGCGTTGGTTTATCCGGTGCGGATCTTCTTTTTTTACGTATCTGGGGCTTCGTCCCCTTCCTCTGTATTTAGCTATTTTTTTGTCCTCCTACTTTGGTTAATAATTTATGAGCTTATTCACTTCACTATTAATTTTTTGGGCAAAATCTTCAATGCTGAAAGTTCCCAAATCCCCTTCACCATGCTTTCGTACCGAAACGCTGCCCGAAGCTTCTTCTTTTTCACCGACAATCAGCATATATGGAATCTTCTTCAATTCAGCATCCCTGATTTTTCTTCCCGTCTTTTCGCTGCGGTCATCAATGACGGTGCGAATTTCGTGTTTTTTCAGCAAAAGTAAAACTTTTTCAGCGTAATTCTGATATTTTTCACTGATTGGTAGAATAATAGCCTGATCGGGTGAGAGCCAAAGCGGAAAATTACCACCGCAGTGTTCAATTAAAACAGCCACGAAGCGTTCCATCGAGCCAAAAGGCGCACGGTGGATCATCACCGGACGGTGTTTCTCATTATCGGCTCCTATGTAAGTCAAATCAAAACGTTCGGGCAGGTTATAATCAACCTGGATGGTTCCCAGTTGCCATTTGCGGCCAATGGCATCCCTGACCATAAAGTCCATTTTTGGCCCGTAAAAGGCAGCTTCCCCATATTCAACAATAGCATTCAACCCTCTTTCTTCAGCAACTTCTTTAATAGCATTTTCAGCTTTTTCCCAGTTTTCGTCCGAACCGATATATTTTTCGGGATGTTGCGGGTCTCTTAACGAAATCTGAATAATAACATCGTTGAAATTAAAAGCAGTAAAAATTTGCTGAACAATGTCGATTACACCATTAAATTCGCTTTTAATCTGATCGGGGGTACAGAAAATATGGGCATCGTCTTGTGTAAAACCCCTTACACGGGTTAAACCATGTAATTCGCCGCTTTGTTCGTAACGATAAACTGTTCCGAATTCAGCATAGCGAATGGGAAGTTCTTTGTAAGAATGGGGGCTCGAGTTAAAAATTTCGCAGTGATGCGGGCAGTTCATGGGTTTCAGGAAAAATTCTTCTCCCTCCACCGGGGTTTTGATGGGCTTAAACGATTCCTCGCCGTATTTTTGATAGTGTCCTGAAGTTTTGTACAGGTTTACATTTCCGATATGCGGTGTAATAACCGGTTCGTATCCGGCTTCTTTCTGTACCCGTTTTAAATATTGTTCTAACTGTTCGCGTAAAACAGCACCTCTCGGCAACCACAACGGAAGGCCAAGGCCTACCTTTTGAGAAAAAGTAAACAACCCCAATTCTTTACCAAGCACACGATGATCACGTTTTTTGGCTTCTTCAAGCATTTCAAGGTATGCGGTCAGTTCCTTTTTCTTTGGAAAAGTGATGCCATATATGCGGGTGAGCTGTTTGCGATTTTCATCACCACGCCAGTAAGCACCAGCCACTTTGGTCAACTTTACGGCTTTGATAAAACCCGTATTGGGGATGTGGGGACCTCGACAAAGGTCAGTAAATTGTCCGCTTTTATAAAAAGTAATTTGACCGTCTTCCAAATCCTGAATTAATTCAAGTTTGTATTCATCTCCCTTTTTTGAAAAATAATCAAGGGCGTCAGCTTTAGAAACTTCCTTGCGTTGATAGGTTTGTTTTTCTTTGGCCAGTTCTAAAATCTTCTTTTCAATTTTGGAAAAATCCTTCTCGGAGATATCATAATCACAAAAATCAATATCGTAATAAAATCCGTTTTCAATATCAGGGCCAATTCCAAACTTTACTCCGGGATATAGCAATTCGATGGCTTCGGCCATTAGGTGTGCCGACGAATGCCACATTGTTGATTTACCTTCGGGGTCGTTCCATGTAAGTAGCGTCAAATGAGCATCTTCATAAAGGGGCAGTGTGGCATCTATTACTTTGCCATTTACCTTGGCTGCTAATACATTACGTGCCAGCCCTTCGCTTATTTGACGGGCAAGGTCAAGTGCATTGCTGCCTTTGGAAACCTGCTTGACGGAACCGTCTGGTAAAGTGATGTTTATCATTATATTTTCTAATTTCCAAAAAAATTGGGTGCAAATGTACAAAGTTTATCGTAAAGCCCAAGAAATTAACGGGTTCTTTTTATAAAAAAGAAGGGTGTATTTTTGGCTAATTCCTATTTTGATGCGCTGATAATAGTTATTAATTTTTTCAAAAATCCCGAAGGGATTTATTCCAGCACATCAAAATAATATTTAACCGTATTTTTAGGGCTGTTTTTATCTTATTAAGATGATAGATGGCTGAAAGGCGACACTCATAGTTCATCATAAATTATTTACAATTCAACACCTCATCTCACCAGCTTCCACCGGCACCGCCACCGCCAAAGCTTCCGCCGCCAAAACCGCCAAAGCCGCCTCCAAAGCCACTACTGCCACCCGAAAAATCATTCCAGCTTCCGGAGTGTGAACTTCCACTTCCGCCAAGCATGCTTCCCAACATAAAAGCAGTCCAGAATGAAGTGCCTTTTCCAACACTGTACGAACGGGCATTGCTGGCACGAATGAGCAAATAGATTAGTATAAAAATAACGAAAGGCAAGAGGGCGGCAAAAGGAGAGGTGCCCTGGTGGGTTTTATTATAGCCTTTGGCGCTTATTTCTCCCGAAGCCAGTTTCATCAAAACTACTGTTGCGGCTTGTATCCCCCCAAAATAATCGCCCTTGCGAAAGTGTGGAATCATTTCATTTTCAACAATTTTCTTGGCTATAGCATCAGGAATGGCTCCTTCAAGCCCGTAGCCAACAGCGATAAACGCCTGACCACGGCTGTTTCCATATTTGGGTTTGATGAGCACGACTATGCCGTTGTCAAATTTCTTTTGTCCTACCTGCCACTGATAGCCCAGCTTGGTGGCAAAATCGGCCGCAGCCATACCATTGAGCGATTTTACAGTTACAATAACAATTTGATTGGAAGTGGTGTCATGGAAATACCGCAGTTGATATTCAAGTGATTTAATTTCCGAATTGTTCAATATCCCGGCAAAATCATTTACCAATCGCGGGGGATTCGGACGTGGCGGGATATCTGCTGCAAAGGCCCGAAAATTAATAAGTAAAATGCTGAAAAGCAAAAGGCTCAAATAGCCATATTTCTTAAGTTTCATTTGGTATCTCACATTAAAATGATGTCAATAATTTATTTCCCGAACGAAATATCATCAACCAGTTCGTTGATATCGTCCACATGATGCGGAAAATGTTTTTTCAGATGTTTTCCGGCTTCAGTAATGCCATGTACCAAGCCTTCGACAAAGTGGTTTTCTTTAAACTTAGCAGCCATCTCAGCCTTGATATCATCCCAAAAATTGGGAGGAACCACAGCGTTAATACCGGCGTCACCTATAATGGCAAACTTATGGCTCTGAACAGCGAGATAGAACAAAACACCATTCCTCAACTCGGTTTTATCCATTTTAAGTTTTTTGAACAAAAAAGAGGCACGGTCAAGCACTTCGCCCTTGCATACCGATTCAATGTGAACCCTGATTTCGCCTGAAGTATCAAGTTCGGCATTGAGAATGGCATTCGTAATTCTTTCTTGTTCTTTTTTACTGAAAAATCTTTTGGCTGAGGGACTCATGATAAAAAATTAAAATTTTACTACCGGTGCTTTTTCGGCACCTTTTACTGCTTTAAAATAAGGCATTTCACCAAAACCGGACATATTGGCTAATATATTTTTTGGGAAGGTTTTGATATAAGTATTGTAAGCTTGTGTCATTTGGTTAAAGCGACGTCGTTCGGTGGCAATACGATTTTCGGTACCTTCCAATTGAGCTTGTAGTTCCATAAAATTCTGATTGGCTTTTAAATCGGGATAGCGTTCCACTACAACCATCAAACGCGACAAGGCTGACGATAGCCCGTCCTGCGCTTGTTGAAAGTTTTGTAATGCCTGCGGACTTAATTTACCGGCATCAATATTTACCGCAGTAGCTTTAGAGCGGGCTTCGATAACCCCTTCAAGCGTTTCTTTTTCGTGTGTGGCATAACCTTTTACGGTGTTTACCAGGTTGGGAATCAGGTCGGCACGCCTTTGATAAACGTTTTCAACCTGCGACCATTGAGCTTTTACAGCTTCCTGTCGCGTTACCATATCGTTATAGGTTCCTTTGAACCAGCTGTAAGCTATCACAATAAGGATAACAATTACTGCTATAATAATCCAGGATTTTTTCATGTTTTGATTGTTTCGGTGGCTAATTTAAATAATTAAATGATAATTAAACAAATAGAAGTTCAATTTTATGTATTGTTAACAGAAAAACAAAGCGCATGGTGTTATTGTCCATGCGCTTTGCAAACGTTTGATTTTGGAATTAATCAACCATATTAATACTTCTTTTCACAAATTCATCCAGCTCTTTTCCTTTCAACAAATTTTTCGACAAGCGTGCCAGATCGTAAAGTTGTTCAATAAGCTGATCTTGTTTTTGTTCATCTTCCACATCAACAATTTTATTCACCAACTTATGATTTGTATTCACCACTAAACTGTATGTGTCAGGCAGTCCACCCATACCCATCATGGGGCTTCCGCCAATGGCTTCCATATCTTTCATGCGACGCATAAACTCATTTTGGATAATGGTTACAGGTATGTCGGTTTCGCTGAGGTTTTCAAAATTAACCTCAAATTGTTTGGTGTCGATATTGCGCTCAAAAGCTTTTTTCAACGCTTCTTTTTGCTTGTCGTCCAGTTTTGAAGGTGCTTCATCTTCCTTAACAATCAGTTTGTCAATTGTATTGGAATCGACACGTGCAAAAACTACATCCGTTAATTTTTGTTCCAGGGTATTGATAAAATGAGGATCGAGTACGCCGTTCATAATTAAAACATCGTAGCCTCGTTCTTTGGCATTCCGAATGTAGCTGTATTGTTCGTCTTCGTTGGTGGCATACAGATAAACCAGCTTTTTATCTTTATTTTCCTGAGTTTTCTCAATTTGTTTTTTGTATTCGTCAAAAGTGAAGTATTTGCCTTCGGTATTTTTCAACAAGACAAATTTCTCGGCTTTTTCGTAGAATTTGGGTTCGGAAATCATTCCGTACTCAATGAATATTTTGATGTCATCCCATTTTTCTTCAAATCCTTTGCGGTCATTTTTAAATATTTCGGTGAGTTTGTCTGCAACTTTTCGTGTAATATAGTTTGAGATTTTTTTTACATTTTTGTCGCTTTGCAAATACGATCGACTTACGTTTAACGGAATATCGGGAGAGTCGATAACGCCGTGCAGCAAAGTCAGGAATTCAGGCACAATGCCTTCAACCGAATCTGTTACAAAAACCTGATTACTATAAAGTTGTATTTTATTTCTCTGCAACTCATAATCTTTTTTCAATTTTGGAAAATAAAGGATCCCGGTTAAGTTAAAAGGGTAGTCCACGTTCAAATGAATTTGGAAAAGAGGTTCTTCGAAGGTATAAGGATACAATTCTTTGTAAAAAGCTTTGTACTCTTCCTCCGTGGCATCCGAAGGAGCTTTCTTCCACAGAGGGTCCGGATTATTGATAATCTTGGGTTTCTGAACCTCCTTGGTTTTTTGATTACCATCTTTGTCTTTTTCACCCTCAATGGGTTCGTGAATGGTTTCCATCCCAAACTGAATAGGTACAGGCAAAAATTTACAGTACTTATTCAATAGTTCGTTGATGCGGTATTCTTCAAGGAAATCAGAGTTTTCTTTGTCGATGGTCAGAATGACTTCCGTGCCGCGGTCTTTTTTGTCTGTTTCTTCCATGACGTATTCAGGGCTTCCATCACATTCCCAGCGTACAGCTTTGGTTGAGCCACCTTTTTTATAGGTTTTGGTTCTGATTTCCACCTTCTCGGAAACCATGAACGCAGAGTAAAATCCCAGTCCAAAATGGCCGATAATAGCATTTTTCTCGGCTTCGGTTTTGGTTTTGAATTTTTTTACAAATTCCTCGGCACTGGAAAAAGCAATTTGGTTAATGTATTTATCCACCTCATCGGCAGTCATTCCGATTCCCCGGTCACGGACGGTGAGTGTCCTCTTTTTCTTGTCGATTTCTACATGAATAGTCAAATCGCCGAGCTCATCTTTTACCTTACCCATGGAGGCAAGGGTTTTTAATTTTTGGGTTGCATCAACGGCGTTAGATACCAATTCTCGTAAGAAAATTTCATGATCGGAATAAAGAAATTTTTTGATAATCGGAAAGATATTCTCTGTCTGTATTCCGATTTTTCCTTGTTGTACTGTCATATCAATTAATCTTAAAATTATTATTTCATATTAGGCTTTCCAATAAATCAAAGGTTGTGCCAAGGGAAGGGGTGTGACATTTTGTCTTTCCTGACGGTCCACGTGTTGAAACTGTACTATAATTATTTGAAGAAAATTAACTCCTGCATATAAAAAGCTTTGCTACTTTTGTTCACATAAATTTATTACCACAATGAAAAAAATTATTTCTTTCCTATTTATGGGTGTACTTTTGTTTGCTAACCCGGGATGTAAAATATTGGATAAGCTTACACAATTTCACGTTACTTATAATTCGCAAGTTACCATTCCGAAAACGCTGGGTCTCGATTTGCCCATTGACATTCCTACTCCGAATATTAACACGAATTCCAATTCGGAATTTGAATCTAACAATACACATAAAAATTTAATTGATGTAATATACCCCAGTGAAATGACACTTACAATTACATCACCTTCGTCTTCCTCTTTCAATTTTCTTAAAAATATTGAAATCGATATTTCGGCTGACGGTTTGCCCGAAAAAAAGATTGCCTGGATAAACGATATTCCAAAATCGGGGTTAAAAACGATTACACTTGATTTGTCTTCTGATAATTTGAAAGATTATATTATGAAAGATAGTATCAAGCTGCATATTAAAACCACGACACGCGAGTTAATTTCGCATGATACTGATGTTGATGTGCATACGGTGTTTTTTGTAAATGCAAAGATTTTAGGTATTTAAATTAATAGATTAGAAAATGAAAAAGTTGATATTTCTGTTTTTAGTTCCTGTTTCACTGTTGGTGATTTTTATGGCAGGTGGTTGCAAGCTTGATAATCCGTCAAATGTCCATTATACTGAATTTGTTATGCAAATCGACAGTATCTTTCACCCTGACACTATTCGCATCGGAGGCACATTGCCCATACGGTTTTATGGCACCATCGGGCCTGACGGATGCTATTCATTTTCGCGTTTCAACGGTACGCTGGATGGCAGAAACATTAATATCACTGCTTATAGCAAAGTATCCGACGAAGAGGTTTGTACACAACAAATTCAATATTTAGATGGAGTTACCCTGTCAGTAAATCAACTTGATACGGGAAGGTATATTATTCAGGTACATCAGGCCTCTCCTCCAAATATTATTGATACGGTATTTGTGGCAGGATTCGCTGAGCTGAAATAAATATCTTTTATTGAGGTATTACCAATAGAAGAAACAATAAATGGCAATATGATTAAAAAGAAAATTTTATCCCCATTTCAGAAATTCGTTAAAATTGAAAGTTTTAGCGGTATTTTATTGTTAATTGCAACAATTATTGCCATTGTTTGGGCAAATTCGCCATTTGGAGATAGTTACCAATCCATTTTACAATATAAAATTGGTTTTGTAACTAAAGATTTTGAATTAAATAAGCCATTAATTTTATGGATTAATGATGGCTTAATGGCTATTTTCTTTTTCCTAATTGGATTAGAGATTAAAAGGGAATTTTTAATTGGGGAATTAAATTCTATTAAAAAAATTTCTTTTCCAATTTTTGGGGCATTGGGCGGAATGTTGGTTCCCGTATTATTATTTTTAGTATTAAATCAGAATCCTGAAACAGTTAAAGGTTGGGGAATACCAATGGCTACCGACATCGCTTTTTCTTTGGCTATTTTAAAACTTTTAGGCGATAGGGTTCCTTTAAGCCTTAAATTATTTTTGACTGCTTTTGCTATTGTCGATGATATAGGAGCAGTATTAGTAATTGCTGTATTTTATAGCGGAAGCATAAATACAAGTTTATTGTTTGTCGCTTTATTATTATTAGGCATATTATACGCATTATCTTTTAAAGGGTATTATTCTAAATTCTTAAATATTGTATTTGGTATAATCATTTGGATACTATTTTTAAAATCCGGTATTCATCCAACAATTGCAGGAATTTTATTAGCTTTTTCGGTTCCTGTTAGGCAAAAGGTTGATACATCTGCATTTATTAATAATCTGGTGGGTATTACTAACAAGATTAAACAAGCAACTGTGTCCAATAAACCAATTCTATCCAAAGAACAAATTGAGCAGATTGATAATTTGGAAAACTGGACAAACAAATTTCAGTCCCCACTTCAACATTTAGAACATAAATTACACGATTGGGTTGCTTTTCTTATTATTCCTGTTTTTGCTTTGGCCAATGCAGGAGTACTTATAAATAGTGATATTAATTTTGATACATCATTAATAAGAAATATAATTGTTTGCTTGGTTTTGGGCAACAGTGTAGGCGTTTCATCTATTATACTGTTAGCCAAAAAAATAAAGCTTATTGAAATACCAAAAGAAATTAGTAATAAACAAATTATAGGTGTTTCCTTTTTAGCCGGAATTGGATTTACTATGGCAATTTTCATTGCAAGTTTAGCATTTGAAAATAGTCCGGTATATATTGACTCTGCAAAAATTGGGATACTCATAGGTTCTTTAATTTCCGCAATTATTGGGTTTACGGTTTTAAGATGGAAAACAAATAAAAACCGATTGTCAATTGAGTAGGCAGTCCCATCTGTAATAACTTATGGGGAAAACCAGAGGATCTTTATTCAGAAAAAAAAGGCAAGGCGGTATCCCTTCGCCACGAGCATCTTGTCCACGAGTAAATATCTTCTGACATTTGCGGCAAAAACAAGATGCACAAAGAAGAAAAACGTAATCAGATGTTCTCCCTGGTAGAACAGTGGCAACAAAGCGGCATGAGCCAGGTTGCTTTTGCAAAGGCCAATAACATTAAGCTCTTTACTTTAAGGTACTGGATTAACAAAGTCCGCCAACAACAAAACGGGTCACAGGGTTTCATTCAGTTGAATGAACCTGCTGTAGCAGATATCTGTCTTCGTTATCCCAATGGTGTCGAACTGTTGTTACCGGTACATGCCCCCATGTCTCTGATCAAAGGGCTGATTAACCTGTAACGGATTATGTTTTCCATTACATCAGGGCGGTATTTTCTATACCGTGAAGCTACCGATATGCGAAAAAGTTTTGACGGGCTTTGCGGATTGGTACAAGGTCAACTCAGGCAAAACCCCATGAGCGGAGACCTGTTCATATTCATAAATAAACGACGCAACCGCATTAAGCTTTTACGCTGGGAAACCGGAGGCTTTGTGTTGTTTTATAAACGCCTGGAAAAGGGGACTTTTGAGTTACCCGAAATTCAAGAACCCGCCTTAAGCCAAAAGATCGACTACAGCGAACTGGTTATGATAATTACTGGTATTTCATTGACATATGCAAGAAAAAGAAGACGTTTTTTGCAACAAAACAGTGTTGGAAACTAATGGTTAAAACAAGCCCTGTCAAAGAGTTATAGTAGTATATTTGCTTTATGAAAGCAAGTGGAAATACCATAACAATTAGCAGAGGAGAGTATGAACAACTGCTTCAGTTTAAAGAAGAGGTTACCTTGTTAAAGCATCAGCTTGCCGAACTCAAACGCATGATTTTTGGAACCAAAAGCGAACGGTTCATTGGTATGGATACCGGTCAAATGGCGCTGTTCGATTTACCGGGGCAACAAACCGACTCACAGGAAAAAGAACAAATCACTTATACCCGTAACAAGAGTGACAAAAACAAGGAACAGCCGTTACGTTTAGAACTGGCCCCACATCTTCCCCGCAAAGAGGAAACCATTGAACCGGATAGCTTACCCGAAGGAGCAAAAAAGATTGGAGAAACTGTTACCGAGGTGTTAGAGTATGAGCCGGCCAATATTTATGTTCGTAAAATCATACGTCCCAAGTATATCGTTTCTTCCAACGATGAACGGACTCAAATTACCATTGCCGGGCTGCCCACCTTACCTATACCAAAAGGTAACGCAGGGGCCGGTATTCTGGCACATATCCTTGTCAGTAAATTTGTTGACCATTTGCCTTTTTACCGGCAGAAACAGATATTCAAACGCCATGGAGTTGTCATTGCCGAATCAACCATTAATGGCTGGTTCAATGCTACCACAACCCTGCTTGAACCGCTATACGAAACTTTGAAAAAGCAGCTTTTGTCAACAGACTATATCATGGCCGATGAGACACCCCTACCGGTGCTGACCAAAGACAAACCCGGAGCTACACACAAAGGCTATCATTGGGTTTACTATGATCCGGTGAATAAACTTGTGTTGTTTGATTATCAAAAAACCCGATCAAGGGAAGGCCCCAATAAAATGCTGGGAAACTATCAGGGCTATTTGCAAACAGACGGTTACGTTGCTTATACAAATTTAAAGAACCAAAAGGACATTACACTATTAGCTTGTATGGCGCATGCCCGGCGGAAGTTTGAACATGCCAAAGACAACGATCCCGGGCGGGTAAAGGAAGCTTTGTTGCTGTTTCAAAAATTATATGATATTGAACGTACAGCCCGTGAGAAGGAGTTGGGTTTTGACCGGATAAAAGAACTCCGGCAAAAAGAAGCAGTTCCCGTATTAAATGAAATGGAGGCATGGTTGAAAGAACATATCTATCAGGTATTGCCAAAAAGTGCCATAGGTGAAGCCATTGCCTACACATTAAAGTTGTGGCCCCGCTTAGTGAGGTATGCAGAAGACGGGCGGTTTAAGATAGACAACAACCTGATCGAAAACTCCATTCGTCCGGTGGCATTAGGCAGAAAAAATTACTTATTTGCCGGATCACACCATGTCGCTCAGCAGGCAGCTATAGTATATTCGTTGCTGGCAACATGCAAGATTAATGACGTGGAACCTTTTGCCTGGTTAAAACATGTGTTGGATATTATCCCGGACTATCCGGCTAACCAACTACACCATCTTTTGCCCGGGCAGTTATAAAACTCTACGAATCATACAAGATGTAGTTTGCCGAAGGGATATGACAAAACTATTCTTTAGAGGTAAAAGGGCGAAATGTAAAGCACTGCAAAACAGTGAGAAGTATCCTTATTAGGTGGACTTTTTTGCGAAAAAAAAGTCCACCGATTAGTCCACCTCGAATATGCGCTTTTTTACCTTTTTCTGCCAGGTGCCAAAAATAAAAGTCCACTGAAATTCAATCATTTACAGTGGACTTCCTTTTTTTGCTACCTTAAAAAGC
>CAJXKB010000048.1 GCA_913055825.1 uncultured Bacteroidota bacterium
CTCATAGACACCCTGGCAGGTTCTTTCATCGGAACCATCGGAATGGGCTTTACCATTTACCTTTTCGACCGCTATTTTCCGGAATTTCTCTTACAAAATCCCAAAAATTAAAACAAGCAACTTCAATGTATTACATCAGCAACGCATTGAATACCAACTTATAGGTGACCGGTGTTGAAGCCCTGAAAATGGGACTGAATCCGTAAAGCACCATTTGTCCCTGACCTTTTTTGAGCCAAACCATGACAGGCTTATTACCCACCAGATTCAAGTGTTCGGCGTAGCCGCTTAGCAAAATATGGTCTTCAGGAAACCAACCCATCACACGGCGATCCATATCAAATCCGGGAATGGAAGTCCTGAAAACAGGATTCCCTCGGTAGAAAATGCCTGTCTGTTTTGCCATGCCAAGCGTCAACGGATGATCAGGCTTCCAATTGACCTTCACGAAAGTACCCGGACAATACAAGCCCTGCTTTTGTAATGATTTTCCCAGATTGCGATAAGGCAAAACAAAACTTTCTTTTTCACCTTTTTTCGGTTGAATGGTGAGGGTGCCGAGAAATAAATCGGTGGAGCGACCCCAACTCAACACTTTACCTCCCCTATTTACAAAAGCCATGATTTTTTGCAGGCCTTTTTTGCCAATGCCTTTGGTGTATTTTGGCGGATAATTGGGTTGGTAATAACCACTTTCGGAATACTTACCGTCCATCAATACCGATTTACTCATATCCGGAAAAATAAGAACATCAAATTTACTGAAATCAGTTTTTTCCACCTCTCCGGGATGAACCACCGTAAACGGAATGTGGTACGTATCGAAAATAAAACGTGTCCATCCGGCATCCATATCATGGAAATAGGTCTCCATCAGTGCAATGCGCGGCATACTGATTTTATGCATCTTCACGGCAGGCTTTTGCTGTAAAGCTACCGGATTCACCGTGAGTTTAGGCATTAACTTTGTTAACGCACTTCCGTTTTGTACCACAAAACTCCCTTTGGGTATAACGGTTCCGTCAACACTGAACGCTTCATCCGTGCGAAAAACGGCTACTTTTTGTGCAAGCAAACCAAAAGCATCTTGATAACTTTCATTATCGCCGGCTTTAAAAGCCACTCCCCACCCGCTTTTTTCGATTGGCTTCATAAAATTAAAATGCAAAGGCAATTTACTGATATGGTTAGCCACCTGCTCAGCATAAACATCCAACTCATGGCTTTTCAGCCCTTTGTGCAAAGGCAGCGACCAGGAAGTGATATCGTAGGGACGGATTACCTTGCCTCCCGGTGTAAAATGCCGCACGGGATAGGTTTGCGCCTCCATCACCTCTTTAATAAACGGACGGTAAGGTTGTGCGAGAGGGATGACGATATCACCGCGGTGAAAGTCAAAATTATCAACGGTAACATTTTTATTGAGCTGATACATATCAATTCCCTGCTCCTGCATAATTCGGATAAGGTCGACCAGCTCACTCTGATCGGCTTGTTGCTGCGGCAGGATATAGAAATAGGGCGGCTGTGTTTTGCCTTTGTTCACCTCTTTTCGGCACAAGTCGTTGCGAAATTTCAGGATTTCATCTTTGTGCAAAGCAGCTGTTTTGATGATGGCCTTTGTGGAACTTTGCTCGTATTTGATGATGTCGCTCAGACGCCACCAACCCCCTTTCCACGGATCGGGCATGTTGATGCCTTTTTTATATTCGGCAAGCCCTTTGCCTCCGGCCCTAAGCTCGGTGGGTTCCACATAAACCGGTGTGGCAAACTTTGCACTGGCGCATTCGGTAAGCATCGAAATCACATTCTTCCACAAACTTGTTTCGGTGGAACCCGGCCAATAATCATCAAAAATATATTGTTGTACGACCCCTTTCAGACTGTCGTCAGTCATTTCGGTAATCATGTTCGAGCCAAAAATTTTCATCCAGTTCCATAAGTTGGCATCTATCACCTGGGCAATGGCATCGGCCGGAGGCGGAACAAAATACCGAACTCCTGTTGATCCCATTTGGTGTTTCTCAAACATCACTTGTGGATACCAGGCCGTATCGGAGACGGCAGCAATAGCCTTGGTATCAGTCTGCGAAAGCGTAATGAAATCGCGATTATCATCGTGCCCCACATATTTGTTATACACTCCCGGATAGGATGCTCCTTCGTATTTGGTTCCTCTGTATTTCAGGTAATTATTAACGACCATATCCATGCCGTCGGGGTTATGCGATGGCACCATCATATACACCGTATTATCAAGCCATGAGCGTATTTCAGGATCCTTCGATGTAATCAGTTCGTAGGCAATCAATGGCGCAGCCTGGGCAGGCCCCACTTCGTTGGCGTGCATCGAAAGGGTGGCATAAACAAACACGCGACCTTCCCTGATCATCTGCCGTTGCTGCGCTTGGGTTAACGATGGGTTTATAGCCAGTTGTTTGTTAATCTCTTTCAACTTGAATAAGTTGGCAATATTTTGTTCGTTGGAGATAAAAGCCACATACATCGGTTTCCCCATCGGGCTTTCGCCGATTTTGATCAATTTCAACCGGTTGGAATGGGCATCCATCAATTTAAAATAATCGATTGATTTTTCGTAGGTAAACAATTGCCGGTCACTGCCCGGCTTAAAGCCGAAAAACGCTGTGGGTGATGGAAGCTGATCCTGCGCCATGGCAGGTATCGTCAACAGAGCGGAGAACATGCATACAAAAGCAATACGAATAAAACGTTTCATAGAATTTGATTTAGTGATGATTGATCAAAAATAACGATAATTTTTGATCAAAAAAATATTTTCAATTTATTTGGTTTATATCATAAACTTATTTTATATTTGCAACTTGTTTCATTATTTAAATTAACATGTCATGAAATCAAATTTTTTCACACAAGCTTCAAGCTGGCTATTTATCGGCTTCATGTTTATCGGGATTGCCATCGGGATGTATTACAATGAGGTTGCCATCGGAACACTTGCCGGAATGGGCGTAGGATTTATTGCCCGGGCACTGATTGGCATAAAAAACGAACAAGGCCCAAACAAAAAAACAATTCAACTTTAAAAACCGGAAAAAATGGAAGAACAATTTAACGAGCAGCAAAGCCTGAAACTTATTCAGGAAATGATAGAAAATGCAAAATCAAAACTTGAGGCCGGTAGTTTTTACTATTTGTTGTGGGGATGGTTGGTTTTGGCGGGTACACTTATCCACTTTGGATTGTTGTACACTCAGTTTACCTACCCCTATGTTGCATGGCCGGTTATCATGGTTGCAGGGCTCATCGGCACAGCCCTTGGAGTTCGCAAATCAAAAGCCCGGGCCAAAACCAAGACCTATCTGGCAAACAGCATTGGATTTTTATGGACAGGATTTTCGATCATGCTTTTATTCATCCTTTTCAGTGCCATGATGGGCAAAATAAGCTGGAGCATGTCGAATATCTTAATTATTGCACTTTATGGGCTCAGTACGTTTGCTTCAGGAGGGATGATTCACTTCAAGCCACTGATTTATGGTGGAATAGCCAGTTGGCTTATTGCTATTGCCAGTTTGTTTGTGGCGCCCCAATTTACTTTTCTTTCAATCGCATTATCAATTATTGTGTCCTATCTCGTTCCGGGTTATCTGTTGCGGAATAGGGAAAAATCACAACGCCATGTTTAAGAACCTCGACCCGATTTTACATTCACAGCTCAGACTATCCATCATGTCGTTGCTGATTAGTCTTGAGTCGGCCGAATTTTCCTATTTGCTTGAACAAACCAAGGCCACCAAGGGTAACCTGAGTATTCAGCTGAACAAGCTGAAAGATGCCGGATATATCAGCATTAAAAAAAGCTTTCGAAACAATTATCCCTTAACAACTTGTAAAATTACGCCAAAAGGTATTTCGGCATTTGAAGAGTATGTGGAGGCCCTTTCGGGATATATTCATAAAAATAAACCTACTGATCATTAATTTCAATTAATCAGCAACGCACCGCAGGGGCCATCCGGTTTTGGGTTATTGCAAGGCATATTCCACCAACGCCGCAGCATGAATTTCAGTGGTGTCAAAAACGGGGATGTAGGTGTGCTGCTGTTTGATGAGCATGGGAATTTCGGTACAGCCCAGCACAACGCCTTCAACAGCCTGTTCATGAACCATGCGGTTCATGATTTCCAAAAACTTTTTGCGGCTTTCAGGATTCAGCACATCATAAGCCAGCTCATCCATAATGACGTGATTGATAAACGCTTTTTCTTTCGTTTTAGGAATAATTGCTTCAATACCCATTTGTTTTAATCCTTCACGATAAAATGGATCGTCCATGGCAAAAGTGGTTCCCATAAAACCCACCTTTTTGAAGCCCTTTTTTAAAATAGCCTCAGCCACCGATTCCACCATTCCCACGATAGGCAGGCCGGACGCTTTTGAAACCTGCATGCCTACCTTCGATAAGGTATTGGAGCCAATGGCGAAAAAATCAGCGCCGGCTTTTTTCAGACTGATGGCTTTTTCGATGAACATCTGCTCAATTTCAGTCCATTTTGCTTCTTGCATGCGAATCAGTACTTCGTGAAAATCGACGGAATAAATAATCACCTCTGCCGTGTGGTGTCCATGGCTTTTTTGATTCGACAATTCGTTGATTATCCGGTAATAGTCGATGGTGGAAGTCCAGGTTACGCCACCAATCAATCCGATTTTTTTCATCCGTGTTGTTTTTATTAACGATTCATTGACTGTTTCTTTCTGATTATTTTCCCGCTTTCAGTACGCGAAAACGACTTTTCAAAAACAATGGCACGCGGAATTTCCAGGCCACTCAACCTTTCGTTGAGTACTTTCCTGATTTGCTCTTGACGGCTTTCGCCGGCATCTTCCGACTCCACAAACAGGGTCAATTTTTCTCCCAATTGTTCGTCCGGTAAGGATCCCACATAGAACGGATCTTCAATAAAACCACTCAGTTTTTGTTCAATTTGCTCGGGAAAAAGTTTCACTCCTCCGCTGTTAACCACATTGTCTTTCCGTCCTATTATTTTAAAACCACCCCCTTGCTGCATCTCAACCAAATCGTTGGTTTCCAGACCAAAAATCCCAAGATTAGGGGCCGTAATCGTCAAACATCCCGAATCGTTTTTTGCAAGCTGCACACCGGGCATGGGATAAAAAAAACCGCTTTTATCATTGCCATTGACCTTTCGCAATGCGATATGGCTCATGGTTTCCGTCATGCCATAGGTATGCCAGATTTGGGTATCCAGCGTCTGAACTTTTGATTCCAGAACAGCAGGAACAATACCGCCGCCCAGAATAATTTTTTTAATGCTTTTCACAAAAGAAAGGCCCTTTTCCGTTTTCAGCAGTTCGCTAAGCTGAGCCGGGGTGAAAGCGGCAAAATCAAGCGGAGGCGTCCACTCGCTTGCCGGGTTTAAGGATGGTGGGATGCAGTACAAATCCAATTTACCCACAAACGCCCTCACCACCATCATTTTGGCGGCAATGTATTTTGCGGGCAGGCACAGCAAAGCCTTGTCACCCGCCAGCAAACCAAAATAATCGAGCGTAGCCCGGGCGCTGACCTCCATAAATTCTTTTGAAAGTTTAATTTTTTTAGGCACACCGGTTGAGCCCGAGGTCTCCGCAGCGATGGTTGCCGATTGTGACAGCCAATCAATGACAAAATACATCAGCTCCTTTTTCCATGGTGCCGGCGACCAGTTATCTTTCAGATGTGTATAGGCATATTTCAAATGCCATGCTTCATCAAAAGCCTGCATGTTCAGGCGTAGTATTTTCTTTTCTTTACTCATCAAACAAACTTAAATCCCACCCTTTTTCTTCATCAAAAAAGAGCTGTGCTTTATCAACGTACAAAGGCGAAGGGATGTTGTTGGTAAAAAGTTGACCGGTACCCAATCCTTGTGGCATGGGGTTTTCCAGTAAAAAAGTCCATTGGGCAATCGCATTCAGGCCGATATTGCCTTCCAGCGCCGAAGTTACCCACCACCCCGATCCAAGTCTTTCTGCTTCTTCGATAAACATTTTAGCCTTGCTGAAGCCACCCAGCAGACTGGGTTTTAAAATGATATACTGAGGTTTAATCTGCTCCAGCATTTTTCGGGCCTCCTCACGTGTTTTCAATCCGATGAGTTCTTCATCCAAAGCAACAGGAACCGGTGAAATTTCACAGAGTTTTGCCATTTCATCCCATTGTTTTTGCCGGATGGGTTGTTCAATAGAATGCAATTGAAATTCCGACAAACGTTTTAGCTTTTCAAGCGCTTCACCCGGTTTAAAAGCACCATTGGCATCAACCCGCAATTCCAGATCATCAGCATTAAATTCACCTCTAATCAACTGCAACAATTCCAGTTCTTTTTCAAAATCAATCGCTCCGATTTTTAGTTTAACACAACGAAACCCCGAATCAATTTTCTCTCTGATTTGATTTTTCATAAAATCGAAATCGCCCATCCAGATTAACCCATTGATCGGAATCCCTTTTTGTCCACGGGTAAAACCGGAAGGAAACAAAATGCGTTGCCCGCCCCGATGCAGATCAAGCAAAGCCGTTTCCAAACCAAAGCGGATAGAAGGAAACTCTTTCAACCCTTCGTTCAGCCAAATATCATAAGGTTCGGGATGTTTTTGCATTTCCCGCAAGATATATTCATAGTCGCCCCACGGATCAGGACTCAGTCCTTTGATGGTACTGCACTCCCCTATCCCTTTTATTTCAGGGGCTTCCGTATCCCAAACCGTCAAATAATAAGAAGTTTTCTGCTCCAGCACTCCACGCGAAGTTCCGGCAGGCCTTTTAAAATTGAAAACATGTTTTTTATAACTCAGTTGAAGCATCTTTTCTTTTTCGTAAAAATAGAAAAATAAGGTTTGCAAACAGCCATTGAAATGCGGTAGTATTTTCATGGAATGAATTAACCTAAGTCGACCTATGCTTTACATCACAGAAAGTCAAAATCGCACCATTTTTGGTATGATTTTAGCATAATAATTATGTAACCAAAAAATTTATCAGCCATGAAAAAGATAATATTTTGGATCGGAATTTTGCTGTTTATTGCTTCCTGTTCAACACAAAAAAGAACAGTGGTAAAAAAAACAAAACCTGTTGTTGAAATTGCAAAAAAGGACAGCATCGAGTATGAGTTGGAAACATTTGACCAAAAATTTGAAACCTGGTACACCATGCAAAACAATCCGGCACAATACCGTCCGCAATCGTATTACGAAAATTGGAACAGGCAATATGTTTCTGAATGGAATGCCAAAGCCATGAACCCCATTAGAAATCCGTTTTTTGAGCCCATCATAGGTTACAACCCCAATGTGGATTACGGATTCAAATTAAATCACAAACTTTTCTACTATTTTCAGTATGTTGAGCATGTTTTGAAAATTCCCATCCTTCCCAATGGGCCACATATTACGCTTTTCTGATTTATTACAGATTGACAAAAATCCAGTCGCAGTAACTATTATACATACTGGCGCGAGTGTCCGCTTGTGCCAATATATGCACTATTCATTAAATTCTATTTTTACCAATCCTTTAAGCCCGGAATAATTCCTGGCACTACTGTATAAATGATGATCCGGTTCATCTACAAAACCACACTTACAGCCATCCCAGCGCCACACCAAAAACAAGAATAGCCAGCAAGTCCACACTAAAAATGACACCCAGCGTGGCAAGCTGTTTTTTTACTGATTTCATATCAAAAACCCAGTATGAAACAATGAAAAAAGTAAGGTAGCCAAAAATAACGATAAGATAAGGCGCTCCGGCATTCCACCACACATAATCCCAGGTGAGCGCGCCGGCAGCATTGAGCAACAGCTCCACAACAACACAAAAAATGGAATTAACAATGGCAAAAAACCAACGATTGGGAATACCGATGATTTTCATCTTTTTGTCTTCGGGCAACATTTTGGCAAAAGCAATGCCCGCAATGGCAAACATAAAGCTGATTTCAATATTCAGGCCAATGAGGATTTCGTAAGCAGATTTCCCCGGCGCACCCCATACCGGTGCAAACTGGGTAAAGTGAAATACCAGCGAATTCCAGATTTCGTTAAACCAGTCCATACCCCAAAAGGCGAGACCGGCAAAAATCAGCTTCCAGTTTTTCCTTTCGACCTCCACCGCATATACATACACCACAAAAGCGAAAAGAGGAATCACGTACCATTGAAAAGTTGAAGGATCACGCAAATGTTTCAGTGCTTCCAAAGCAGATTGTGTAGGCATCATTCTATTTTTTGAAGTTATTGGTGCTAATATCGGAAAAATATTGAAACATTGCTATTTCATGCATTCATCGAAGATATGATAGCCGGTGCACGTTTCCACTTTATGACTTCCCTCCATTAAAAACAAAAAAACTTTTACTTCTTTATCGTTTTTTAAAACTTTTTACTACTTTTACAAACTGGTAATACCACCAACCGGCAGAATTATGAGAGAAAAATTATTAGGACCGATTAAAACGGAAAGTCTGAAACAGGTTTTCGTAGCTAAGTTTGAAAACCTTATCCTTTCGGGAAAGATATCCATTGGCGAAACGCTTCCCTCAGAACGGGAATTGGCCGCACAACTGAAAGTAAGCCGTCCTGTGGTTCATGAAGGGCTGATAGAACTTTCCCTGCGTGGACTGGTCAGTATCCGCCCCCGCTCAGGAACAGTAGTAAACGATTTTAGAAAAGAAGCTTCCATCCCGCTGCTGCTTTCATTGTTAAACTACCATGGAACATTAGATCCGAAAATACAGCAGGACATCCTCGAAATGAGAATGCTTTTTGAAAACGAAATGGTTCGCCTCGCCGCTCAAAACAGGACTGAAGAGCAGCTGAACCAATTAGAAGAAATTATCCGGCAGGAAGAAATTATAAACAGGGACAATGAGCAGGAAGTGGCCGGACTGGACTACAAATTTCATCAAATAATTGCATTGACTTCGGGTAATTTTATCTATTCGCTGCTGATAAATTCCTTCCGGGAAATTTACCTTCATCTTTCCACGCTGTTCTTCTCCGACCCGGAAGTTTGTACCGTGGTTTTCGACGCACATAAAGAAATTACGGAAGCTGTCCGGGAACAAGACGAAAAAAAAGCAATCCGCATTATGACGAGGCTGCTCAACCACGGTGCCGAACATCTCGAAATTATGATTAATAAAAACCGGACAAAAAGCAAATCACAAATAACTGTTATAAAATAAATTACACAAATCCTATAAATTACGCTGCCATGGAAACTATCCTGCAAATTCAAAAAATCAAAGAGCCGGAAAAACTCAGCAAACGCATTCAATGGCTGAGAGATTACTATTTTACGGGCACTTCCCGCAAATGGAATAATGAATTTACTGCGTGGACTACCGGAACGCCATGGGACATTCAGTATGATGAGCTGACTTACTACATCGTACCGGAAACTTATCCTTTCCTGGAAACTTTCAGGTCGTCCATGAAACAGGTTGCCCGCAAAGTAGAAACACCGGATGACTTTTTCAATTGGAGCCTTCCCGAACGCAAAGCATGGTTTGTAAAAGAAACTATCGTCAATTATGTTCCGCAGGAAATCCTGCCCGGCGATCTGATAGCCGGCGCACGTTTCAACCTGATGACTTCCATGTGCTGGAACGAGAAGGAGGCCAAAGCGGTTGACAAACTCATTTACGGCAAAAACGGTTCACGGGCCAAAATGAAATGGTTTCACGACCACGGTTACGGCAACTCAGGAGCCACCTCCGGGCATATCATTCCCGGTTACGATAAGGTGCTGCGCATCGGCTGGAAAGGTATTTATTCCGAACTCAAAAACTTTTATGAAAACCTAACAGAAGAAGAAAAAAGAGGCTCCAAAGGCGGCCAGCTTCGCGCCATGATGACTGCCGCTACCATGCCCCGCGATTTAGCTATAAAATACAGTGCTCTCTGCAGCCGCAAAGCAAAACAGGAAACAGATTCAACGCGTAAAAACGAGCTGTTGCAAATGGCTGAAAACCTGAAAAGAGTTCCGTGGGAACCGGCCGAAACTTTCTGGGAAGCCCTGCAGGCCCTCTGGCTTACCCACATGTTGGTAATGAGCGATGAGAATTATCCCGGGCCTGGCGTTTCCTTCGGAAGAATTGACCAGTACCTGCTGCCTTACTGGCAAAAATCTGTAGCCGATGGCATGGACAGGGAGTTTGGTAAAGAAATCATGAAAACTTTCTGGATACATGCCAACACAGCTTACGATGCCCTTATCAGGGTAGGTGCAAATCAGGGAATTACAGCCGGTTACGGACAGCTTATAACCTTATCAGGAATGGGCGCCGATGGCAAAGATGCCACCAACGATCTGACCTACGCTATGCTGGAAGTCATTGATGAAATGTCGCCCATTCTGGAACCCAAACCCAATGTAAGGCTGCACCGTCATTCCCCCGAAAAGCTGCTGACTAAAGTGATTGATATGATTTCCGGTAGTCAGGGGGCTCCTTTTCTATTAAATTTTGACGAGCGTTCCATGGCCGGCCTCATGCGGGAAGCCAAAGAAGGCAAATTTGAACATCTCATTACCAAGGACAACATCCACGATTATGCTCCCGTGGGTTGTCTCGAAAACACCATGGCCGGCAACGACCGTTCCGGAACTGTGGACAACAACCTGAACCTGCTGAAAGCAGTGGAACTGGCACTCACCAACGGGAAAGACTTGAATATGTTTGTTGACCCCATTACCGGTATAAAAGAAAAAATCAAGCAGGACGGCCCAAAAACCGGCGATGCAATCCAATTTAAAACATGGGAAGAATTCCGGGAAGCTTACATCCGGCAAACGGAATATATCACTAAGAAAATTGTTGATTTGTACGAAGTTTCCGAATCTATCCGTGCTAAATACAACCCCACGCCTTACCTTTCGTGCCTTGTAAAAGGCTGTGCAGAAAAAGGACTGGATGTTACACAAGGCGGCGCCGAAATCAGTTTTACCACCATCGAAGCGGTAACTTACGCCACCACCGTCGATTCGTTGCTCGCCATCAAATATTTGGTTTTTGACAAAAAGCTGGTGAGTATGGCAGAACTCATCAAAGCATTAAAAGCCAACTGGAAAGGTTTTGAAGTGTTGCAGGCCAGGGCAAAATACAAAGCACCCAAATACGGCCGCGATGATGATGAAGCCGATGCCATGGGACAGTTTGTGATGGAAACATGGACCGGCGAGGTCTGGAAACACAAAACAAAATCTACCCATCGCCAATTTCGTCCCGGAATGTTAAGCTGGAATTACTGGGTAGGCGATGGGTATGTGATGGCTACCAGTCCGGATGGCCGTGAAAAAGGGCAATTTTTGTCCAACGCCATCTGTCCCACAAACGGCGCCGACATCAACGGCCCCACTTCCAACACCAATTCTGTGGGAAAAGTCCTTGGCGGACGAACAAAAAACGGTGACTATGAAGATTTTGTAAACCTTGTTTCCAATGGCACCAGCCACACCATTACATTTAACCCTTCCCTTATCAGGGATGCGGAACATCAAGAAAAGTTCAAAGCCTTTTTAAAGGGATATGTAGAAAATGGCGGCACGGCGTTACAAATCAACATTCTCGATCCGGACATGCTCCGCGATGCGCAGAAACATCCGCAAAACTACCGCCATTTGCTGGTGCGCGTTACCGGATATAATGCCTATTTCACCTCCATTGGCAGGGAGCTGCAGGATGAAATCATCGCCCGCATTAGTCACGAAAAAATGTAGGTTTTAAAAATGACAGAAAAAAACATCATAAATGGCAGGTTGCTGGAAATTCAGCGCATGTCCACCGAAGATGGCCCCGGTATCCGGACGACCATTTTCCTGAAAGGATGTACATTGCACTGTTCCTGGTGTCATAATCCGGAAAGTATTTCGCCCAAACCGCAACTGCAATGGTTAAAATCCAATTGCATTGGATGTCAGCTTTGTGTGGCGGCCTGTCCAAATAACAGCCTGTCCTATATTGACAATCAAATCATTATCGACAGAAACATTTGTGAAGCCTGTGGGATTTGTGTAGAAGAGTGCCCAACAGGTGCTTTGGAAATGATGGGACAGGAAATTACCGTGGAAGAAGTGGTACAGGAAGTACTGAAAGACAAAGCCTATTTTGAGAAATCCGGTGGTGGCATCACCGTTTCGGGAGGCGAACCCACCCTACAGGCCGGTTTCGTGGCTGAATTTATGAAAAGAATGAAGGAAAACGACATCCATACCGCACTGGATACCTGCGGACTGGCACCGGCTGCCGCTTATGAAAAGATTTTGCCTTACACCGATTTATTGCTTTACGACATCAAAGAAATCGACAGCAATAAACACAAGGAATTTACGGGAAGTAGCAACGAAAAAATCCTCAACAACCTGCTGACCCTATCTGAATGGATGAAAATACACGGATCGCCCAAAGCGCTGTGGATACGAACCCCCATAATTCCTGATGCCACCGGTACTGAAGAAAACATTGCCGGTATCGGCCAATTCATAGCCAAAAACAACCTGCACCCCGACCGGTGGGAATTATGTGCTTTTAACAACTTGTGTAACGACAAATACCAGCGGCTTGGACAAAAGTGGACATTTGAAAAATACGGTCTTTTGAGCGCAGATGAAATGGAACAGTTGACGGAAATTGCCAAAAACTCCGGCGTAAACAGAGAAAATATTTTGTGGACAGGGTCGGTAAAAACAAAAGAAAAGATCATTTTGACAAAAGATAACGAACCCAAACCGGTGGACTACTGTCGCATTACCGGTCTGCCGGATGAAGAATCATAATGACTAAAACTGGTTCAAGCATCCCCATAGACCAATAACCAATCCTAAATTGAAAAAGATGAAAACAAAAAAACAATTCAGTCCCGAAGATATCGAAGCTTTCAAACCGGAAAGCAAAGTAGGATTGCTGGCTACTGTCAATGCAGCCGGGCTTCCGCACATCACACTCATCACCACCATGCAGGCCAATGGCCCGGGAGAAATTGTGTGGGGACAATTCACCGAAGGAAAAAGCAAAGAAAATGTGTTGAAAAATCCAAAAACGGGTTTTTTGATTATGACATTAGATAAAAACCTGTGGCGGGGTAAAGCACTGTGGCGGGAATCGAAAAAGGAAGGCCCGGAATACGTCCGGTTCAACAAACTACCCATGTGGCGCTACAATTCCTATTTCGGTTTGCATACCATCCACTACATGGATTTGGTGGAAACCACCGAAAAAGCTTCTTTGCCGTTGGCCGGAATAGTTATGTCAGCACTGCTGACCAAATTCTCCAAAGCCGCAGCCAAAACAAAAAAAGCAGAAAGTATCATGAACGATTGGACAGTAAAACTGCTGAACAAACTCAACACGTTGAAATTTTTGTCGTATGTGGCGGAAGATGGTTTTCCGGTGATTATTCCGCTTTTACAGTGTCAGGCTGCCGACAGCCGGAAAATGGTTTTCCATCCTGGAACTTACACCAGAGAATTGCTTTCGTTAAAAGAAGACACTCCTGTAGCTATTTTCGGTCTCACACTTGCCATGCAGGACGTGTTGGTTCGCGGCAAATTCAATGGCTTTAAAAAGCACCAGGCTGTTAATCTCGGCAGTGTGGACATCGACTGGGTGTACAATTCCATGCCACCACTCGTGGGACAAATTTATCCGCCGGTGGAGATGGAGACCGTGGAAGAATTCGAAGCTTAAAACCCTTTACCGCATACAATACACTTTCTATAACTGGATCTGGCGCAAGCGTCCGCTTGTGCCAATATAATATAGACGTTTTATTTCGTGTTTGTTGTAATGCAATTCCCTAAAGACACAATGTGTATCATACAGTATTTGTATGTTTATTGAAAATAACCGCTACAACCTATCCAACCCTATGTCTGGCGCAAGCGTCCGCTTGTGCCAATACATGCACTATTCTATCAATTCTATTTTTACCAATCCTTTAAGCCCGGAATAATCCCTGGCACTACTGTATAAATAATGCTCCGGTTCATCCACAAAACCTGACTTAACCGGATTATCATGAATATAATCCAGCTTTTGCTCCATCAAATAATTTGAGTCTAACCGTATAGGATGATTATGTTGTTGCCAGAGTTGAAAATCTTTATTGTTACTGTTTTGCCTACCTTTCTGCCTCATAATTTGTAACATCCACTCTTTTCTGCTTTCTTCCGGATTCTCGAAAATAAGTTTCTTAATGGTTGTTGATGTATAGCTTTTCATATCGCGCATAATATCGCTCAATTCCTCACCATTACTTGAAATAATCATATGTACATGATTGGTCATAATACACCACGCATGAATGATCAGTCCTTTCTCCCTGATACAATATTGCCAACTATCGATCAATACATCTCTATACTCTCTTCTTGTAAAAACATCAATCCAGTTGACAACTGTAAAAGTGACAAAATATAAATCTTCTTTATTAAAGAACTTGTATTTTTCGCTCATAACAGATTGGTTTTTAAGGGTCAGTTGTCATTTTACGGAATAAATTTACGAAAAAATTAAGTTTCAGGCACAAGCGGACGCTTGCGCCAGGAAGCTTAGACAATATTAGCACAGATAAGTTAAGTTTAGTATTTTTTCTTTTTCGGATTTTGCCGATTGTCAAAAAAGTTCAATAAAATAATCCGGTGCCCTGATATTCTGTAAAATATATTTATCTGCTTCACTATTGTAAAACCACGAATTCCTTTCCCATTATTTTCTATGGTTCCTATTTCCGGAAATTCTGATAAAATATCTAAAAAGTCATATACCCTTCTAGCAAAGGCTTTTGCAACATTTTCTCCCCACTCTGTATCTATGTATTCAATAATTTTATCGAACTTTGTAGCCGCTCGTTTTGTCCAGTAGATTTCTAAAGCCATTTTTTATGCTTCTTTTTCATTGTGTCCAGACTTATTAGATTTTCTGCCCTCTCACTTTCTTCAAATGATAAAATCAGTTCTTCTTGCTCTTCTTTCGTTAATCTATTCCATAGTTTTCCCTCTTTACTGGAAATTCGTTTCTTAATAAGCTTATAAAAACTATTCAACAGGCTCTCATTATCAATACTGTCAATGAGTTGGTGAAAATCTTTTTTGATTTCAAGCGTCTTCATAGTGCATTCTCTTTTTTACAAAGTTAGTAATTATTTTATTCGTTTTTTTAGAAACTATTTATTTTTATATGCGCCAACAATAAGCTAAATTAAAGAAACTATCTGTATGAAAAAAAACATAGGACACCCGTTTATAGATTTTACCACAGAGATTCATCTTATTGATGAACTCGATCCGGATGAATATATGGATGCTGAAATAATAAAGCGACTGCAAAACAACTTCAACTTAAAAATATAGTAAGAAAAGGCTTTGGATAAAGGCATCCGCGTTGCAAACGCGGATGAGTTAGGTTGGGTTAATCTCACCCGGTTATAAGAATGTGCGTTTGGTTTACAGTCTAAACAAATTTTATTAAACCCCACACCGGCTTGTGCAATTCTTGTTTACCGAATTTTCACAAGACCGGCTTATGCCCCACAAACCTCCAATACTTGTCCTCATTTACAATGGAGACGTTTTATTTCGGTGTTTGGTGTAATCCGATTCCCTAAAGACACAATGTGTATCATACAGTATGTGTATGTTTTTTATAAGACAGATACAGTATGATACAAACTTTGTATTATCTTTGTCGTAAAACAAGAAACCATGACTCAGTTACAAGTAGGAAAACCGGTGAAAGGCAGCCAGTTGATTGGTAGGGAAAAGGAGCTATTAACCATCAGCAAACTGTTGTTACAAGGGCAAAGTATTGTTATTATTGCTCCGAGAAGGTTTGGGAAAACTTCTTTGACACTTGAAATCCTGAATAGGTTAAAAAAACAGGACATTTATACTGCCTATATTGATGTTTTTGTAACCCCAGATTTGGAATCTCTTTCCCATAAAATTACCGAAGATGTCTTAAATAACAGAAAACTGGGAAAAGCTTTCAGAAAAATCACCGGAAATATTGCCGAAGTTTTTCGAAACGTTGAGCTAAAGCAAACCATTGAAAATTTTGATTTCATCCTGAAATACAGTACGCCTGATCCCAATGGCTGGGAGCTGTTCTCTGACAGCCTTGATTTTATCAACAATTATCCGAAGAAATACGGCAAAAAGATTATTTGTGGATTTGATGAGTTCGGTGACATTAAAAAATTCGATGGTGATAAAATCGTTAAAATGGTAAGGTCAAAAATCCAGTTACAGGATCATGCCGCTTATATTTTTTCCGGAAGTTATGAATCGGTTATGGAAACCCTTTTTGTGAAACACAATTCCCCGTTTTACCGCTTTGCAAGGGTTATTCATCTCGGTTATATCGACAGGGATGAATTTAAAAAATATTTATCCCGCACTTTGACGGATAACAATATCACATACACAGAAAAATTCATTGATGAAATACTTGATTTCACTAAAGGACATCCATATTATACCCAGCTTATTCTTCAACAAATTTTATTAAATAAAGCCATCGAATCCAAGCCCAAAGAACCCTCATTATCTGAAATTTTAAAGCAACTGATAATTATTGAAAACAACTATCTTGAGAAACAATGGGAAGATATCAGCAGGAGCCGAGAGCTGGTTCAAACCTTGTTGGCCATAGTCAGGTACAGGGAATCGCCTTATTCACACCTCGATACAAAAAAAATTAATCCGGGAAGAGCGTTGAAAAGACTTTCCGGATCAGGTATTTTATTACGTGAAAACAACCGCTACAGCTTATCTGACCCACTGCTTGAATTATGGATAAAAGAAAAAATCATTCTTGGTTAGGCACATTTTTCTCTTGTCAATGTTTCTTTTTCACATTACTTTTTTTAACTTTACTGCAAAATCAAACCCATGCAAAAAAAACTTCAGGAAAATTATGATTACGTCATCATTGGCTCCGGCTTCGGCGGTTCTGTGTCTGCATTGCGCCTCAGCGAAAAAGGGTACAAAGTATTAGTGATTGAAAAAGGAAAATGGTGGAAATCCAGTGACTTTCCAAAAAACAATTGGCACCTGCGGAAGTGGATGTGGTTACCTGCCTTCCGGTTTTTCGGTATTTTTAAGATGACCTTTCTCCGACATGTAGGCATCCTGAGCGGCGTAGGTGTGGGCGGCGGATCGCTGGTGTATGCCAATACCCTGCCCCGGCCTAAAAAGCAATTTTTTGAATCGGGAAGTTGGGCAACACTCACTCACTGGCAAAAAGAGCTGGAACCCTTTTACCAAACCGCTGAAAAAATGCTTGGGGCTACCCGCGTTCCCAAACTTTTCGATGCCGACCTGGCATTAAAAGAAGTGGCCGAAAAAATGGGACACGACCATCAATTTGAACCCACCGATGTCGCTGTTTTCTTTGGAGAACCTGAAGTGGAAGTACCCGATCCGTTTTTCAATGGTGAAGGGCCAAATCGTGCCGGATGTAATTATTGTGGCGCCTGTATGACCGGATGCCGTTACAATGCCAAAAACACGCTGGACAAAAACTATCTCTACCTTGCCATGAAGAAAGGCGCTGAAGTGCTGGCCGAAAACAAAGTTGTCGACGTGCGTCCCACCGGCAAAGCCGATGGATCAGAGGGTTACCTCATTACCTACAAGAAATCTACAGGGGTACTTTTCAGTCGCAAAAAAGAGGTAAAAGCCAAAGGGGTTGTTTTTTCCGGTGGGGTTTTGGGAACCGTCCGGCTGCTGCTTAACATGAAAGAAAAACACCTAACCCGGCTAAGTGATAAAACCGGAGATGATATCCGAACCAACAACGAAAGCCTGATTCAGGTTCATTCACCGGCAGGTGAAAGAAACTTCTCTCAAGGCGTGGCCATCGGCTCCATTTTTCCACCCGATGAAAATTCGCACGTTGAACCGGTACGTTACGGCTCCGGCTCCGGATTCTTTAAATTGATGGGTGTACCGTTGACTTTTGGAAAAAATGGATGGGCGCGGGTGGGTAAACTCCTTAAAATCCTGGTGAGCCGACCCGGTTCGTGGCTGCGCATTTATTTTTCAAAGAATTTCTCGGAAGAATCGGTCATTTTATTGTTTATGCAGCACTTAGACAGCACGTTGCGCTTTAAACGGGGATGGTTCAACCTGAATTCTACGGTATCCACCGGAAAAGCACCCACATCATTTATCCCGCGAGCCAAAGAGCTTGCTGACCGCACCTCTGAAGTAATCAAAGGAACGCCGTTTGTGATGACTACCGAAGCACTGTTTGGTATTCCCACCACAGCACATATTTTGGGGGGAGCCGTGATTGGTGACTCTCCCGAAACGGGCGTTATCGACAAACACCATAAGGTTTTTGGTTACCAAAACATGTACGTTTGCGATGGCTCGGCCATCTCAGCTAACCCGGGCGTAAACCCCTCACTGACCATCACGGCGATGAGTGAGAGGGCGATGGGGTTTATTCCTGAAAAGCAGGAAAAATAATGGCAACAACGCTTTGTATTTCATTAAAAAAAAAACGGAAAGTCTGATGTTAAGCAGGAACAGAACGAAATATTTTATTTTCTTTATCGTGAGTTTTGGTTTGTTGAACTGGCAATGTCTCAAATCGAAGCGTGCCGGTATTCCTGCCCCGGTGGTTAATGTCGTTGCAAAAGCCAATTTAAACAAGCCGGAACTGATGAATGCCATTGGTAAATATCTGACACCTGCCGATTCGTTAAAGCTGAAAGCCATGTATTGGCTTATTGCCAATATGTATGGAAATTATACTGTGTATTATAGCATACAGGACAGTATGGGGAGGTATTATTCTTTTCCTCCCGAAAACTTTTCTTCTTATCTTGAATTAAAACACCGATGGGATTCTACCGAACAGCAAGTCGGTAACCTTATTTATCATGCCGATAGTTTTGCCTTGGATTATCAGCAACTAAAGGCTGACTTTTTAATTAAGAACATGGATGAAGCCTGGCGGGCACATCAATTTTTTCCCTGGTCAAAGTCCTATGATTTTCAAACTTTTTGCCGGTGGATACTGTCCTATCGTTGTGCCAATGAAGTTGTGAAACCTTTTAGGGAACACTTCTTAAAAGAATATATTGACTCCGTACGAATGTTGAAAAGTACTAATCCCTTAGATGTAGCCCTGCTACTGAATAGACTTGTGAACCGTCGTTTGGGATATAGAGACACTTACAATAAAGAGGTTAATGTGCAGAGCATTAATCAACTTGAACATGCGGGTTCCGGTAATTTTTATGATATTAATGTTTATAAGGTAAAAGTATTGCGAAGTTTCGGTATTGCCGCAGCTCTGGACTATACGCCATTTTTGGCAGACTCCAACTTCGGATATGCCTGGACGACAGTTATTTTACCTGATCATTCTGAATTGTCCCTCGAATTTTCGCGTAAAGTCCCTCATTTACTGAAGCCCGGTCGACTTGCTAAAGTGTACCGCCGTACTTTTGAGCGTGATACCACAAGTTTGTATGCTATTAAATCTGTGAAAAAAACCACTCCGCCGTTTTTAGGGCATTATTATTATCGCGACATCAGTAACCAACTGAATAACAAAAACCTGACTCTCGATTATTATCCGGGGATTTCTTATGCTTATCTTGCTGTTTTTAATGATGGTGAGTGGCATCCTATCGACTGGAGCCGGCCAAACCCCGTAAGCGGAACAGAATTTCATCATCTCGGAACGGATGTGGTTTATCTTCCGGTAAGTTTAAAAAGTTCGAACCTGATGCGTTTGGGCAGTCCTTTTATTTTTGATGAACAGGGGCGTAGCCACCGGCTTATTGCCGATTTCTCAAGTGATATGCAGGCACAAATTATCTTAACCGATCCATATCATAAAATGAGCGGGGCAAAAGCCTATACATTGTATGTATGGACAGGCAACTGGAAACCGCTTTATAATTTTCGGGGAAATCCTGGTGGTGTTGAATTGGCACTTCCCGCCAATGGATTGTTTTTGCTAAGTGATGACAATATCGATTTTAACGAAAGAATTTTTGTGGTTGATAAAAACGGCAGGCAACAATTTTATTAATTTGGTTCTACCACTAATTTTATGTCTATCTCAAATTAATATATTACCGAACTTTTGTGTTTACTGTTCTTTTCCCCGGGTTGATATTTTCCGGTAGCGGTTTTCATTTCGCTGGTAAGCGGGATACGCCTGCCATGGCTGTAAGCCACCACAAAAGCATCGAAAATGCCTTTGCTCCTGATTTTTTTGCTTTGTGCCAATGCATTCCGGTAACTGTCGAACGAACCGGTGGAATAGCGGTACAATCCATCCTGGTGATTCACCAATACCGGATAATCCAAATTGTATTTCGACTGGAGGCTTTCCGGATTGCTCAACGGCTGTGTCTTGGCCATAATCTGAACCCTGAACTCAAAATCGCGAAAGCCCTGAATTGTTTTACCTGAGGCCTTAACAGGTTGGGTGGGTTTGGCAATAGCCATTATTTCCACCGACGGCTTTTTGCTTACGTTTTCAGTGGGCTTGTGATAAGTGTAATCATACAACGGAATAGGCTTTTTTTGCAGGTTCAAACCCTGGTCGCAACATTCATCCTTTTTCTTTTTATCGGTTTTTTTCACCTTGTGACTTCTGTTCCAGCCCGGATTAATGAAATAAGTAACACCGACTTTTGTGTTTAACAGTTGGTCAGCTTTAAAGCCATCGTGCCAAACGTCAACATCATCATTGAGTACCGTGCGTAATTCTCCACCCAATTGCACTCCCCAATGATCTGAAATACGGTAATTCAGTCCTATTCCAACGGGAATCACCATTCCTGAGGTGGCAAAAGTTGTAGAACCGTTAGCTGAGCCGCTTCTAACGGAAATACCCGTAATATTGTCGGTAAGCAGCGAATTCCATAAGCCGTAACCAAAGCCGAGTGTGCCATAAACGGTAAATTTTCTCCCGGTACGATATTTAAACAGCAAATTACTCAGGTTTAAGTACATAAACAGACTCGCATCATAATAAGACCCACTTAAGCCAAAATTAACGGCGGTACCATCCGATTTAATATCCTTAATACTTTTAAGCCCTGTATAATAAAATGACAACCCGATGCCGAGGTACGGGTTCAGCATTTTACGCACACTTAAATCGGGAGAAAAATTTGTTTCTCCATTAAATTTCCTGAAATAATTATGGCTGCTCACATCTCCGTAAAACTGGGTTAAGCCCGTATTCAAACTGATATCCCAGTTATTATCAAAGGAGTGCATCTTTTTTGTGTTTATTGTTTGTGCCCGGGCTTGTGGTAGTGCCCACAACAAACTCATGAATAACAAACTAATGACAAAATATCTTTTTGGGCCGTGATGCTGCATAAGGTTTATTTTTCTTTGTCATTACAATATTCGAGGATATAATCGTGGGCCGGACCAAAACCAAGTTCAAGTGCCTTGCGCCAGTCGATGCAGGCTCCATTCATATCGTCGAGATAATATTTGGCAACCCCGCGGTTAAAATAGTTTCGAACCCAATTGGAATAATCCATAATGTTATCCGGTTTCATTTGGAGGGCCCTGTTGTAAGAGCCTACGGCATCATTAAAACGGTGAAGCTTACTTTGTGCATTCCCCATATAGGAGTAAACCATAAAATCTTTTGTTTTGGGATTAGCATCTAAAGCTTTTTCAAAATAGTCAATGGCTTTGATGTAATCACCGGTCTGGTATTTCAGGATGCCCCAGTTATAGAAATTTTTGTATGGGTCTTTAGCTGCTCCCGAACTGGTGTTCACCGGAATATAATCTTCTTTGGCCTGTTCAATAAAATTCTGAAAAGTATAAAACTTAACTTCGTAGAAAGAATGATCGAAAATTCTTTTCCAATTATTCGGACCGGTATATATAGACGTTAAATAGTTGTTGTCGAATGATTTAATCAATCGAAACCGACAAACCCTGTTATCATTATTGTTGATGGGGTACACTGCCAAAATAAGATTCCACCCGTTAATTTTTTCTCCAAAATGAACCTGCTGGGCATTACCTACTAAAATACTCTGCCAGTTTTTATGATCATAGTCTTTAATGGTGCCCCGGGCAAACACGTTCAAATTGATGGCGTATTTTTGATTGAAAGGAGTGGGGTCAGGTAAAATTTTAGCCAGCTTAGTACTGCTGAACACATAATAGTCCAACGAATTAAAATCGGTCCAGTTTTCTTTTAAAATGGGAAATTCATATTTTCCGTCGCGATATTTTTTTATTAAAACGTTGTATTGCTTATTGCCAATCATAAGTTTGCGCAGCTCAAGCACAATAAAATTGTCCTGTCCCAGTTTTCGTGCCCCTGATTTATTGCGGTTAGCTTTTTGGTCGGGGAAAGGGATTTGGTTATTCATCGAATACCAGGCGCCATTGTTTTGCATGGCCCATCCTTTTGCATTTTTAATGCTTGACTCCACATCACTCAGCGAAGCATATTTGATTAAATCCTGTTCAGATACCGCTTCACATTTTGCCTTTTTTTTCTTTTCCCTTTTCGATTGTGAGAACGACAAAAGAGGCAGTAAAGCAAACACCAAAATAATGAAATGCCTGAAGTATATTGCTTTTAGTTTGAGCATAAACAAATCCGTTGGTTATTAATTTCCTCAATTTGGTAAATGTAAGAATATTTACATTTCTTCAAAGTGTTTAGAATCAAATATATAAAAATTTTATCAACAATAATTATCTCTCAAAAAAACATGCAATACAAGCGGTTATGATTTTTAAAGTTAAAAAACTGCCATTACGGGGAGGCTCAAACTTCACTTAAAATCTTATCGCGGGCTGCTTTTAATGCCTGTGGTATTCCGGTGGCATCTTTTCCGCCGGCCATGGCAAAAACAGCTTGTCCACCGCCACCTCCTTTCACAAAGGTAGTTATTTCTTTAATAATTTTCCCGGCATGAAGCCCGTTGGACTTTACCAAATCATCCGAAATACCAACCAAAAGATTAGCTTTTCCTTTGTTATTGATGGCCAAAACCACTACCACTTTTTCCCGCATGACCCTCAGCTGATGCACCAGATTTTTGGCTTGCGCCGGATCCATATCCACTTGCTTGGCAATAAATGCGATTTCGCCGAGTTGTTCGGCCTGTTCAATAAATCCTGAAGCGAGTTGACGGGCTTTTTCTTTCTGTAATTTTTCAATTTCTTTGGAAAAAGCTGCATTTTCTTTTATCAGGGACTTAATAGCCATCAGCGGGTTGACCTGTACTTTAAACAGGCTTTTTATGTTGTGTAGCAACTCAAGTTGCCGGTTGATATAGTCTTCGGCTTTGTCGGCCGTAATGGCTTCTATTCTTCTGACCCCGGCGGCAATACCACTTTCGGAAACAATTTTAAAGAGTCCGATTTGTCCGGTTGCAGGGATGTGTGTGCCGCCGCACAGCTCTACCGAATAATCCGGGTCGAATATGACTACCCGGACTTTATCTCCATATTTTTCACCAAACAG
>CAJXKB010000049.1 GCA_913055825.1 uncultured Bacteroidota bacterium
CCCGTTGATCTCTACTTTCCAGGGGACACCGTGGCATAAGGGCGAGGGCCGGCTTTGGGCACTGTCTCCTAACAAAATTGGATATTGGCTATCGTCAAAGAAATCATATATTGAATTTTCTATCTTAGTGCTATCTGTAGTGCCATAATAGTTTGGGGACGCTGTATAAATACCCCAAGACCACCCATCTACTGATAAGGAATAGGTGTTGTTTAAATTATTTAGAAGTATGTTACTTTTAATTTTGTAAAAAATCGAAGGAAGTGCAGTTACAAAAGGTGAAAAACCATCTCCCAAATTATTCACAACGGTATTATTTTTAAAATCAAATCCAGGCTGCGCCCCACCACTTATACCGATACAATTGTTATCAATAATTGAATTATAATAAAAGGCAGTATGCAGAGAAGATAACCACTGACCGATATTGTTTTTAAAAATGCAATTCGATAAAGTATCTATACCATCAAAAATTGTGGGGACAAAGGAAGAACCTCCATATTCAATTAAACAGTAATTAATGTTGTTCCCTGATGAATTGACAACTCTGACTTGTTTCCAATAATTTAAATCATGTGTAAATGTTATTAATGAATCTGGTTTGCCATTTGCTTTTAAAAAATCACTGACAATTAGTGAAGCATCGTCTTTCAACTTAATTATAGTACCTGGTTCGATAATAAGACTGTCAAATACAGTATTTCCAGTAATAATATAATATTTGTTAGGAAACAAAACTGTTTTCCCAGAAATATAACCTTGGAACAAAATACCGTTTTCCACAGTAAATGTAATATTTTGACTTTGAGAAGTGCTCTTATCGCCATAAGTCAATACAAACTGAATATCGCGATTGTTGGCCACTTTGGGGTTAATTTTTAGTACTATGGGATCCAGTTTGCCGGTCATTTGGGCGTATGTTCCAATACTCCCAATATAGGAGGTGCTGTCAATAATCTGTGCGGTGGTAGTATCTTCAAAGGGGGCAAAGGCAATTTTCGACCAGACACTATCGGTTTGCCCTCCGGCGTTCTTGATATGTAAATAAAGCTGAATGGTTTCGCCGGCATCGGCTGTGCCGTTGGGTTTGTCGCCGGGCAGGGTATCCACGATGGAAAAGTCCATGTAGCGTAAGTCGGGCATCATCGTCATGGTAAGGCTTTTGTAAATATCCAATACCCCGTTGTTGGCGCCTTGTATGAGACGGGCAAAAATTTGTTCGCCGCTGAGCGCCGGGGTGTGGTTACGCAACAGCGCCACCGCACCGGCCACCACCGGGCAGGCCATGGAAGTGCCGCTTTTTTGCCAGTAGTTTCCACCGGGTTTGGTGCTGAGGATACCAGTACCGGGGGCTTCTATTTCATAATTAAAACCGCCGAAAGATACCGGTCCCGAGAAATCCCAATTGGAGAACCCATAGCAAGGCCCTGCATCGGATGCCATCACCCCTATCACAAATGGATAAGCGGCAGGAAACATTGGGTGAGGTACAACGCCATAGGTTTTACATGGATCAAAACCATCTACTTTCAAATGGTCATTTCCTGCTGCTGCCACCATGATAGATCCTTTGCCGTCACCTGTTCCTGCATAGGCATTTTCGAGAGCAACCTTCAGGGTTTGCGATTCGCCGTATCCACCAATACTCATGTTGATGACCGTAGCACCGTTTTGTGCGGCATAATTCACCCCTTTTGCAATATCGGAAGACGAGCCGTAACCTGAACTTTGCATTACTTTAATGGGCATAATCCGGGCATGCCAGGCGACTCCCGTAATGCCAATACCGTTGTTGCCTTCGGCAGCGGCTATACCGGCCACATGGGTACCATGTGAATTATCATCTTTGGGGTCGTTGTCGTGGTTCACAAAATCCCATCCATGCACATCGTCCACATAACCGTTGTGGTCGTCATCAATGCCGTTGCCCGGAATTTCGTTGGGATTGGTCCACATATTTTCTTTTAAATCGGGATGGTCGCCATCTACACCCGTATCAATGATCCCGATAATTTGCGTGCTGTCGCCGGTGGTTACCGTCCATGCTTCGGGGGCATCAACAGTATTCAGATAGGACTGGCTGCCATCCTGGAAAAACGGGTCGTCGGGACTGTTGTTGGAGGATTTCAAAGGTGCAGATGTTTTTTGAGAGGTTTTGTCTGCCGGTGTTTGTTTATTAATAAGGTCATCGGTATAAAACAGATAATCGGGCTCAGCATATTCCACCTCTTTTTGTTTACTGAGTTCTTTTGCTACGGTTTTGGCATCCAGATTCGTTTTGTAGCGAATTTTGTAAATATTAAATAGTTGAGGTACCTTTTTGAGATTTCCCTGGTTGTCCTTGTAAACCCGTGCGGCTTTTAGTTTCCGGCTGCCTTGAAAAACTTTGGACATTTCGGTTGCATTCAAACTTTTCAGCAAAACGTCAAGCGAATCCAGTCCTGTTTTAAATTTTCCACTTTTAAAAGTAGTGGAAACTGTGGCGTTGTCCTTGAATTTGACAAGTACTTCATTTTTCACATAATCCGGATGGTAAGGGTCAAGGTGAAAATGATTAATAAAATGGTTTTGTGCGATAACGTGAAAGGAACAAATCAACAAAAAGACGAAAAGGGAAGTAATTATTTTTTTCATAAACAAGTGTTTTACTGGGTTATGATTTTATTTTTAAATGGTAAGCCACATAAGGCTAAGAAAGCAGGTTTCCTGTTTAATTTTCAAATCAAAGATATAAAACTTTTTTCCAATTTATAACAAAAAGATTAATTTTTATTTATTATAAATTTTGTTAATCAGCACCAGATAAGACTCTTAATATCAAGGCTATATGAAATTTGAACTCCGAACTTAAAGTTTGCGAATTGCTCCTAAGGGGCATCTTAGGCGGAAAACCCAAAAAATCAGAAAGTTTTTTCTGAGATACACTCTTCTCATCCGTGCTTACAACGCGGATGCCTCTATCTGAACATTTGCAAGGTTCTTTCAAAACCGTATTATAATGGCTCACAATTAAATGTGTACGAGTGACACTGAATGGTGGAGCTATCTCATTGCCCAAAATCCATAAAATGGGGCACGGTGTGAAGGTTTTGATAACGAAAAAGAAAATGTTGATTTGGATAAGGTCCCAGCGGACGCTGGAACCATTGTAGTAATTTACAATTTAAGCTTGTTTAAAATCAAAATATTTTTTATATGTATCTGACTAAAAATCAGACAATAAATAACTTTTTTAATGAACCTACCCCTTCACCCCTTCCAAAAGGGGATTAGAGGTATTTATTGTCTGATTTTTAGCATTTTTCTTTGGTCCACTGACTTTTAACTTTAAACAACTTCAACTATAAAAAGGTATTTTTTAACGTAAACCAAACATTTTATATTCATTATGATAGCCTTCGACCCTGCAGAAAGAATGACCATTGCTTTTTTAAAATTACTTAAAGTAGATGTAACACATTCCACTGTTAAAGAAACATTACGTGATCATCCCAACCAGGGCAGTCTTCTTTCGGTTAGCGATGCTTTAACCAAATGGAACATTGCCAATGCCGTGGGAAAAATTGTTCCCAAAGACATAGATCAACTCCCGCTTCCCTTTTTAGCCTTTTCAGAAAATCCGGCTAACCCTTTTGAAATTGTTACAGAAGTTACAGAAAATAAAGTGTGCTTTCTTACAGGTAACTATCATAAAATCACGAATATCTCCAAATCTGAATTTGTAACACGATGGAAAGCAAAAGGAAACGGAGTCTATTTGATCGCTGAGAAGCAGTCGGGCGCAGGAGAAAAAGATTTTATAGCCAAACAAAGAGCAAGCAGAGTCAGAAGTATTATTCCGATATTTTTGTTAGTTCTTTTAATAGGGGGCAGTATGTTGTTTCTCGGGAGAAATACTGGGACCACTGATTTACCGGTCGCAGGAATCTATCTGCAATATCTTATCTTTTTATTAGGAATTGGAGTTTCCGTGGCTTTGTTGTGGCATGAAATTGACAGCCATAACCCTTTACTTCACAAAGTCTGTACAAGTATTAAAAAAGGCAATTGCGATGCTATTTTAAGTGGCAGGCGATCCAGATTATTCAGTTGGTTAAGCTGGAGCGAGGTTGGTTTTTTCTATTTTGCGGGAGGCCTGCTTGCCTTGCTTTTCGTTCGGCCCATGAGCCAAGCCATGACTATTGTCGCTTATTTAAACCTGCTTGCACTCCCTTACACCGTATTTTCCATTTATTTCCAGGGCCGAATAGCCAAACAATGGTGTGTCTTTTGCCTGGCAGTACAAGCATTATTAGTATTTGGCGCGGTCAATGTGATTTTGTACCATGTTATGCTTCCCTTGACACATATTTCGGTTGATGCCGTATTCACAAGCCTGTTTTTGTATATGATACCCATATTAAGTTGGTATGCTGTAAAACCCTGGTTATTAAAGTTACAGGAATCAACCAATACCAGGCGGGAATACATGCGCCTAAAATTCGATACGGAAATTTTTAACATGATTCATCAAAAACAACGCAGGATTACCATTCCCATCGATGGTTTGGGAATTGATCTGGGAAATCCCAAGGCCACTAATCAGTTGGTAAAAGTTTGCAATCCCTACTGTGGACCTTGTGCGAAAGCTCATCCAAAAATAGAAAAACTCCTGGAAGATATTCCCAATATGAAAGCAAAGATCATATTTACCACGCCTAACGATCCAGAACATCGTGCTTTTAATCCCAGCAGCCATTTGCTGGCCATTGCCAATCAGTGTGCTGATGAGCGGGAACTCAAACAGGCTTTGGACGATTGGTATCTGCCAAAGAAAAAAGACTACAGCCGTTTTGCAGAAAGGCATCCCATCGCTACTCCCATAAAAGAACGGGGTAAAGCAATTGAAAAGATGCACCAATGGTGTGAGGATATGAAGATAAGTTATACACCTACCATTTTTATCAACGGCTATGAACTGCCTGCAGCATGGAATATTGAAGACCTATCTTATTTTCTTTTGGAATAATAAATTCAAAGATAAGTACAGCGTGCGAGTACTTATGGTTGCCTTTGAAATAAATAATGAATTGATAGAGTTGCAGCAGCTGTATTTTAATTAAATTTTTACAAAAATGAAAACAGTAAAAATGAGCCTTGACACGATTCAGGGCAAACTCAGCAGAACTGAGATGAAAGAAATCATGGCTGGGAGTGGTGCATGTGGTTATATGGAATACTTATTTCATTGTACATGGAGTAGTAGTAGTTATGGTATGTCTGGAGGTGGTGGTGTGTGTGCTTCCGATGGATGGATTGCAACATGGGAGGTTGCAAATACATTGATACGTGAAGAAATACCTGGCGTCAACCATGTTAATTGTATGGTTTAATCATTGCCCAATAAGATTGTGCAGGTTAGTCTTGCACTAACCTGCACTTTCCCAATAAAACAAAAAATAGTTAATACCATATTTTACCAATATTTTGATTATGAAAAAATCACTTTTTCTTGTCTTTGTGCTGTCTCTGTTTTTGCTTCAGGGATGCAAGCCAGCAGATCAGATAACATTACATGTCACAGTCAGTGATGATGTGTGCCGGAGCGGCCAATGGGTTTATTGGTTTTCCGGAGTTGGGAATGAGGAAAATATTGTGGATTCCTGTTTCCTGGCAAAGGGACAACATTCCTTTACGATGAAAAAAGTAATTCCAGACATGAATGAAGATATGTTGTGTTGGTTGACATTTACAAAATACGGTCCACAACAGTCGTTCCTGATCTTAAATAAAGGAGAAAATGTAAAGCTTACCATTAATAAGAATGGTATTACTAAAACAGAGGGTTCGCAAGAAAATTATGAATGGTATCATTATGCCGATGGTAAAGCCGTGAAAGTCAGAAAAAAAATAGATTCTCTGACCGATGTATTGGAAGCCACTAAAGATAGTTTAGTTCAAAGACAACTTGTTGACAGCATTAATTATTTGCAAGACTCTTTGGATACTAAGTTGCCGTTATATAATTTTAAGAATCTCAAAACGCCTAAAATGTTTTTATTTGAACTAACTGCTGGGCTACCAGGATCCCCCCGAAAAACAGTTGATAGTCTTGTAAAGGTCATGAAACAGCGTTTTCCACACAACAAAAGAGTGCAGGAATACCCATGGAGACCAAAATATCCTCCGGCCACTTCGCATAGTAAGTTGGTTTACAGAAGACTACTACAAATTTGGGCTAAAAGAACAGGACATAGCTATAAACGACCCGTCACACCCAAACTATCAACTGAGCAAAAAAATGCGCTCGACAAAATTCAAGCGTTGAAGCCGGGGGATAAAGTTGCTTCGCTTTCATTTAAAGGTCTGCATGGAAAAAACATAGCATTAAAAGATATCCACACGCCTTATGTCTTGATAGATTTTTGGGCAAGCTGGTGTACCCCCTGCCGGGAAGAAGTGCCTGATTTAAAATTAGCCCAGGCCAATTATAAAGGCAAGCTAACAGTATATGCCGTATCCCTTGATGAAAATAAATCCAAATGGCGCAAGGCAATCCGTATCGATAAAAGCAACATGTTGACCCAGGTCGTAATAGACTCTTCACAGTTCATCCGTAAAAAAATCCAAAAACTTTTCGGGATTAAATTTATACCCAGGAACTTTTTATTGGATCAGCACAGGAAAATAATTGCGATCAATATACCCGGAGATTCGTTGGAGAAAAAGTTGGGAAAATTATGCAGGTAGTGAGTAGATATTGGACCTTAATATTTGTAAATACGTAAGACATAAAAGAAATTCAAAGATAAGTACAGCGCGCGAGTACTTATGGTTGCCTTTGAAACAGATAGTGAATTTATACAGTTGCAACCGCTGTATTTAATTAAATTTTTACAAAAATGAAACAGTAAAAATGAGCCTTGACACGATTCAGGGCAAACTCAGCAGGGCTGAGATGAAAAGTATTATGGCAGGGGCATTAGTTATGGGTGGTGGTACGTGTTATTTGAGATGTAATCAAAACAGTACTTCCGGACAAGAGGTTTCCGACTGTAGTAGAGCTACAGCTCAGACTAACTGCTCTGACATTTCTAATGCTGTCTGTATCTGTACCGGTGGATAATAACACACTGGATTTAATTAGGAAGAATAAAAATACGATAGTGTTTTGCACTTCTTCTCATTGATTTTACTCAGAATATTATGATACTAAATTATTATATTAAGTCATGGTATTCTGAGTAGATTAAAATACAGGATGTCTGTTAATAGAATATTTAAAAATGCTTAATATTTGAAATATATTATTATGAAAAAAGTTTCCCTTCTTTGCATTGCATTTATGCTTATTTTTCATCTTACCAATGCCCAACAAACAGTTGTGTTATACGGGAGCTGCGCCGATACAAGCATCTCCCAAATACGATATTATAAGATTAATCCTTTCAGGTGGAGTGAAATTAACCCGGATCATTTTATTAATGTGTCTCGGAAGAATAATCATTTCAAAATAAAGCTTCAGGTTAAAAGCCCTCAATTAATTAAGCTTATTCCACCAGGATATTCTTGGACCCAAACAATTTATATTACCCCCGGAGATTCCGTTTCATTTCAAATTATTCCCACATCAAAAAAGAAGCAATATGAAATAATTTTCTTAGGGCAAGGTGCCGCTCAATATAATTATCCTCTGTTTATGAGAAAGGCATTTAATTATAAAAGGCAGCCCCATTTTAAAAAAGGAACAGATTTAAATCAATATAAACAAGCTCTTCTTGCCTACAAAAAAGGACAAATGGATTCTTTGATGTATTACATGAGACATCATGTTGTTTCAAAGGACTTTATCGAATATGCTATAGCAGAGATTAATAATAAATATCTAGTTAGTTTGTATACTCCTTTAGAAAATAAATTAGTCTCTACGCATGATTTGCCTACTGGTTATTTGCAGGGCTCTATTCCTGAAAAAAATCCAGTATCTCGTTCTTATAAAGTGGCTTTAGCCGAAAAGAATATTTACCATTATATCGATTCCCCAACAACCCAATTTGAAGCTGTTTATACCAACATCATGCAACATTTTTCAGGTCAGGACAGAGCATTTTTGTTGAGTGCCATGATTGGATATTATGCGTTAAAACAAAAAACTGAATATCAATCCGGATTATTGCAGGCCATCAGGGAGGCGCCAAAATATGTACATAATCATCAATACCTGAATTATATTCGAAAAGCAGATACATATTACACCATGATCAACCACCCTTTTCCGGATAGTGTTCTCACCCATACTTATTTGAGAACATACAGCGGGAATAAAAAAATTACATTAAAAGAATTATTGAATCGCTATAAGGGAAAAGCGCTGTATCTGGATTTTTGGGCCAGTTGGTGTAGTCCTTGTAGAATTGATATTGCCCATTCCCATCAGGCTAAACAATATTTAGCCAAAAAGCATGTCGCCTATATTTATATTTCCAGGGATACTGATGAAAAAGCTTGGTTAAAGGCAGCTAAAGATGATAGTATAGCACAAAACCAATATTTATTGTATAACGTTCCCGCTGCTCCGTTACTCAAATTTCTAAAAATAATCTATATCCCACGATATGTATTGATGGATGCGCATCATGATATTAAAGAGCCGACAGCGCCACGCCCTGCTATTTATAATGGCAACACATCAAATTTTGATAAATTAAAAAGAAGTATACAAAAAATTACCGGGCAGAATAGAGTTGTAACTTACTATTAATTTCAAATGAAAGATGACATGAATAAAACATTTCGTATTTTGATGATTAATCTTATTAATATTCAGATTATTAGCAATATTTAAAAGATCATTTTAAGAATAAAGATAAAGTTTATTATGCTGGTTAAATTCCAACCAAAAGGGTTCAAAAGCAATGCTTTTTCTTCAATTCCTAGTAGCTGTTATTTAGTAACTAGAACAATTTCTTATAAATCAGCAAAAAAGTGAGATTTCCAATTTACCAGCAACTTGATGCTATGGATTGCGGTCCTACCTGTTTGCGTATGGTCGCAAAATATTATGGACGTACTATATCTCTTGATTACCTGCGGAATAAGTCGCAATATGGTAAGGAAGGAGTATCCTTACTGGGATTAGCAGATACTGCCGATAGCATCGGGTTAAAATCCATTGGCGCTAAATTAACTTTCGAAAAGCTTATCCATGATGCGCCGCTTCCGGCTATTCTTCATTGGGATCAGTATCATTTTGTTGTATTAACTCCACAATCCAGTAAGCGTAAGCTGGTAATTGCAGATCCTGCCAAAGGGCGCATCACATTGACAAAAGAAGAATTTCTAGAGCACTGGGGCTCAACAACTGAAAATGGGGTAAGAAAAGGTATAGCGTTGTTAATAGAGCGTACTCCTGCTTTTAAAGAACAAGATTTTACAGAAATAGATGAAACAGGGAAACGAAAAATCGGATGGCGTTATCTGTTCAACTACCTGGTTGATAATAAAAAAGGTCTTTTTCAGGTCGGGTTGGGCATGCTGATTGGGAGCGCCATACAATTGGTTTTCCCATATCTCACCCAGAGCATCGTGGATACCGGCATCAATACACAAAATCTTAACTTTATAGAAATTGTACTGGCTGCGGAAATGATGCTGCTTTTTTCGTAGACCATTGTAGATTTTATTCGAAGCCGAATTTTATTGCACATCAGCATCCGGATTAACCTTTCGCTCCTGTCTGAGTTCTGGTCGAAGCTTTTGAAACTCCCCATGCAGTTTTTTGACAGCAAACATCCCGGCGATATCATGCAGCGTATTGAAGATTATCACCGGATACAACGGTTCCTGACTGGAACAGCACTCGATACGCTTTTTTCCATGACAACCCTTGTTGTTTTCTCTTTTGTATTGCTTCAATATAATATCACTGTTTTTTTCATTTTTGCAATAGGCAGTGCTTTGTATTTCATTTGGATACTCTTCTTCTTAAAATACCGGAGGCGACTGGACAATAAACGATTCTCCATTGCTTCAAAAGAAAACAATGCCACCATGCAACTGGTTTTCGGAATGCAGGATATAAAACTCAATAATGCGGAAAATACATTCCGTTGGGCCTGGGAAGGGTTGCAGGCAGGACTGTTCAGGGTGAGACTCAAGAATCTGTTTCTTAGCCAATATCAACAAGTTGGTGCATTTTTCATTAACCAGGGAAAAAACATCTTTATCACGTTTCTGGTAGCACAACTGGTAATCGAAGGAAAGCTTACCCTTGGGGCTATGCTTGCTGTTCAGTACATACTGGGGCAGGTTAACAGCCCTGTTGAGAAGTTGGTCAATTTTACCAGAGAAGCGCAGTATGCCAAAATATCAATGGATCGACTTAATGACATTCATAATTTAGATGATGAGGAACCCTCAAACAAACAATTTAATCATTATCTGCCTTCAGTCCACGACATTATACTCAAAGATCTATCCTTTACATATCCCGGGGCAGGTAATGAACCTGTACTTAAGGATATAAACTTAACCATTCCCCAGGGAAAGGTGACGGCAATTGTCGGCATGAGCGGCAGTGGCAAAACCACTTTGATAAAGTTGTTGTTACGTTTTTATGAAAATTACAAAGGGGAGGTTAAATTAGGGGATGTTAATTTCAAAACCATCAGCCCGAAATTCTGGAGAAGCATGACTGGCAGTGTGATGCAGGATAATTTCATGTTTAATGATAACATACGGAAAAACATTGTATTAGCAGATGGTAAAATTGATGAAGGAAGATTAATTAGTGCATGTAAGACCGCAAATATTCTCTCTGATGTCGAAGCCTTACCTTTAGGATTTTATACAAAACTCGGAGCTGAAGGCCATGGCATCAGTGGAGGGCAGAGGCAACGTATTGCTATTGCCAGGGCTGTGTATAAAAACCCGGAGTTTATCTTTTTCGATGAAGCAACAAATTCGTTAGATGCCAATAATGAAAAAGTAATTCTGGAAAATTTACAGAAATTTTTCCATGGGAAGACTGTCGTCGTAGTAGCTCATCGTTTGAGTACAGTAAAAAATGCCGATAAAATTGTCGTTATGGATGATGGAGAAATTATTGAAGAAGGTATACACTCCGATTTAATCGCGATAAAAGGAAAGTATTATGAACTTGTGAAAAATCAGTTGGAACTTGGAAACTAAAAAAACACCTTCTCCACAGCCACTTATTGAATCATTTAATAAGAATGAATCATTTACAGGGTATGGGAATGAAATAGAAGATATTATGTCGAACCGGATACCTCCGGTTATTCAATGGGGAACAGTATATTTCAGTTTGTTAATATTGATTGCAGGCAGTGTCAGTTGGTTTATCAAATATCCTGATATAATCAAGACCTCTGCAAAGCTTACTTCTATTAATGCTTCGAAACCAGTTATTTCAAATACAAGCGGGAAATTGATAAAGCTAATGATTCACGAAAGTGAAACTGTAAACAAAAATCAAGTTTTGGGCTTTATAGAATCTACTGCTAACCCGGAAGAGGTATTAAATTTGTCTGCCAATATAGATACAATCCAAACCCTATTAAACACAAATCATTCTGAATTCATAGCAGTCTATTTCAACCGTTCCAATTCACAGTTAGGAGAATTGCAATCCCCATACCAAACATTCACACAAGCTTTTCTTACATTTAAAAACTATCTGAAGGATGGTTTCTATCTGCATAAGAAAAAGATGTTAGAAACCGATTTATTTAATCTTAAAAGATTGCATGATAATTTACTGAAACAAAAGCAACTAATGAATAGAGATCTTTCTTTGTCGCAACAATCTTTCAAGGCCAATCAGACACTTTGGGACAAAGGAGTAATATCCAAATCGGACTATCAAATTGAAAAAAGTAAGCTTATTAACAAGAAATTATCGCTTCCTCAGATCGTTAACTCTATCATCAATAACGAGGAGACTCAAAATCAGGAAAAAGAAACTATAGCTGAATTAGAGAATACAATTAAAAAACAAAAAACAATCTTTCAACAAGCCCTTAATACATTCGGAAGCCAAATTTACGCCTGGGAAAAAAGATATTTTCTAATTGCGCCGATTGCCGGGAAAGTGTCTTTTGTAACATCAATCCAGGAAAATCAACAATTAAAAGCGAATCAAACTATTTGTTTCATTAACCCTTCTAATAGTGAATATTATGCACAAATCACCATTCCTCAATCTAACTTGGGTAAAGTACATACGGGACAAAAAGTTTTGCTGAAGTTTCCTTCTTACCCTTCTGAAGAATATGGAGTTGTAAACGGCAGAATAGCTTTTATTTCCAACATAGCGACTGATAATGGTTATTATGCAAAAGTGTCATTAATCAACGGGTTAAACACAAATTATCATTACCGGGTACAATACAGGGATGGATTAAAAGCTCAGGCCGATATTATTACAAGAAATATGCGGTTGTTGAAGAAATTTTATTTCAATATTACCAAGCAAGTGCAAAGAAAATAGAAATTGATGATAGCTTATATCCCCGTTTGGAAAATCCGTTTCCTTGATAAAATAATTACACCAGTTATAAATCTGGAAAACTTAAGAAATAGAATTCCGACACTCTCGTTCATTTTTACATACTCATAAAAATCACCCATCTGTTATTAAATCGATGGTTAAGGCTGGACTAGAACAAATTGGTTTTGGAATTGACGGGGCAACGCCTAACGTATACAAGGAAACAAGAAAACCCCAAAGCGTGCAAGAAAGTTTAGATACAATTGAAATTTGCAGAACTGAATATAACATTACTCCAGAGACACTAATGGTTTTTGGTCACAACAATATTGAAGATGAAGAAGCATTAAAACTAGATGTCAAGTTTTGTGAGGATATGCAAATAAAATACAGGGCTGTACCCAGACCTCATATTGCTAAAGACATGGTCCCTGGTAATGATGGTTGGATGAGTCCAAAGAATGAAAAAATAAGACAAGAGTTTTATGCCAATCCAATGCTTTTTCAGAATTTAGATTTTACTGCCGTTCCCTCTCCAATAACACATCCAACCTCAAGATTTAGGGAATTAGTAACCAAATATTATAAAATGGTATGTGACCTGCCAAAACCGGTATTGACACATTAACAAAAAGATAGAAAACCTTTCTCATCCGCGTTTGCAACGCGGATGCTTTTATCCAAAGCATTTGTAATACCTGATACAACGAAAAAAATTGATATATCTTGGCATGGAATTCGGCTATAAATCCGACTAATACCCCGGCTGTTAATGCCAAGTAAAAATCGAGCACTGCACAATACATAGTGCATTTATTAGTATAATTGTTGATTGTATTGTGCATTTTCATATTATTGCAAATAATAATTTATTAATGCAATGAGAACACTTTATCAGAAATATGAAACGCTTTTGCAAAGTACGACGACAGATTTTAAACGTTATCTGTTTGAAAAAGTATCGTGGAATAGTCATATGGTAGGGATTATAGGTGCTCGCGGTGTAGGTAAAACAACAATGATACTTCAATATATCAAGGAAAACCTGGACAGTAAAAAAGCCTTATATGTGTCGGCTGATGATATCTATTTTAGTGAAAACAGACTTGTTGACTTAGCCGATGATTTTTATAAAAATGCCGGAGAATATTTGTTTATTGATGAAATACACAAGTACCCGGATTGGTCTCGTGAGTTAAAAAATATTTACGATTCATTCCCCGGCTTAAAAGTTGTATTTACCGGTTCTTCAATCCTTGATATACTTAAAGGTTCTGCTGATTTAAGCCGTCGTGCCATAATCTATAAATTACAAGGACTATCCTTTCGGGAATATTTGAATTTTTTTCATCATTACGAAATAGATGTCTATTCGTTAAAACAAATAATCAATAATGAAGTAAAACTAAAAAACATAAAGCATCCACTTCCGTTATTTAATGATTATTTGCATCGCGGATACTATCCTTTCGGGCTTGAAAATGAAATGAATTTTCGTTTAGGACAAATTATCGTTCAAACATTAGAAACAGATATTCCGCAATATGCAAATTTAAATGTCGGAACAAGTCGTAAACTGAAACGATTGCTTTCCATTATTGCGGAAAGCGTGCCGTTTAAACCGAACTTTTCGAAAATAGCAGAAATAATTAATGTTAGCAGAAATTCCTTAGACGACTATTTTTTATATATGGAAAAAGCGGGACTTATCAGACAATTACGCTGTGAAACAAGCGGTATTCGTGGATTAGGAAAAGTTGATAAAGTATATTTAGATAATACTAATATTATTTTTAACCTGGTTGGAGATAAATCAAATGTAGGAAATATACGAGAAACTTTCTTTTTCAATCAAATGAGTGTGAAAAATGATGTAATATCATCAAAAAAAGCCGATTTTGTCATTGATAATTTTACGTTTGAAATTGGTGGAAAAAACAAGCAACAAAAACAAATTGAAAAAGACGGTAAATCATTTGTGGTAAAAGATGGGATTGAATTTGGTTACCGTAATGTAATACCACTTTGGGCTTTCGGATTAAATTACTAAATTAAGGCCCGGTTTAGCCCAAAAAACCGGGCAGCGTATTAAGGCAAGAGCCACTACCTTTGTTGAAGCTCAGTTTTAGCTAAAATCAACAATATATTTTATCATCAATGAGTAAAAACGTATTTTTGTGGGAAATAATCAGATAACAATGGAAAAACGATATTTTACGTTAAACACAACCCTTATTTGGATTATGGTTGTAATCAGTCTTATCCTGACTATTGTGGGGACATTGGCTATCATCAAACAGTGGCAATTAGTGAGTGGCCAGTGGATTGCAGGACTTGTTTTGTTGGTTTTGGCCTGGGTTGTTATCGTTATTGATATGAACCGGAACGATATCTTTAATAAAAAATTCTGGATATTATCGATGCTGATTATTCCGTCACTTACTTCCATTCTTTACCTGATACAACGAAAAAAATTGATATATCTTGGTAAGGAATTCGGCCATAAAGCCGACTAATCTGTAAAAAATAAAAAAATGAAAGACTTTAAAAAAATAAAAATGGCGAGGACGCTATTTTTCGTAGTAATACTGGCAACAAGCCTTATGCTGAGCGCATGCGGTTTGAAAAAACATAAAGCCATTCAACCCCATAAAACCAGCTTCGATGTGATTAATGTAAAGGCCATACAGAATAAAAGGGGTATTCATCAGGAATGGAAAACGGACACTTCCCAACGTATCATTCCGTTAAACGAACTTGCCGTTCTGCTTCGCAGAAATGCCATCCGGCCTTTAAATAATCCCCGTTACATTACTAATAATGATGCAAAAGGCCAGATGTTTGGTGGCCAGCCTGTTATTGCGGTAGAAGTTGAAGGCCAATGGTACGGTATTCCAATCAACATACTTTCGTATCACGAAATTGTAAACGACAGTATTGGTAACACATTATTTTCTGTGGCCTATTGCCCGTTGTGTAATACAGCCTATGTTTTGAACCGGAAGTTGAGATATAAAAATAAAGATTATGTATTAAAATTCGGGACAACGGGTATGCTGCGAAATAGCAACCTGGTGATGTGGGACGAACAAACCGAAACCTGGTGGCAACACTTAACAGCTGAAGGAGTAGTCGGGACATTGGCAGGTGCCAAACTGGAAATAATGCCTGCTAAGATTATTTCTTTAAATAATTTTTGGGCGTTTTATCCGGATGGGAGAACCATGTTGCCCGATGAAGATTCCGACCATTTGGCTCAATATAATATCAATCCTTATCCTAAATACGATTCGTTGGGTATTCATCAACCTTTCTTGTTTTTTGGAGAAGTTGATCCCAGGCTGCCTGCCATGGAATATGTAATCGGACTGGAAAACGAGGGTAGCCGCAAGGCTTATCCTTTAAGTGAATTAAAAAAGTTAAAAGTGATCAACGACAAAATCGGCAACAAAGATGTTGTGTTGTTTTACAATGCGGATATGATCTCAAATCTGGATACCCGGGAAATTAAAAATGGGAAACAGATCGGTTCAGGAACGGTTTTTAATGCTTCTGTTGACGACAGGAAACTTACTTTTATTGCGGATAAGCATGGTTTTAAAGACAATGAAACCGGTTCGACATGGAACTTTGTCGGCCGGTGTACTGATGGACCGTTAAAAGGCAAGTCATTAACCCCTGAGGTATATGGCCTCGATTTTGCATTTGCTTATTTGGCCTTTTATCCCGAGGCCGTGGTTTTTACAAAATAGCCTTGAGGTTAGGAAATTAGAAAATAATTTGAAGAAACCACTATTATTTTTCTTCTGCCAATAGTGCGGCACCCAATGCACCACCGTATTGTGCCAGGGGGGTGGTAATCACGGGCGTTTCCAGCAGTTTTTGTAACGCGTCAATCACGCCGACATTTAAAGCCACTCCGCCACTCATGGCTACAGGTGGTTTCATCCCAACCCTCTTTACCATCGAAACAATGCGCCGGGCAATGGATAGGTGAATACCTGAAGTGATGTCTTCGCGGTTTTCGCCTTTGGCTACAAGCGAAATGATTTCCGATTCGGCAAAAACCGTACACACACTGCTGATCTTGGAAGGGTTTTTCCCGCGTAAGGCCAGTTCGCCAAAATACTGTATTTCGGTTTCCATGGCGCGCGCCATCACATCCAGAAAACGGCCGGTACCTGCTGCACATTTGTCGTTCATCACAAAGTTGGCCACATTGCCTTTGTCGTCCAGAATGATTACCTTGCTGTCTTGTCCGCCAATGTCAATAATGGTACGAATTTCAGGCAATAAAAAGTGAATGCCGCGTCCGTGACAAATAATTTCGGAAACGGTTTTGTCGGCAAAATCAATGTTGTTGCGTCCATAGCCTGTGGCGACGGTCTTTTGAACATCTGTTTGTTTAATTTTAGCCTTTTCAAACAATTCGTCCATCAATAGAAGGGCTGCTTTTTTTGAATTGTAACCCACCGGAATTAAATGTTTTACAAGTATCTGCCCCTCTTTTAACAACACCCCTTTGGCGGTGAGCGAACCGATATCCAAACCCAATGTAATCATCTTATTTCCTCCTTTGTTTAATAACTTCCATAAATGCATCAATGCGTGTTTCCACCTGACTTTCCGAGAACTTCCGGTCGTCGGTCATGTCGGCTTCAATCATCAATACGGGGATGTCCATTTCGCGAATGAGTTTCTGGATATCGTATTGACCAAACGAGTAGGGTTTACAACTGCGGTTTGAATGCATCACCAGACCATCCACATCGTATTGTTTGATAAAGGTCTTGATGGTGTCAGCCATTTGGTCAACTCCCACATTCAGATGGATACGGGTATAGGCTTCACCCATGGTTCCCAAAAAATCGTTTTCATCGATTAAATCAATCACTCCACACCAAGCCTGGGTATAGGTGTCGGCCACCAAAGCCGCCTGATGGGAAGCAAATTTATCGGAAAGCCAGCGCATTCTGAACCAAATGGGAAGATTATCCCACAGCAAACGGTATTTTTCATTGTCCACGGCTCCGATGTTATGCGCTGTTCTTTCATTCAATTCTTTCAAAAGCGTTTTGTAATAACGAACAACTACTTTTTTACCCCTTAAAGTAACAATGAGTGCCAAATGGAAAAAGGCATCGAAAGCCGTCAAAGGGCTGGGTTTGTGGGCGGCAGTGTCCAGCACGGCTTTCCATAAGCGCATGGCTTCCAACGACAGGTGCCCCACCTTTTTCATCTTTTTATAATTGAACTTTTTACCGGTATGTTTTTCCAAAAACCGAATGTATTCTTTGGTTTGTTCGTTAACATATTCGCGGGCTTCGTCGGTAAACTCAGTATGCACAAAAGGGGTGTCGTAAATAAACAGCGGTACATTAAATTTTCGTGCCTGAATTTCATACCACTTGAGAACCGTCCCGCAAATGTTGTTTGAGCAGATAAGCATGTCGGGTTCGGGAAGTCCCCCCGGAACCGGACTTTCTTTGGTGATGGAAGAGGTGATGTCATCTTTCACGTAAGAACACACATCCTGCGAATATCCCAGCCCCTCGGCAAATTCCGACATTTTACCACCCAATTTGGAAGCCCCGATCATGGCGCCGTGATTTTCGGGATAAATGGGAATGATATTCATGGCAATCAGGGGCTCAACGGGCCCACCACTGGTAATCCAGGCAATTTTTTTACCCAGCAATTTGGCATATTTTGCCTCTGTATAATAGCGCCGCATGATGCGCTTCATTCTCTTTGTCGCTTTAAGTCGATCTGCCATCTTGATTGTTTGTTGATTTATAATATTTCGAGTAAGGTATCGATCCGGGTACGCATCTGTTCATCAATTTTGTTATGCTGATCCATTTCGACCATGATGTAACGCACCCCCATTTTTTCAAGCTCGTTTTTTATGTCGGGGAAGTCAAACGAAAAGGGTTCGCAAAATTTAAGCAACATAAACAAAACAGCATCCACCCGGTGTTCCAGGATGAGTTTCTTAAGATTTTCCATTTGAAATTTTACACCTAAGTGTTTGGCCGGACAAACATATCTTTCGGTAAACCGATGGGCAATGGCAGCCATCAGGTCTTCCTCCTGTTCAATAAGTCCTTCAAAATAACGTGTGCCACTGCATAAATCGTCCCAAACTACAACGGCATTTTTGTTTTCGATAATATGATAAATGTCAGGGTGTGAGCAAACACTTCCCGATATCAAAATCCGCTTTTTGGCACTCCCGGAAGGTTGTTTCTGTTTGAGAACATCTACCAACGCCTGCAGCTGTTTTTCTGCTTCTTCTTTATCCATCACCATTACCGCTTTAACTACCGCCGTCAGATCGCTTCCTCCAATAATTTCGGGCGATTGGGAGCGGAGTTCGTAAAGTGTTGATAGCAGAGTTCGCAGGCGGTTCATCAAAGCGATGGATTTCCGTAAATTAGCGTCTGAGATTTCCACCGAAAAAGCTTCTTCCACCTCTTTTTTGAATCGTCCCAGCACCTTCACAAAATAGGATTTGGAAAGTTCAGAATCCAGTTTTACAGGCAGCAACACATCGAAATGTAACGATTTCACATTCAGCCGCCATATGTCGGAAAGTCGTTGTATAGAATCGCAGGCATGTGGAAAGACCACCGCATCTAAAAAGTCGAGGTCTCCCGAAAGTCCGTCCTCAAGCATTCCTCTGACCATGGAACAACCATAGGCTTGCAGGTGTGCATCGGCAAGTGAAAATTCCTTTGATTGGGCAAAAATCCGGAACGGATGCAAACCGGCAGCCAACAGAATTTCCTCGGGGGTGTAGGTGCATGTGGAACCTACCATAACTTTCCCGGTTTTTTGTTTTAATTGACGTAAATACGCATAGGGCTCGCGGGCAATATCGCGAAAAACCTGTAAATTATTTTCTTTTTTCATGTTCGATTGCTTCCAGTGCTCTAAAATTAACTTTTCCAATTTTTGTCAGCGGCAATTTATCCATAAATTCCACTTCACGCGGGCAACTCCATTTGATGATTTTTGATTGTGTAAAGGCAATAATTTCCTTCTCCTTTTCAGGTGAGGCTAATTTGGGGTTGTGCAATTCAACAAAGGCTTTGATTCTCGACATTTGGTGAGCATCTTCCACACCAATGACACAGGCAAACTTTACATCGGGATGTTGACAAATCACATTCTCCACCTCGGAAGGGTAAACATTCATGCCGGAGGATTTAATCATGCGTTTCAGCCGTTGTTTAAAATAAAAATAACCGTCTGCATCGCGATAGCCCAAATCGCCCGTATGTAACCAAACCTTGCCGTCGTCGTGAATTCTGAGTGTGGCGGCAGTTTCTTCGGGGTTGTTCAGGTAGCCTTTCATCACTGCCGGACCTTGCAGACAGATCTCTCCAATTTCGCCGTGCGCAAGGGTGTTGTAATGCTCAGGGTCCACAATTTTAGCATCCATGTCGGGGAAAGGGACGCCAATCGAACCTTCACGATAGGCTTCCATGGGCATAGCCATGATGGCGGTAACAGCTTCGGTAAGTCCGTAGCCCTCCAACAAAGTGCATTTTCCGCCATTTTTTTTTACAGTTTCGTCAAAAGCCTCTTTCAGAGAACGGGGTAAGGTATCGGCTCCCGAAAAAGCCGCTTTCAAAAATCTTAAATCAGCGGTGGTAAATTGTTTCTCATCCAACAGAGCTTTGAAAAGTGTTGGTACGCCGATGAGAAAAGTGGGTCGTTTTTTGCGGATCAGGCGGGCCACATCTTTCACCGTAAATTTTGGAATTAAAATACTTTTGCCTCCCGCTACAAAAACAGCATTCACACATACACTTAACCCGAAACCATGAAATATGGGCAGGATGGCCAGAATAGTGTCGGTATGATCGAGCTTACCCCATGCAGCCACCTGCATACCTTCCGAAACAATGTTGCCGTTGGTAAGCATTACCCCTTTGGGAATTCCGGTGGTGCCACCACTATACAAAATAACTGCAAGTGAATCTTTTCCAAAACCGGGAGCATCCACATTGCGTGTGCAATTCATCTTCAACTTCTCCAGTGGTAAAGCCCACGAATTGTCTAAATGCACTTTTTTTGCCAGGTTGATAAACTTGTAAGCTGTTTTTTTGAGTGTGGGCATAAATTCCGAAATGCTGGTAACCAGTAACTTTACCAGTGGAATCTGGTCTTTAATTTCGACTATTTTATCGTAAAAAATATCCAGCGTAAGCGCATATTTCGACTGGCTCAGGCTGAGGTAATGCAGCAATTCGGAAGGGGTGGACAGGGGATGGATAAAGCTGGCCACGCCTCCCAATTTATTGACGGCATAAAAAGCGATGATGCCTTGTGGCGAGGTGGGCATGATGATGCTCATTACATCGCCGGGACGTAATCCGAGATTGTGAAGTCCGCAAGCATAAGCATCGATTTGCCGGTCAAATTCGCTGTATGTTACCTCTTTACCTAAAAAATCGTAGGCGATATCAGCGGGATATTTTGCAATACTTTTTTTCAGAAGTGCATACATGGAGCTCTCGGGATAGGCGATTGAAGGGGGAATATCACCGTAAAATTTAAACCACTCTTTGTTTTCCATGTTGTTGATGAATGAGTTCAATGTTATTTCAATAAATAAAAAAAACTGTCAGAAACTTGCCTGGCATGATACCGGAGGTTTTCTCCCCGACTTACCCGTTTCTGCAAATATTTTCAAAAATAGAAAAATTTAAGCATGTTTTTGTGAAAAACAGACAGATGACTAAATATTATTTTCATTAATTAAATGTACGTGCATATATAAATTAGTTGACACCTATGCTTTTTATTTGTACTTTTACCCAAACCCTTAATCTATAAAAAATTGTATCATGACAAAAATCAGACTTGAAATTGACGAGGTGAAAATCTTTCGCCCGAAAAAACGTTGGCATTTGTATTTTGTAGTGGTGGCTGAACATCCCGAGGATGATGACAAAATGATTGTTTCTGCTATTCCGCAAATGCCTTTTTTGCTCACCAGTAGGCATAACAACGAGTATCACTTTGATACGGGACAGGATGGTTCGGAAGGTTTGTTTGTGTTAAGTCGTGACATGCCCGAGGACAGAGAGCTAAATGTTCAGTTTTATCTAAGGCACAGTCGTAAAGCAACCCGCGACATGGGAGAAATTTTGCAGGACATTAAAACAGGAATTGGCGGCGATGCCTTTGGTATTGTTTCCGATTTGGTTGGTAATGTTGGTGTTCCCTGGCTTGTGATTGCTAAAAAAGCTGTCTCCATGGTTGGAAAAATACTCGTAAAAATACCGGATAAAGATTTTGGATTCCTGAGCGCTTTCGAACGCTTCGGACCTGAGTTTGAAACACAAACTGAGATTGACCGCGAAAAGGATTTCACAGGCGATGCTTCTCTGGTTTACAGCTGGGCGGTGGATGAATAAATATGTAGCGTCTGCTGATTTTATTCAATCAGCACATAGATCAAATTATACTTACGGGGTAAAATATTTTCTCAAAAAATAATTTTTCAGGCAGATTTCCGTGTTTCGATAGACTTCAAAAAGGAGCACTAAAAAACCTTGGGCTTTTTCTGCTTAGGATATTTTTGTGTGGTTGTTTCTTTTGATTTTTTTGCGGGACGCCCCGGTGGCTTGCCATCTATTTTTTCCCTTTTTCCTTCAAAAACGCCCTTGCCGCCCAATTCATATAGATGCCATTTCCAGGAAAAGTTTCCGGTTAGCGTCCATAAAACTTGTGATAGTTTTCTACCAAAAGTTCTACATCGCCTCCTTCATTAAAGGCATCCCAATGTTACCGGACAACCCTGCAGAACCCGTTCACTTCACTTACGTCCACAATCCGAAGGATTGATATATTTATAGCTAAAATATTGGGGAAATAGGTGCGACCCCGATGGGGTCGTATTTTTAACCTTTAAATTTATTCTATAAACATTTGAACCCTCCGGGTTCAGGTTAATTATCCAACTTATTGCACCACCTCTTTTAATTTGTTCAACAAATAACAATCCGAAGGATTGATATATTTATAGCTAAAATATTGGGAAAATAGGTACGACCCCATCGGGGTCGAATTTTTAACCTTTAAATTTATTCTATAAACATTTGAACCCTCCGGGTTCAGGTTA
>CAJXKB010000050.1 GCA_913055825.1 uncultured Bacteroidota bacterium
GGTCATTAATGGGAATAAGATATATGTCAAAAAGGTTATTATTGCTACTTATTAAAAGGTCAAGTTTAAAATCAGCGCTTTATTAAGAACTTTCCAGCAGGATCAAAAAAATCCTGCCGGAATTTTTTTCGCGATCTCCATTTTTCCGGCTAAATAAATATTTTCAAAACTTTGGTTAGTTGGAAAATAGTTTCTATTTTTGCACCCCAATTTTTGGATGAAATAGCAAAAGGACTTAAGAAACAAATAGATAGATGGATACTTTGAGTTACAAGACAATCAGCGCAAACAAAGAAACCGCAAACAAAGAGTGGATTTTGATTGATGCAGAAAATCAGGTATTGGGAAGACTGGCTTCAGTGGCTGCCAAATTCCTCAGGGGCAAATACAAAACCAATTTTACCCCACATGCCGACACCGGTGATTATGTTGTCATCATTAATGCCGACAAGATCAGGCTTACCGGAAACAAATGGGATCAAAAAGAATACATTCGTCACACGGGTTATCCGGGCGGACAGCGTATTACTACTGCCAAACAAATGATGGCAAAAAAACCGGCTGCCATGGTTGAAAAAGCCATTAAGGGTATGCTCCCGAAAAACAAACTCGGTAGCCAGTTGTTCCGTAACTTGCACGTTTATGCAGGAGCAGAACATGATCATCAGGCTCAAAAACCCACGCAAATTAATTTAAATTCAATTAGATAATAGAAATGGAAGTTTTAAACGCACTCGGTAGAAGAAAAACTGCTATTGCACGGATCTATGTAAATGACGGTGAAGGTAAAATTATGGTGAACGGCCGTGATTTTAGAGAATACTTCCCCACCGCTACCTTACATTATGTGGTGGAACAACCCCTGCTTCTTACTGACAACCTTGGTAAATTCAATATCAAAGCAAACCTGAAAGGTGGTGGCTTTAACGGACAAGCTGAAGCCCTGCGCCTTGCTATTGCAAGAGCTTTGGTGAAAATGGATGAAGAATACCGCCCGGTACTCAAAGAAAACGGACTGATGAGAAGAGACCCGCGTATGGTTGAACGTAAAAAACCGGGACAACCTAAAGCTCGTAAAAAATTCCAGTTCTCCAAACGTTAGTATTTTTCAAGTTATTGGAACGAGTTTAGTATCCAAATTGCTGAAACTCCCTTGCGGACTATCCGGCAATTGTTTTTAGTGAATGTAAACAATTTTAAAAATTAAACCATGTTAAAAGTAAGTTTTGACGAAATGCTTGAGGCTGGAGTGCACTTTGGCCACCTCAAACGCAAATGGAACCCAAACATGGCTCCTTATATTTTTATGGAGCGTAACGGTATCCACATTATCGACCTTTATAAAACCCAGGCTAAACTGGATGAAGCTGCCAACGCAATGAAACAAATTGCCAAATCGGGCCGTAAAATCCTTTTTGTGGCTACTAAAAAACAGGCGAAAGACCTGGTAGCCGAAACAGTGAAAAAAATCAATATGCCGTATGTTACCGAGCGTTGGCCCGGTGGTATGTTAACTAACTTTGCTACCATCCGCAAAGCGGTCAGAAAAATGACCAATATTGATAAAATGATGACCACCAATTCCTGGAAAAATCTTTCAAAACGTGAACGTCTGCAAGTAACCCGTGAACGTGCAAAACTGGAAAAAAACTTAGGAAGTATTTCTGATATGAGCCGTATCCCCGCTGCTTTGTTTGTGGTTGATATTAATAAAGAAAAAATTGCTGTTGCCGAGGCCCGCAAACTGAATATCCCCACATTTGCCATGGTGGATACAAATACTGATCCTCAGTTAATTGATTTCCCCATCCCTGCCAATGACGATGCCTCTAAATCAATTGCTTTGATATTGAATGTGGTTGCTTCAGCTGTTGCCGACGGACTATCCGAACGCAAAATGGCCCGCGAAAAAAGTGCTGCCGAGAAAAAAGCTAAAGATGAAGCAAAAGCTGCAGCTGCTGCCGAAGCCGCTGATATTAAAGCCAAATCGGAAGCCTTGAAACTGGCTGAGGAAGAAGCAGACAGGGAAGCTGAAAAACCGGCAAAAAAAAGGACAAGGGTAGTGAAAAAACCTATCAATAAACCTGAAGCATAAATTGAAATAAAATATTTTTGAAATGAAAATAACTGCTCAACAAGTAAATGAACTGAGAAAAACCACCGGCGCCGGTATGATGGATTGTAAAAAGGCATTGGTGGAAACTGATGGCGATATGGAAAAAGCTATTGATTTTCTGCGTAAAAAAGGACAGAAAGTCGCTGCTAAACGTGCTGATCGTGAAGCAAGCGAAGGTGTTGTGCTTGCTAAAGTTAGTGATGATAAGAAGTTTGCTGCTGCAATTATGGTTAATTGTGAAACAGACTTTGTGGCTAAAAACCAAGATTTTATTGATTATGTTACTTCTTTAATTGATTTGGGTATTGCCAATCGTGCTAAAAATGCCGACGAACTTAATGCTATGCAATTAGGCGATCATAGTGTGGCCGATTCCATTATTGAAAAAACCGGTGTAATTGGTGAGAAAATTCAACTGGGCCGTTATGAAAGTATTGAAGCCGAAGCCGTTTATGGCTATACTCATCCCGGTAACCGAATTGCAAGCATTGCCGGATTGAATAAAGCCGGTTTTGATACTGCCGGTCATGATGTGGTAATGCAAATTGCAGCGATGGCTCCTGTTGCACTGAATAAAGAAAGTGTTCCGCAAGAAATTGTTCAGAGAGAAATTGAAATTGGTAAAGAACAAGCTCGTCAGGATAATAAACCGGAAGCGATGCTTGAAAAAATTGCCATGGGAAAATTGAATAAATTCTTCAAGGAAAATACGTTGTTAAACCAGGCTTTTATAAAAGATTCAAAGAAATCAATTGCTGTTTATCTGCAGGAATTTGATAAAGAATTGACAGTTACCGGTTTTAAACGCCTCGCTTTGGCTTAACCTTAGCAAAAATTATTAAAAAAGCCACGCAACGCGTGGCTTTTTTTATTAAATCAATTTACAAATTGATTTTCCTATACTTTCGCGCAGCGAGCGATAACTTTTGCTTAAAGCTTCATTGCATTCTTTTTTATTCAACCATACGGCTTCGGTAATATCTTCTTCTCTTTGAGGTTGGAGTGGCCCGGTAGAATTGGTTTCCATAGCAAACCACCATGTTTTTTTTAAAACGGCTTCGCCTTTGTGAAAATAAATATGATAACTGGAAGGGAGAAGACTCACAATATTAAGATTTTCCACGCCGGTTTCTTCCCTTACTTCCCGTAGCGCACATTTTATAATATCTTCTGTCTTTTCCTTTTTCCCTTTTGGTAAATCCCATATTCCCCATCGTTTGATAAACAGTATTTCATTTTCCTGATTCCTGATTACCCCTCCGGCAGCCTTTACGTAATGAATGCTATTTTTTAAGTGACGGAACATTTTTTTTGATTTATAACCTTTTATACGATAGCTTTGACGGTTGTCATCCTGCAACCATGACCGGAAAAAATTGAGAAATTCCTTTTTATTTTTCACTTTTTTTGTCGGGATTGCTGATTCGTTTTCTTTACCACCGATTTGCAATACTTTGTCGAGAAAATAGATTTTGTACATCACACATAGTTTTTATAACACAAAAGTAAAAATTAATGAACTGCAAATTTCGTTTGCAACATCAACAACTATTGCAACGCATGACTTCGGGCAGGCAGCTCAATTTTTCTATCTTTGCCACATGATATACTCAGTTGAAACGGCCGAAATGATTGCACGCCATTTATTGGAAATACATGCAATCAAACTAAGTCCTGATAAGCCTTTTACATGGGCTTCAGGTTTGAGGTCGCCTATTTATTGCGATAATCGAATCGCCTTGTCTTTTCCGGTAATTCGTACCTATATCCGCCAGCAATTGGTGGACGCGGCTGCCGAATTTTTTGGAGAGGCCGAATTGATTTCCGGCGTGGCTACTGCCGGTATTGCCCAGGGTGTTCTGGTTGCCCAGGAAATGGGTTTGCCGTTTTCTTATGTCCGTTCTTCCAAAAAAAGCCATGGAATGACTAACCAAATTGAGGGTCTTATACACAAAGGCCAATCGGCTATTGTGGTTGAAGATTTGGTTTCTACGGGCAAGAGCAGCTTAAGTGCTGTAGCTGCTTTGCGCGAGGCCGGTGTTGAAGTAAAAGGTATGCTTTCAATTTTTACTTACGGCCTTGCTGTGGCAGATGAGAATTTTGAAAAGGCAAAATGTAAACTCATTAGCCTTTCCGATTATAACAATCTCATCAAAGTAGCGTTGGAGAATAAATACATCAGTCAGGAGGATTTGTTGTCGCTTCAAAATTGGCGAAAGAATCCAGGGGAATGGAGCGAAAAATTCGGAAAATAATTTTATTTCACAAAATAACATTTTTAAGCCCATGAAAATTGAAGGTAAAAAGGCAAGCATCAAAGCATCTCAAAAACGAGTATTCGACTTTTTAAGTGATTTCAATAATTATCAGCAGTTGATGCCTGAGCAAATCATCAACTGGAATTCGGATGTGGAAACTTGCTCGTTCACCATTAAAGGAATGGCTGACCTGGGGTTGAAATTTGCCAGAAAAGAGCCTTCCCATCTGTTGGAATTGGTCCCTAATGGTAAATCACCTGTTAAATTTTCGTTGTTGATAAAACTGGGCCCTGATATACTTAATGAACAAAACACCACTGCCTGTGTTGATGTGGATGCCGATTTAAATCCTATGCTGGCTATGATTGCTAAACGCCCCCTGGAAAATCTTGCTAACTCCATCACCGAACAATTAAACTCGGTATTTCAGTAATAAGCCTGACAGTTTGTCTGTATAACTTGTAAAAAATTCGAATTAAATAAAGAATTGTTTTTGAGATGTTAAAAAGAATTAAATCTCAAACGTTACTTCTTTGAATCCATATAACCTAATGTCTCCTTTGAGGTCTTTAATTTGTAAACGCCCGTAATTATCTACATCTGTGATTTTTCCCTCAAACATGCCGTTTATATCTGAATACGAAGCCCATATCCCTTTATGAAATAAATATTTAAGATAAGTTTTTTGAATGAAAATTTTTTGACGATTGTCTTTTGCCATATTATAAAAAACTGTAATCTGCTGAATTACTTCTTTCAAAAGAGGCAACAAATCTGTTTCCCTGTTTATGAAATGAATGATTGAAACAGGATTGGGAGCATCGGATACAAATATTTTCTGGTTCACATTAAGTCCGATTCCGATTACCGAAGCTTGGAGTACCGGTCCCTTTATAACATTTTGAATCAGTATACCGGCAATTTTTTTTTCAGCAACGTATATGTCGTTCGGCCATTTTATGAGGCACTCCTGGCCATTCATCCGGGCTTTTATTACTTGCCGTAAAGCGAGGGAAACTATCTGCGTAAGCAAAAATTGTTCGGAAGGTAAAATAAAATCAGGTTCCAACACCAGGCTGAAAGTAAGGTTTTTGCCGCTTTCGCTTTCCCAACTGTTTTCGCCTGCTCCTTTCCCCTGCCATTGTTCATCAGTCCAAACGACATCACCTTCGTGAAATGTCCCTGCTGTTATAGATTCCATGGCTTTCCGGTTTGTTGACGGGAGTTTTTTAAAATGATGCCAACAAATTTCCATAGAAGAATTTTAAGGTAAAAGTAGCATAAAAGCCAATCTAAAAAATTTTAAGTTCAATTTTTTTAAGCCTTGTATAACCTAACTTTCAACATAAAAATACGAATTCAGGCTGCTTTTGTAATGACAAAAATGGCTACTTTTGTACACAAAATATTTATATGGGTAATAATGAAATACATGATGATACTACAAGTATACTAGATCAGGTTGTGGCAGCTATGCAGGACAAAAAGGCAAAGGAAATTATCAGCCTCGATTTGTCGGATATCCCCACTGCCGTTACCCGGTATTTTGTGATTTGTCATGGAACATCCAAAACCCAGGTGGATGCAATTTATGATAATATTCTCGAAAAAGTAAATAACAACTGTGGTATCCATCCATCTCACCGTGAAGGTTACGAAAATTCGGAATGGATTTTGATAGACTATTTCGATGTTGTAGTGCATGTATTTCTGGAAGAAACCAGAAATTTTTACAGCCTTGAGTCGTTATGGGCAGATGCAAAGCTAACAACCTACGAAAGCGACAAGTAATAATTGTAAACTTTTTGAAATAACAGAATGACACTAGAAAAAAAAGATAATAAACCTTCCAAAAAAAATCCTTTGGAAAACCTGTCCGGTGGAAAAGGTAAAATGCCCAAATTTAGTTTTTACTGGATCTATGCTATCCTGGCTTTAATTTTTTTAGGTATTCAGTTTATGGACTTCGGTTCAAGTTCCAAAAAAACCGATTGGAAAGATCTGAGACAGATGCTTGTAGACAAGGATGTCCAAAAGATAGTTCTGGTAAATAAAGAAACGGCTGAAATATACATTAAGCCTGAAGATCTGAAAAAAGAGAAATATAAGGATGTTGCTAAAGGTTCTAATTTCGGACAGGATACACCGCAGTTTTATTACAATGTGGCTTCGCCTGATATTTTTATACAGCAGGTGCAGGATGTTCAGAAAGGTAATCCGGACCCGATTTATGTTGATAGTGAAACACGCCACAACTGGGGCGGAGAAATTCTGAGTTGGGTACTCCCTATCCTTTTGCTGTTTGGTGTTTGGTTTTTCATAATGAGGATGATGAGTCGTGGTGGCGGAGGTGCCGGCGGACAGATTTTTAACATCGGTAAATCGAAGGCCCAAATCTATGATAAAAATACCAGCATCAATATTTCTTTTAAAGATGTGGCCGGACTGGAAGAAGCCAAGGTTGAAGTAATTGAGGTGGTTGATTTTCTGCGAAGTCCTGAAAAATACACAAAATTGGGAGGAAAAATACCTAAAGGTGTTCTGCTGATAGGCCCACCCGGAACAGGTAAAACCCTTTTGGCTAAGTCAGTAGCCGGTGAAGCTCATGTGCCGTTTTTCTCTCTTTCGGGTTCCGATTTTGTAGAAATGTTCGTGGGTGTTGGCGCCTCACGTGTACGCGACCTTTTTAAACAGGCTAAAGACAAAGCGCCGAGTATAATTTTTATTGATGAAGTTGACGCAATAGGGCGTGCCAGGGGAAAAAACCCTATGACAGGTTCAAATGATGAACGTGAAAACACGTTGAATCAGTTGTTGACAGAAATGGATGGTTTTACGCCCAATTCGGGAGTAATTGTTATAGCAGCTACCAACCGGGCCGATATCCTTGATAAGGCATTATTACGTGCCGGGCGGTTCGACCGTCAGATATTTGTCGAACTTCCGGACCTTGAAGAGCGAAGGCAAATTTTTAAAGTTCATATGCGTCCGCTAAAGCTGAGTAAAAATGTGGACACTGAATTTCTGGCAAAGCAGACTCCCGGATTTTCAGGGGCTGACATTGCTAATGTATGTAACGAGTCGGCTTTAATTGCTGCCCGTAAATCCCACAAAACAGTGAACAGGCAGGATTTTATGGATGCGATTGATCGAATTATCGGCGGATTGGAAAAGAAGAACAAAATTATCTCTCCCAGAGAGAAAAAGGTTGTTGCTCATCATGAAGCTGGTCATGCCACGGTAAGCTGGTTGTTAGAACATGCCAATCCTTTGGTGAAAGTGACTATTGTCCCCCGTGGCAGATCGCTCGGCGCTGCCTGGTATCTTCCTGAAGAAAGACAGATTACGACCTTTAATCAGATGTTTGATGAGATGTGTGCTGCACTGGGTGGCAGGGCTGCCGAAGAAGTAGTTTTTGGCGAAATTTCAACAGGTGCACTCAACGATTTGGAGAAAGTTACCAAACAAGCATATGCCATGGTGGCTTATTATGGGCTGAGTAAAAAAATAGGAAACCTTAGCTATTACGATTCAAGCGGACAACAGGAATTTAACTTTGGCAAACCGTTTAGTGAAAAAACCAATGAGGTTATTGATAAAGAAATTAGTGAAATAGTAGAAAAAGCTTATGAACGCTCAAAGCAAATACTTACTGAACATCGCGATGGATTGGAGCAATTGGCCTCGAAATTATTGGAAAAAGAGGTGATTTTTAGTGATGACTTGGTTGATATTTTCGGCAAACGTCCATGGGGCGATGAGCCTTTGAGTATAAAAAAACATATGGCAGAGGGTAAACCCAAAAGAAAAAAAGCGGCTCACCCAAAAACCAAAAAGTTGAGCAAACCGGGTCAAACACAGGCTGAAGTGCCCACTCCAAATAATCAAGCCGGATTGTTCGATGATGACAAAAAAGGAATGGAGGATTCCGATAAATAAAGAACGTATGGAAGAAACGACCACCAAAGAACAAATTTTGAAGCGGGTAAGGGATGCCCTCATTAGTAAACGTGAGAATCCTTTTAAAAATATCGATTTTAATAGTTCGGTTTTTCAGAGATTGTCCGACGAAAAAGAGGTGGTGTTTGCAAGCAAGCTCATAGAAATGAGTGGAACATTTGTGTATTGTGAAAATGAAAAGGCACTTGCAGATAAACTCGCTGTTTTGCGTGAGCAAAAAAAATGGACAAATTATTTTGTTGTTGATGAAAAAATAAAACTCTTTCTGCAATCTGCCGAAATCCCTTACGAAAGCAGTCCTGAAAAATTTACCGGGTTAAAAGCCGGTATTACACGTTGCGAATATCTTATTGCGCGTTTTGGCAGTGTGTTGGTTTCGTCAGGTTTGGATTCGGGACGGCGCTTGTTTGTGTTTCCCGAATCTCATATTGTTATTGCGTATGCTTCTCAAGTGGTGGAAGAACTTGACGATGCTTTAAAAGGGATGATAAAAAAATATAAAGAGGATTTCCCTTCCCAGATGACGGTTATCACCGGTCCAAGCCGAACTGCAGATATTGAAAAAACATTGGTCATGGGTGCACACGGACCCCGCGAATTGTATGTTTTCATGGTTGATGATTCGGAATAGATATTTCTCACAAATCCGAATACTGCCGTCAAATTTTTTCTGTCCATTTCGGATTTGTATTTAAGCCGGTAATTATTCCCTTAATTCGGGCTTTTTATCTATATTTGCGGCTGCATTTATAATGCATTATTTTTATGAAAGAGCTATTAATCAGAACTTTAACCGGAGGGGGATTTGCAGTAATTATACTTGGGTCCATTCTATGGTCTCCGTGGGCTGTTTTTGTTGTATTGGGTGTTTTTTCGGCTATCGGGCTTTATGAATTTCAGCGCCTGGTTTTGGCTGACGAAAAAGCCGGCTTACTTTATTACTTTTTAGGTATTTCTGTTTATGCCCTTATCGGACTGATGGGTATGGAAGTAATCGATTTTTCAAATTTTCTGTTGGTTCTTATTAGCTTTTTTATCGTTATTGCTGCTGAATTATTTCGGTTTCCCACACCTTCATGGAGGCACATATCTACTGCTTTTACTGCTTTTATTTATATTGCTATCCCCATGGGGCTGATGAACAGCCTTTTTTTTATTGGGAATGCCGGAATAGATTTTCCCTGGATTTTACTGGCCTTGTTTATTTTGGTATGGGCAAATGATGTTTTTGCTTATTTGGTGGGATCCGGTTTTGGGAAACATAAACTATTTGAGCGGCTTTCACCCGGGAAAACATGGGAGGGAAGTATCGGCGGGTTGGTTTTTACACTGATTTTTGCCTGGCTTTTTAGCTTGGTGGCTACTAACCTTGATCTTACTCAATGGCTGGGATTGGCGCTAATTATATCTTTAACTGCCAATGTAGGTGATTTGGCAGAGTCGTTATTGAAAAGAAATGCCGGCGTTAAAGACTCGGGAATAATTTTTCCCGGCCACGGTGGTGTACTCGATCGGTTTGATGCCATTTTGTTTGCAACGCCTTTTGTTTATTTTTATTTGTATATTCTATGAGATTCCATAAAGAAGGCTATAAAATCATTTTTAATTCTTTATTAATCAACCTTGCCCTGGCAATATTCATTTGGGTTTTGCCTTTAGTCATCCAGGTAAAAGTTGTTTTACTTGTGTTGCCGGCACTGCTTTTTGCATGGACTATTTTCTTCTTTCGGTTTCCTAATCGAAAGGTAAATAGAGGCGATTACATCCTGTCGTCAGCCGATGGAAAGATTGTTGCCATTGAGGAAACTTTTGAATCTGAATATTTTAAAGAAAAGCGGTTACAAATTTCCGTTTTTATGTCGGGTTTTGATGTACATGTGAACTGGTATCCTTTTGAAGGAATTATCAAGTATACTAAATACCATGAGGGACACTATTTTTTTGCGCGTCATCCTAAATCGTCCGAAAAAAATGAGAGAAGTTCCATTGTACTTGAAAAAGAAGAGGGGAAAGACGTTCTGATCAGGCAAGTGGCTGGTATTATGGCAAGACGGATTGTTTATTATGCCAAGCCCGGTGACGAGGTGGAGCAAGGTGAAGAATTAGGCATGATACGCTTTGGTTCGCGAGTGGATTTCTTCCTGCCCGTAAGTGCGGTCCCTGATGTGAAAATGGGGCAGAAAGTCCGGGCTCAAAAAACAGTTATAGCCCATTTTGCCTAAGGCATTCTTACGAAATAGCTTAACCATTCCGGCTTGTTATTTTGCACGCTAACTTCGTTAAAAAGCCTCGCCATAGCTACCATCGATAGCTGGGGATCTCTACGTTTTTTGCCTTGTTACCGCACAAAATAACATCGCCTGCTTTGTCCAACTTATTTCTTAACAAGTACTAAACTGATAAGATTTTATTAATTAATCAAAGAATCCCTTTTAATTCAATTAAATCTTTAATTTTAAAGGTACTTCCATTATGTGAAAATTGCTGTTCCGGGTCGAAAAACACCTGATCCATGCCAATGTTTCGTGCCCCTAAAATATCAACATCATAATCATCTCCAATCATCAGGCTTTCTTCGGGACGGCTTGCTGTTTTTTGAAAAGCAAAGTTGAAAATTCCGGGTTCCGGCTTCTTTACACCTGCTTCTTCGGAAGTAATTAAGTGCCGGAAATATTTATCCATGCCCGAACTTTTTAGCTTGATCTCCTGTACCTCCTGAAATCCATTGGTTATCAGGTGCATTTGATAATGGGGGTGCAGATAGGTTAGAATTTCCATGGTGTGCGGGAATAAGTTTACTTTTAAAGGGCTGATCCTCACATAGTCGTTGCCCATCTCTTTAGCAAGTGTTTTGTTGTCGATACCATAATCCAGCAAAGCGAGATGGAAGCGTTTCCATATCAACTCGGATTTTTTAATCTTGCCAATGCGGTATTTTTCCCACAAACGATGGTTATGTTCTTGATATGTGGTATGGAAAACCTCTGCCTTGGGTATTCCTAACTGGTCTAAAGTATGCAATTGGTAGATATCGTGAAAAGCTTCTATGGCGCTTTTCTCAAAATCCCAAAGTGTACGATCGAGATCAAAGAACAAATGTTTGTATTTTTGGCTCATGGTGTCAAATTATTTTACCGGTGAAAATTCAATACTTTGTAAAGATGGCTTTCGCCTTTGCGGGTTAGGCGGATAAAATATAATCCGTTTTGGTTGTGGGGTAGTGCAATGTGTACTGAGTTCCGGTCAAATTGCGGACTGAAAGTGTTTAAAGGTTGGCCGAGTGTATTATAAACTGCCACCGAAATATCTTCTTGCTTATAACTTCCCAAAAGGATTCGTATTTTTCCATCATGTGTGGGATTCGGGTAGATTACTGACCTTACAGAGATAAAATTATCTTTTACTTTTTTTCTTGTCTTACCTGCATAGGTTACAGCAAGGCTTACCTGGTAGTCTCCAATTTGATTGTATTTTACGGGTGGAGGGGTTTTTAAATCGGAAGTTGCCGGGTTGCCCCCTTCAAATTTCCAAAGATAAGCGGTTATAGGTCCGGCTGACAGGTTGATGAATTGGGCAGTATTTCCAATGGAAACGGTTTGTACATCAGACGAAAAATCGGGGACGGCCTCTTGTAAAAGAGGGTCAAACCCGGGCATTTTTTCAATTCCTGATTGGCTTTCGTCGAGCCATGGCATCAACTGGCGGCTTGCAGTACTGCCGTTTGATTCCCAGTCCTTACTGAAACGTCCGAAATAATCGGGGGCAGTTTGGTCAGTACACAATGCATCGCCACCGGTTAATGTGCCTATTATCAGGCCTTCAGAGTTAAAAAGTGGTGAGCCCGAAGAGCCACCTTCGGTTACTCCATGCCCGTTTTGTGTGGCAGCCCAATGTACGGTCCAATAAAGGCCATCGGGGTTACTGTTTCCGTAATATCCCGATGCTACCAATGCTGTGTTATACGTCGAGATCATTTTGATATCTCCTTGCGGATGATGAATTACAACACCATGTGAGCTACCGGTGCCGCTTCGGTCCCATCCGTTAAAATAAGGTTTGTAGGTCAGTGGAATGGTGTCAAGTAATAAGAGTTTAAAATCGGAACCAATGTCAGTGTTGTTGACGGCCGAAGCCAGTAGTTGTGACCCTGAAACCGACTGATGCACAGGTTCAGTGGTTGGTCGGCTACAATCGGGCGATTCGTAATTGAAAAAAAATACCCATTGGGCATACTCGCTACTCGTGGAGTTTTCGCCACAATGGTTAGCAGTCAGAAAATAGGGCTTGCCGTCATTTTTGGTGTCATTAATTAGTGAACCGGTGCACCAGTACCATGAGCCCCCTTCTTTTAACAAAATCCGGGCAACGCCTTTTTTCTGGTTTTTAAAATCATTTCCCTCCGGACAGTTTACCGGAATTTCACAGGGGCCTGCATCACCAAAATCCTTAAACCCGTATTTGGGAATATTCGTCAAATCGCCCACATCAACCAAATGAAAAGGTAAATGCAGGGGTTTGTGATTTGTGTTGAATTCCAAAATAATCACATTGCCGTGGATGTATTCTGTGGCAAAATTTGCAGCATTGTTTATTTTTGTGTAGGCTCCCAATAGTTGGCTTTTATCGGTATTGTATAAAAAAAGTTTATCTCCCGCACTCAAATGAAGATCGGCGAAGCTCAAATTCACCCCTTCGGCTTTTTCCAGGCGAAATCCTAAACGCCAAACATATCTTCCGTCGGCCAGTTGATTCCAAATGCCTTTGGATAAGATGTTGTTATCTACAGGGATGTCCGTACCTGCATACAGTGGTTGAGGTTGCCCGTTTTTGTTGGGTTTAATCACAGGCTTTTTAGTTTGTGTTAACTTCACAATGGGAACTGATTGTTTGAGTGTTAGCTGGTTGCCGGCTGGCTTTGCAGGAATGCTGATTTGAGCAAAAATAAACCACGGGAAAAGGATAAGGAAGAATGATATACCGGTTCGTTTCATAAAATTAAAAATGGGATAGAAAATTTAATGTCAGCAAATTTATAGAAAATTCATTCATCTGAACATGCAGGATATTTCTATCCCGTTTTTCTGTTTTTCATATTTTTGTAAAAACGTTAAAAACATGATTGTACTTACCGGAAGTGCCGGTTTTATTGCCAGTGCTATGTTACAAAAGCTAAATGAAGTTGGTATCAGAAATGTGATTATTGTTGATGATTTCACAAAACTTACTAAAGAACCCAATTATATCAACAAGAAATTTATCCAAAAGGTTTCCCGTGATTCTTTTTTCAACTGGTGGGATCAACATCCTGATAAAGTGTCTTTTATGATTCATCTTGGGGCACGGACTGATACAACCGAAATTGATGAAAACGTATTTGACATTCTGAACCTTGCTTATTCCCAACAAATTTGGAAACGTTGTACGCAATGGAATATTCCGTTGATTTATGCTTCTTCGGCAGCCACTTATGGCGGAGGTGAGTATGGCTACGATGACAACCATGAAATTGTGAATAAGCTCCAACCTCTGAATGCTTACGGCCGTTCTAAAAACAATTTTGATAAATGGGTGCTGAAACAGGAAAAACAACCTCCCTTTTGGGCCGGTTTGAAATTCTTTAACGTGTATGGTCCAAATGAATACCACAAAGGACGCATGGCATCTGTAATTTTTCATGCTTTTCACCAAATCATGGAAACAGGTAAAGTTCGTTTGTTTCGTTCACATAGACCTGATTTTAAAGATGGTGAACAACTGCGCGATTTTATTTATGTAAAAGACATTACAGATGTCATTATGTTTTTGATGAATGAAAAACCTATATCCGGATTATATAACCTTGGAACCGGGAAAGCCCGTACTTTCAAAGATTTGGCTAAAGCAACTTTTGCAGCCCTTGATAAAGAAACTGTTATTGAATTTGTGGATACTCCGGAAGATATTCGTGATAAATATCAGTATTTTACGGAAGCCAATATGCAAAAGTTGAGGAAAGTGGGTTACAACACGCCTTTTACTTCGTTGGAAGCCGGCGTGAATGATTACGTGCGAAATTACCTGACAAAAGGTAAGTATTTATAAGTTTGAAGGACCTAAAATTTGGGATGGGAGCTATAAACATAAGGTGATAAATAACAGAAAAAGTAAAAAAACTAATGGTATTCCTGTAACTTGTGGCATTTAATAAAGATGCATTTCTTCTTACCTTTGTTAATCAAATTTTGAAATATGATTCCCGAAAAAAAAGACATATACGCGGCTAAGTATTATTTTAGCGATGCGTCGTTTACGAATTTGATGCGTCGGCGTATTTATCATGTATTGTTGGTTTCCAGCGTATATGACGCGTTTATTTTAGAGGAAGATGGACGTATTGAAGAGCAGATATTTAATGAGTATATGTCTTTGAATCTTCGTTACCCTCCGCGTTTTATCAAGGCTACTTCGCATAAGGAAGCTTTAAAAATATTAAAAGAAGAGAGTATCGACCTGGTAATTTCAATGTTGAGCTTTGATAATAAAGGTACTTTTAAGCTGGCAGGGTTGGTAAAATTGGAACACCCCCGGATTCCTTTTGTGGCGTTATCACCTTTCTCAAGGGAAGTTAGCCTTAAAATTGAGAAGCTGGATTTAAGTAATATCGACTATGTTTTCAGTTGGTTGGGAAATACCGATCTTTTGCTCGCTATAATAAAGTTGATTGAAGACAAGATGAACGTAGCTTACGATGTAACAAAGGTTGGAGTACAGACCATTGTCCTTGTTGAGGATAATGTTAGGTTTTATTCCAGCTATCTGCCCAATATCTATAAAATTATTTTCAAGCAGTCGAAGGCGTTTATCAAAGAGGGTTTAAACGAACACCAGAAGATGCTGAAAGCCCGTGGGAGGCCGAAAATACTCTTGGCCACCAATTATGAAGAAGCTGTTCGGTTTTACCGGAAATATAAAGATAATTTATTGGGTGTTATTTCTGATATTAATTATCCCCGTAAGAAGCAAAAAGATCCCGAAGCCGGTATTCGGCTGTTTAAAAGGATAAAGAAAGAAAATCCTTTCATGCCCCTTTTGCTACAGTCGTCCGATCCGAATAATTTGAAAAGGGCTCAACAATTACGGGTAGGTTTTATCAATAAAAACTCAGAGAGACTGTCTTATGATTTGCGCGAATTCATTAAAACCTATTTCGCTTTTGGCGATTTTGTTTTTAAAGATCCCAAAACAGGTATGGAAGTCGCCAGGGCACGCAATCTGAAAGATATGCAGGAGAAGATATTCCAGATTCCGAGGGAGTCGCTCCAATATCACATCGAACGTGAAGATTTCTCTAAATGGCTACGCGCCAGGGCTTTGTTCTCGTTGGCACATCTGTTTAGGAGTTTTACCGCCAATGATTTTGAGAATATCCGTGAAATAAGATATTTTATTTTTAATGCCATAAGCAATTTTCGTATTACCAAATCACGTGGCGTAATTTCACAGTTTGATCGCTCTTCTTTTGACGAATATTTTACTATTTCACGAATTGGCGAAGGGTCTATCGGTGGCAAAGCACGTGGGTTGGCTTTTCTAGATTCACTCATTAACCGTAACCATTTACAACATTTGTATCCTGATGTTGATATTTCGATTCCTAAAACAGTAGTTTTAGGTACGGATATCTTCGATGAATTTATGGAGTCTAATAATTTGTACCCTATTGCTTTATCCGGAAAATATTCCGATGATCAAATTTTGAATTTTTTTATCGATGCTCATTTACCCAAAAGTGTACAGGAAGATTTGTTTACTATTGCCAGCGGGACAAACGAGCCTCTCGCCATCCGCTCTTCAAGTTTGCTTGAAGATTCACATTATCAGCCGTTTGCCGGAATTTATAATACCTATATGATTCCGTCGGTTGAACGAAACCTTGAGAAACGACTGGAAATGATCCATACGGCTATTAAGAGTGTTTACGCCTCGGCGTTTTTTATGGATAGTAAAGCTTATATGCAGGCTACTTCAAATGTTATAGATGAGGAAAAAATGGCAGTCATCCTCCAGGAAGTATGCGGAAGCCGGTATGGAAATTATTTTTATCCTACACTTTCAGGGGTGGCCCGATCGTTAGATTATTATCCTATTCCGCCTCAAAAACCAGAAGATGGAATTGCTAATATTGCTTTGGGATTGGGAAAATACATTGTTGATGGTGGCCTTTCGTTACGCTTTTCGCCCAGCTATCCAAAAAAAATTATGCAAACGGCAACCCCGGAAGCTGCACTTCGCGAAACCCAAAAGTATTTTTTTGCACTGGATTTGTTACCTGAGAAATTTGTACATAGTGTGGACGACAGTATCAATCTGGTGAAATTACGGGTAAAACGAGCAGAACGTGACGACTCTATTCGTAAAATTGCCAGTACCTACGATATGCAAAATCACATGATACGTGACGGGTATAATTATGATGGCAAGAAACTCATTACTTTTTCATCTATCTTAAAACACAATACATTCCCTCTCGCAGAAATATTGCAAAAAACCTTGAGGCTTGGGGCAAAGGAAATGGATAAAGAGGTTGAAATTGAGTTTGTGGTCGATTTAAATCAAAAGAAAAATGATAAAATTATTTTCTATCTCCTTCAAATCAGGCCTATTGCCAGCAAGGAAGAAAGTGTTCATTTAAACCCTGCCCGAATTAAAAAGGATAAATGTTTAATCATATCCAATTCAGCCCTCGGTAATGGCAATATTGATGACATTCATGATGTTGTTTATGTAAAACCACAGACTTTTGATGCGGCTAATAACACCGAAACGGCTAACATGGTCGGGGAGTTAAACGCACGGTTTCTTGAAGAAAATAAAAACTACATCCTTATTGGTCCGGGTCGATGGGGCTCTGCCGACCCATGGTTGGGTATTCCGGTGAAGTGGCCACAAATTTCTGCAGCACGGCTTATTGTAGAGTCGGGATTGAAGAATTATCGTATTGACCCAAGTCAGGGAACCCATTTCTTCCAGAATCTGACTTCTTTCAGGGTAGGCTATTTCACGATAAACCCTTTTATTAATGATGGTTATTTTGATTTGGAATACCTTGATAAACAACCTGCTGTTTTTGAAAATGAAGTAATCCGTCATGTGAATTTCCCCCAATCGTTATGTATCAAAATTGACGGGAAAAAGAATTTAGGTGTGGTGGAAAAATAGTACACTGATTTTTACGATCGTTATGATTGGTTATGATCTTAATAAATCAGTACTATCAGTTTAATCAGTGTACCTTTGAGATGTTGATGTGTTTTCTTTTCTTTAGAGAAAAGTGAATTTCCCGTGTGCCATTTTTACCAATGATTTGCAGAGTAATTTTTCTTTTTCTGATTTTGTACTTTGTATTTGGCGTTTTCACTGAAAATTCAAAATGGCTATTGTCTTCTTGCCTGAACGTCAGTATCTCATACTCTCCTTTTTCATACGAACCGAATGTTTTTCCGTCATCTTCATACATTCGGCTTTCGCAATTCTTGCCCGATGGGTCTGGATAAAACCTGATGGATAAATCTTCAGATGAATAATTATCCGTACTGTTTACCGCTTTCACCATTGGGATAAATGTCCCGGCATGGACAAAAACAGGGATGTATTCAAGTGTTACAGGAACTTCAATCCATTTTCCTCCTTCATATCTTTTAGCTGTCCACCAGTTGTACCAGATTCCTTTTGGAAGATAAAGCCGTTTGCTTTTTATTCCCGGTTTGAGAATAGGAACAACCAATAAATCTTTACCAAGAAAATACTCATTATTGATTCCGTAGGATATTGGGTCATCAGGAAACTCATAAAACAAAGGCCTTACGATGGGACTTCCGTTTTTGTGGGCTTCCCATGCAGCAGTGTACAAATAAGGGAGCAGACGGTAGCGTAATTTCATGAACCGGCGAACAATCCGGCGTGTGGTGTCATTAAAAAATACCGGTTCGGATGGTATGCCCGATCCGTGCGGACGCAAAATAGGGGAGAAGCACGCCATTTGTATCCAGCGGGTATAAAGTTCATCGTCTTTTACACCTTGAGCAAAACCACCGGCATCAGCATGGATAAAGGGAAATCCACTTAGGCTCATGTTCAGCATAATGGGCAGCTGGGCTTGTAACCCGCCCCAACTTCGCGAAACGTCGCCCGACCAAGGGTAAACCGAATAGCGTTGTGAACCGGCATAACCTGCACGGTTTAAATCAAATAAGCGCCTATTGGGATAATATTTTCTGTATTTCTCAAAAAGCATTTTCTCCCAGTACAAGGCATAAATGTTGTGAATTTGTGCAGCACTTTTCCCAATGCAATATTCATCGAATGGATGAGTTTCGGGTTCGCCCAAATCGCCCCACCATCCTGCAACACCAATTTTTATTTGCTTCTGATATTGTTTCCAGAACCAGTTTTGGGCGGTGGGTTTAAAGATGTCAATGAGCCCTGCCGGTCCGAAATAAAATTCGGAATTGTTATAAGTATTTCCCAGGCTATCAGTGGCCAATATTCCCAAACTGTCAGCAATTCGAAAGTTCTTTAAAGTGTCGATAATATATGGCTCGGTAATCAGGACGGTTTTTACCCCTTTTTTTCTGAAATTTGCAATCATTTTTTCGGGCTGTGGCCAGCTTGGTTTGTACCATGCCAGTTTGCCCAAATGCCCTTTTATGCTGTCGCCAAACCAGTAAAAATCGAGGATTAGTGCATCTATGGGAAAGTCTTCTTTTTGCATGAGCGTGACGATGGAATCAGCCTCTTTTTGTGTACGGTAGGCCATTCGCGACTGCAGGTTCCCCAGTGCCCAGCGAGGAGGTAAAGGTTGTGTTCCGGTAAGTTTTCCATACGAATGATAAATATCGGCATAATCGCTTCCGGCGATAAAAACATACTTCATCACTCCTCCAATGGTACCAAATTCGAGAAGCCCTTTTTGTGTTTTGCCCACATCGGCATAACCCTTTTCGGGATTATCAAAAAATAACAGATATTTTTTTGAAGAAAGCAGTACCGGAACTGAGAAGTTCAGGTTGGGCGATCCCATTTCATATCCGTAATGTGCCTGGTTGTATAGCTCAAAACGATGTCCTGACAATTGATTTACAGCTCTTTCCCCTAAACCAAAATATTGCTCGCCGGGTTGTATGCCGAATTGCAAGCCGTCATTGTCAGTGCGTTGAAAATATCCTTTATCTTCCTGTAACAGCGTATCCTTATGATAAACATAGGATACATAAAAAGGTGATTTGTGTATGATAAGTTGTAAGCTGTCCGAGCTGAAAATAAGTTCTTTTTGGTCCTCATTTACTTTTCCAATATTTCTGTTGCCTTTTATGATCACTGCCACTGATGAATCAGGCTCAACTTTTCCTTTAGGAAAATTTATTACCTGGATCATTTTAGGATTGTAGAAATAGAACTGGAAAAGTCCATGGTTGGTTTGGATGTTCAGGATACCGTTAGTAAATGTGTGTGACATATATTTCCGGTTTTGAAGAAGTAACGCCAAACTGTCGGTGGGAGAGGGGTTGGCTGGAAGAAGCTCCACAACATGTGCAGATAGTTGAAGAACACCCAATAGGAAGAACACAGAAAAAACAGATCTCAAATTCCAAATTTTGAACGAACTCCAATAACTAATAAGGTGAAAAATCAACAGTTTGGTTTGGAACTTTTTATTTGGTTTTTGTGATGTATTTGATATTTGATCCATGTCATTTGTGATTTAAAATAACTCTTCTTATTTTTTCTATTTCTCCAACTCAACAATCACGGGTGATTTGCCGGGCAGGGTCATGTTTTTAACTTGTGAAATGGCTTTTCCGTCCAATACCGATTTACCTTTTGAAAAACCTTGTAAATCATCTGCAAAACGCGATAAATCTACTTTGGTTTCTTTATTATTGTTGTTGAGTAAAACCATCACACTTTGTCCTTTGTATTTCCTGAAGTAAACATATACACCGTTTTCAACAATGTAATGGGTAAGGCTCCCAAACTGTACGGCTTTATTTCCCTGTCGCCAGTGCATCAAATGTGATAGGAAGTTAAAAGCGTCATTTTGTTCCTGTGTACGGCCTTGTGGCGTGAAAGCATCTTTGGCATCGTGAGGCCAGCCACCGGGGAAATCCATACGCACATTACCATCGCTTTTGCTTTTATCGCCGTCCATCAGTATTTCTGTCCCGTAATAAATTTGTGGAATGCCACGTGTGGTAAACAAAAATGCCATGGCCAGTTTCCATTTGTTCAGGTTGTTACCCACATTATGAAAAAAGCGGTTATTGTCATGATTGTCGGCAAAAACTACCAGCTTCATGGGGTCGCTGTACACAAAATCCTGTGAAATAACTTCATACAGATCGGCTGCTCCACTGGCCCATCCATTGGGTTCGTTAAAAGCTTTGTTGATGGCGTACATCAACGGGAAATCGAACACATTGGTCAGGTGTGAATGATAGCCGTCAGCATTATGGTCGTTTTCGAGCCAGTAAGCCACTGATGACGGATAGGAAAGCCAGGCTTCTCCTACAACATTAAAATGGGGATATTCTTCTAAAAGCCGTTTCATCCAGTGTGCCATAAAATCTTTATAAGAATAAGGATAGGTGTCTTGCCTGATTCCGTCAAGTCCGGCATATTCGATCCACCAAATACTGTTTTGAATCAGGTAGTTGGCCACCAACGGATTATCCTGGTTTAGATCAGCCATGCTGTGGTCGAACCAGCCGCCTACCATGTGTTTATAATCGTATTTCGAAGCATGTGGGTCGCTGACTACTCCGCCATGGTAGTTTGAGCGCGTGAATTTAGGCCATTGGTTATACCAATCTTTGGTGGGCAAATCGCCTTTCCAGAAATAATTTGTTCCACAATGGTTAAAAACCATATCCTGAATTATTTTGAGTCCTTTTTGATGGGCTTTTTTTACAAGATTTTTGTAATCTTCATTGGTGCCAAACCGGGGATCTACTTTGTAATAATCGGTCATGGCGTAACCGTGATAGGAATATTTAGGTAGGTTGTTTTCCATGAGCGGTGTACTCCAAACGGCAGTAACCCCCAAATTTTTTAAATAATCAAGGTGCTCTTCAATTCCTTCGATATCGCCTCCATGACGCCCGTTGGGGTCTTTTACATTGGCTTTCTCCAGCATTCCCGGCATGTTGTCGTTGGTAGTGTTGCCATTGGCAAAACGGTCGGGCATCAACAGGTAAATCACATCCGAACTGTTAAAACCCTGATGCAGTTTCGGGTTCATGTTTCTTGCATTCAGCGTGTAAGCATATTTGGCAATATTTCTTTTCCCTTTTTTAAAAAGGATATTAAAAGTGCCTGGTTTGGTGTCTTCCGAAAGGATTAAATTCAAGAACAGATAATTGGGGCTTTCCACATGAATTACTTTCTGCAATGTTACGCCCGCATATGAAATTTCAGGTTTTGTTTGTGAAATATTGGGTCCGTAAACCAGCAACTGCAGCTTCGGATTGTGCATTCCGGTCCACCATGAAGGCGGGTCGATGCGTTTTACTGTAGTTTTTTGTGCCGAGAGCGTGAAACTACTTAAAAAAAGGAAAATAAATAGTCCGGTAATAAATCTGAATTTATGTTTCATAATTTTATAAGTAATGCTTAATAAAATGAAGATTGTTTTGATTGAAGGTCAAAGATAAGGTAAAAAGACCCGCCTGATTGGAATTTACTTTTTATTCCCGTCAAAAACGTGATTTGATATTGTTGCTATTTGGCAGGTCCCTATTGCAATCGTTTGAAATCTTGTAAAAATGGATTTGAATATTATACAGATAAAATTTGCCGGTCGTGAAAGCATAGAGCTACTGATACAAGACATGATTTCCGTACTTTTGTTATTCCATAAATAACCCGGAAATAATGAAGAAAGAACTTTTGGAAAAATACTGGAAGGAGTTGTATCCTGCCGCCGGATTAACACAGTTTCACGATTTTCTGAATGAATCGGAGAAGTATAAAACCGCAAAAAATTTACAGGATTCCGACTGGTATAAAGATGCTGTGGTTTATTCGCTTTACGTTGATCTTTTTAATAAGGATTTTTCCGGTT
>CAJXKB010000051.1 GCA_913055825.1 uncultured Bacteroidota bacterium
TACGATTACGATTTTAAAACATTCGTTGCCGAACTCAAAAAACAAAAAGTAAAACTCTCGCTTGTACAGCAAGACGAATGGGAAGAATATTTTAATTCCTATAAATCAGAAATAAATCAACTTCAAATAAAAATTAACAAAACCGACAAAGAAATCGACCAAATGGTTTATCAACTTTACAATTTAACCGATGATGAAATCGCCATTGTGGAAAATTCAATAAAATAAGATGGACAACAATAGCCGGCATAATATTATTATTTTTTAATCTCAGTTTTCCGAAACCGTTTTCATTGCCACGTGGTACATTGTTAATTTTATTACACCACAACATCATAAAAAAACGAATTGTTTACAGATTTTGTACGTTTCTATTTTTGTAGTTTTACAAATTCAAAAAAAGATAATATGATTCAGATAAAATTTAATTATGAAAAGGCGTTGAAATTTGTTTCCGAATCGGAAATTCATGCTTTTCAAAATGCTGTTGATCAACAATTTAATACTGTTAAGAAAGGTAACGGAAAAGGAAACGACTTTCTGGGGTGGACTAACCTGCCTTCTTCCTTTAAAGAAGGATTAATCAATAAAATAGAAAAAGCTGCAGCCCGCTTTCGCGAAAAGTCGGAAGTAAGCGTAGTAATTGGTATTGGCGGTTCATACTTAGGTGCGCGCGCGGTTATCGAAGCCTTGTCGCCTCATTTTAATTTATTGAAAAAGAAGCTGGGGAATCCGGTTATGCTCTATGCCGGAAATAATATCAGCGAAGATTATCTCGCTGAATTGGTTCAAGTGTTGGACGAAAAAGATTATACCCTTACGGTGATTTCCAAATCGGGAACAACTACGGAGCCGGCATTGGCTTTCCGTATCCTGCGCGAACACATGGAAGCCAAATACGGCAAAGAAGAATCGCGAAATCGTATTATTGCCATCACCGACAAGGAAAAAGGCGCCTTAAAACAGCTGGCAGATGAAGAGAATTACGAAACCTTTGTAGTTCCTGACAATGTGGGTGGACGATATTCGGTGCTGACACCCGTGGGTTTGTTGCCTATTGCTATTGCCGGTTTCGATATCAGAAAACTGTTGGCCGGTGCTGCTGAAATGGAAAAATTTGCTGCTTCCTCCACAAAAATTGACAAAAACCCAATAGCCGCTTATGCCGCTGTTCGCAATGCCCTTTACCAAAAAGGAAAATCCACCGAAATCATGGTAAATTATGAACCCCGCTTGTTTTATTTTACCGAATGGTGGAAACAGCTTTACGGTGAAAGTGAAGGCAAAGAAAACAAAGGGATTTTTCCGGCCGGGGTCAGCAACACCACCGATTTGCATTCCATGGGACAGTTTATCCAGGAAGGTTCACGTATCATGTTTGAAACCGTCCTTTCTGTTGAAAATCCGGCCCATATTTTAAAAGTGCCAACCGATAAAAATAACCTCGACAAATTGAACTACATTGCAGGTAAACGCATTCACGAAGTCAACCAAATGGCCGAGCTTGGTACTGCCCTGGCCCATGTTGATGGTGGCGTGCCCAATTTGAAAGTGAGTATTCCTGAAATTAATGAAAATACGCTGGGCCAGTTGATATATTTCTACGAAATGGCTTGTGCTGTTAGCGGATATCTACTTGGTATAAACCCATTTGACCAACCCGGAGTGGAGGCATACAAACGGAATATGTTCGCATTATTGGGGAAACCGGGTTTTGAAGAAGAAACAGCATCCATTCGGAAAAAATTGTAAATTGATGATTGGTGAAAAGAACTGCCAAACCTCAAATTCCGAACTTTATGTACTTCTGACTTTTGTTTTCGTCCGGCATTGCACACAAATCAAAAACATGTAAAAACAATGAATAGCCATTTTTTCCGTTAAAGAGAATGGCTATTTTTGCCTTAAATTATCATGCTTATGTTTCGAACCATCGTGTTGTTTTTTGTCCTCACTTTTGTTTTACCGCTTTGCGGGCTGCAGGCCCAAACGCTGGCCCCGTCAGGTCAACTCGGGGGTGAGCAGGTTTTATTTACAATGAACAAGCAGGTTAATCAGTTTGTCCGCCGCTTTAATATGGAAGAAGGTCCTTTTGGTAAAACCCTCAGCACATCCGATCCCCGGTTTCACAACAACGAGATGCGGAAAAAGTTGCTGCCTTTAATGTTCGATCAGTTTAATCCCCGGACATCCGGAAAGCTGAAGAAGTTTTTTATTGAAGATGTAACCAACGAAAAACATCCTGTTTTTTTAAATTTTCTCGATAAAAACTGGTATGCTGAGGTTTCGGCTACTTTTATGAATGCCGGCACAGAAGTTAACCTGATTCTATTTCTGACTCTCGAAAAAGCCGGACAAGGTTCCAAATGGATTATCAGTAATGTGTACGACAACGATTTACACCAGCTTTTTCCAAAAGAAAACGAAACAGGACACATGAAATATTTTTTACATCCGCAAAGCCACGAGATCGATTTTATGAACCTGCACAAAGCCCTGAATGATCCACGGCATATCGAATATTATGCTTCCACCAATTACCGGCCTGATTACCTGACCCTGTTTTTTTATTTGATGAAAACCGGCAGCTTGCATTTTGAACATATCAACAGTGTCAAATTCCACTTTCTACAAATTAAAAACTGGTATTTCGAACTTAGCTATTTTAACCGGAATAATACCAATTCGGGTTGGTTAATCTCTAATTTAAAATATCTTAGCAGTGACGAAAAAGCGCTCTTAATTAAATTTTACCGTTCATGTTCTACAAAATAAGTCTTATTTTCATTTTTGCACTGTTTTCTTTTCAGCAGGACACTTTTGCCCAGGCGAAAAGCCCCAACCTGAGTCCCGAAGAAGTAGAAGCTTACCAAAACCAGTGCCGGCAAATGATGCATTATCTCGAAGGTACCCTTAATTTTCTGGGACAGCCTGAAAATCTTCCATCAGAAAAAGAAATCATACTGAACAGCAGCTACTTAAAAATATTTAAAGACAATAAAGTTCAGATTGAAGATGATTTGGACGAAAATCGTGAAGTCAGCTTCAGGAAAGATGTACAGGCTTACCTTAAAGATGTGGTTTTCTTTTACAAAAAAGTAAAGTTTAACCTGCACATTACAAGCATCACCCCGGGCGTAAATGAAAACGGCGAATTATATTTTAAGGTTACACTTAACCGTAACCTGCAAGGTATTACTGTAAACAATGATACGGTGGAAAACAACCAGTTACGCTATGTTGAAATCAATCTGGACCAGGCAAACAACAGTCTGAAAATTGCCAGTATTTACACAAACAAACCCAACGAAAATGCTGAGTTGCGCTTCTGGTGGAACCACCTTTCACAGGCGTGGAAAGATTATTTTGGAAAATCAATCCTGGTTTACGACAGCCTGCCCATGAATAGTATCCTTCATTTTGGTGACACCAGTTTGATAACCAGCGTGGAAAAGCCTGTGGTATTAAACGATACGGCCATTCAAAGTGATACAGCCATTCAGAACGACACAGCTATTCAAAGTGACACACTGACCTCCGAACTTGCCGATACGCTTTATATGAACACGAATTTGCTTGCGCAGATCGTCAAACAGCTGCAAAAGACACAGCAGGTTGATATTTCTAACAACCTGAACATTATAAGTTTAAATCCTTTGAGTGATTTGTCCGATTTAAAATCACTGAATTGCTCACATACGCTCATCGACGATTTAACCCCTTTACGTAGCTTGAATAAATTGGAAACACTAAATATTACCGGATGCCCGGTAAGCGATTTAAGCCCGCTGCGATATGTATCGGCCCTGCGTGAAATTGATGCGGATTACACGCCGCTTCAAAATGCAGATGTTGTTTCGAGCCTGAAACTGCTCGAAACCCTTAACCTGGGACATACATCTATTGATACACTTCCCGGATTTAACAACCTGCACAACCTGCGAACACTCGAATTGAGTTGCACGCCTATCCGTCAAATCGATTCGCTTAGCAGCCTGTATAAATTGGTCAACCTAAATCTTTCACGTTGTATTTTGGATGATTTTTCTCCTTTGCGGGCAATGAAAAGCCTGCAAATCCTTAACTTGGACAGTACCAATATCCAGGATGTAAGTTCGATTGATTCCTTGTATTCGTTGAGTATTTTGCAAATTAACGGAACAAGAGTTTCAAAAATTTTGCCCTTGGCGGCCTTGCCCAACCTGAAATATATATATTGTGATTATTCTGGTATTCATCAGGCCGAAGCTGCCCGGTTTAATGCCATTAACACGCAATGTCAGGTAATTTTTAATTCGGCAAAGTTGGAAAGTTGGTGGACAGGTTTGCCCGTAGAGTGGAAAACTGTATTCTCTTCTTATACCCATGTGGATAATCCTGCAACCAAAGAGCAACTTCACCGTTTGTTACAACTCAAAGAAATTGATGTACACAATAATCGGCGTATTAAAAACGTGCAGCCATTATCGTTCCTGGCCCACATAAGGAAATTAAATATTTCGGGGACATCCGTACAGCAGCTTAATGGCCTTGAAGGCCTCGGTGGTTTGCGTGAACTGAATGCCGGTAAAACCGCCATTAGCAATCTGGAACCGCTGAAAAACCTGAAAAACATGAAAAGTATTTCCATCGAAAATACTGAGGTATCCAACCTGTTACCGCTCGCCAATAACAGCAATTTAAGTATAATTTATGCTGATGGTTCCAAGGTTTCAAAAAAGAATGTGCTTAGGTTTAATCAACAGCTACCGCATTGCCTCGTGGTTTATCAAACCAAAACACTTCGTTTTTGGTGGAAAAATCTGACCAAAGACTGGCAAGATATATTCAGGTCACAGATAGAGATAGATAAAATACCTACCAAAGAACAATTACAACAATTGGCCGGGCTTAGGAAACTAAATATCCGAAACGACCTGAAAATAAACAGCTTGGAATCGCTAAGTGTTTTTGAAAACCTGCAAGAACTCTATATTGACAACACGGCCATACAGGATATTTCCCCCTTGTTTGGACTCAAAAAATTAGAAACGCTGGCCGTGCGCAACAGCCCTTTAACCGAAATTGATGGTATTGATGAATTGCAACTATTAAAAAAACTTGATTTTTCAAATACTTCCATCGAAAATCTGGAAGCCATTCAAAATCTCAGCCATCTGCAATCCTTAAACATTTCAGGAACCAGGGTAAAAAGCCTCAAACCCCTACAACATTTGACACAGCTAAAGGAATTATTCATCAACAACACAAGAATAGGCACGTTAAAACACATTAATCAACTGACTCAGTTAAAATTACTTCGTTGTAACAATAGCTCGATCAATCAAAGAAAGGTTCAGGATTTTAAGCATTTGCACCCAAATACCAAGGTTATATTTTATTAACCTAAGCTCAACCTAATCTTTGCGCACAGCTTATGTAGAACTCAGGTTATTAGGTTGCAGTTAGGCATTTTTATGAGATATTTTATTCAAATTTAGTCGCCCCAGCTTTCGCGGTCGAGGCTGCGGTATTGAATAGCTTCGGCGAGATGCTCCGGTTTAATATCGGTGCTGCCTTCCAGGTCGGCAATAGTCCGTGATACTTTAATAATGCGGTCGTAAGCCCGGGCCGAAAGGCTCAGCCGTTCCATGGCTGTTTTCAGTAGCTTGCGGCTGGCTTCGTCAAGCCGGCAAAACCGTTGCAGGTCTTTGTGCGACATTTGGGCATTATTGTGTACTTTTTCGTGCGCTTTAAATCGTTCTTCCTGGATTTTTCGTGCTTTGATAACCCGTTGGCGGATGACTTCACTTTTTTCACCGGCCGGGGCTTCGGCCAGATCTTTAAACGGAACGGGGACTACTTCAACATGCAGGTCGATGCGGTCGAACAACGGGCCCGATATCCGGTTCAGGTATTTCTTTACGGCACCCGGTGCACAGGTACAAGCTCGTGTTGGATGATTGTAATATCCACAGGGACAAGGATTCATGGCTGCAACAAGCATAAAACTGGCCGGATATTCTACCGTGACCCGTGCCCGCGAAATGGTAACCAAACGATCTTCCATGGGTTGGCGCATTACCTCAAGCACGGTACGTTTAAATTCGGGAAGCTCATCTAAAAACAGAACACCATTCTGCGCCAGTGATATTTCACCGGGTTGGGGGTAAGTACCTCCTCCAACCAGCCCGGCATCGCTAATTGTGTGATGTGGCGAACGAAAAGGCCGGTGCGTAATTAATGATGTATTTCCATTGAGCAGGCCTGCCACTGAGTGAATCTTGGTAGTTTCGATGGCCTCTTCGAGCGATAAAGGCGGAAGGATGGAACTCAACCGTTTGGCAAGCATGGTTTTTCCAGAACCCGGCGGGCCTATCATAATAGCATTATGTCCTCCTGCAGCTGTAATTTCAAGGGCGCGCTTGATGTTTTCCTGTCCTTTTACATCGGCAAAATCAAACTCAAAACGATTAAGTTTATTTAGAAACCGTTCTTCCCTGTTGATAATTACTAACTTCAGGCCTTTTCCATGCTCAAGGAAATCACAGACTTCTAAAATATTGGCTGCGCCATACACTTCAATTCCGTCCACAATGGCTGCTTCATCGGCATTTTCTCCGGGAACAATCACCCCTTTAAACCCACTTTCTTTTGCCACCAGGGCAATGGGCAGAGCTCCTTTGATGGGTTTAATACTCCCGTCCAGCGAAAGCTCACCCATAATTAAATATTCATGTAAATGTTCAGGGTTTAATTGTCCTGAAGCCGCCAACAAGCCCAATGCAATGGGTAAATCGTAAGCAGAACCTTCTTTTTTAATATCTGCCGGGGCCATATTTATGACGACCCTGCGTTTGGGAAACTTTTTTCCCACATTACTCAGGGCAGCCAATATGCGTTCATGGCTTTCTTTTACAGCATTATCAGGTAAACCAACCAAAAAAAATTTAGAACCCTGGCCCACATTTACCTCAATGGTAATAAGCATGGCATCGATTCCGTAAATTGCACTACCGTATGTTTTTACAAGCATGAAGCGGGGCTTAAAATGATGGTTTTACAAAGGTAAACAATTTTTGAAACCACAATACTATTCAGGGCTTGTAGCCCGAAGCTTCCAATAAACCTTGAGCATCCTTCCACTTCAACAAATCCTGCAAGTGCATTTTAGGATGTCTTTTCATATAGCTTCGCACCATCTGCCATCCGAACCAGTTGGCCATACGTGCAGGTGACTTACGCGAAAAACCTTCGGTAAACGGACCGGGTTGCGTTAGCTTATTGATCATTAAATAATCGGTTGAATACAAAAACTGATTTTTTACAAAAACAGCCCACACGTCACGTTTATGTTCATGCATCCATTGCATTTGCCGGCGTGTATAACCTATCTTTAAACTGTCGGCTACCTGTGGCATCATGGTATCTAAGAAATAGAGTTGTTTGCCGGCTTCCAGCATATTGTCGAGCAATGTTTTGTTTCGCACAGGCCTATGAAAGTCGCGAAAGTAAAGCATATTTACTACATCCACAACCATATACTCCCGGCTCATCAACCGACGGTGGTAAAGAGGAATATGTAATTCGGCATAAGGCAAATAATTTTTTCCAAGATAATCGTCAAGTGCAATAATAAGAACTGTGTCTTTTTTTAGAATGGGTTGCTCAAAATATAAACCTGAAATGTAGGTATAAACCCATGGAAGCCTGTAATGAGGGAAATAATACTTTAAATGAGAAAATGCCTTTGAAATCTGTTGGGTTTCCGTTTTAAGATTGGGAAACTTAGCTCGTGTATCACGATAAATATGCAGCATCTGCGTATCAGTAACATACGCATAAAGCTTATTTAAATTAGCCGTATCATTTAAATTGGCATCGAGAAAATAAGGAAAATGCTTTTTTAATGCCTTGATTCCTACCTGAAAACGGGTGGTATCCACATGAAACAATGCATCACCATATCGATGAATCTGAATTGAAACCTGTGGCAACTTTGAAGCTGGAACCTCAGGCACATCGGAGTGATAGTGTTGGCAGGAAGCCATCATCAAAAAAACAGCCAACAGGCTTAAAACAAATAACGTTCGGTTTGTCATAGTAACAAAAAATGTCAGCACAAAAGTACTGACATTTCTGTTTTTTTTAAGATAGTATTAATTAAAATATTTTCCAGCCCAGGGTTACCTCAAAAACATTGGATCCGGCGTCAATGGTGTGTGTAGTGCTGTTATAAGTAACACTCCCATTTACCAGTTTTGTAATGTTTCCATAATATTTCACATCAATGGCAAACATCAGCACATCCACGCCTGCCCCTATTTGATACTGCCAATGACTTTTCTTAAAATCAGCATTTTTTAAAGGACTGAGTAGGCCTTGTCCGATGCTATTATCAGGATCTTTGGTATCAATGGTCGTATTTGAATTGAAGTTCACCGTAGCACCGGTAAAAATTCTCACATTCACAATCTTTGCATTGATAATCCGCCAACCTATACTTAACGGAATCTGGATTGTTTTTACTTTAATATCTTGTTCAACAGGGATTAGCCCACTTTTAAGGGAAGGATATGTGAACACACTCCCTTCAACCATATAATTCAATTCGGGCTGCACATAAATCTTTTTACCAATGCGCATAAAGACACCGGCAAGAAAATTATTTCGCAAGCCGTTACCAATATCACTTCCTTTAAGTGACAGGTTTGATGAGGTGTAACCAATTTGAGGACCGATGTGAAACTGACCATACATAAGTCCCGACATAAGGATAGCGACAATCAGAAGAGATAATTTTTTCATTGTTTTAAGGCTTTTGTTTGTAGTAAAAACTCAAAAGTAAGTAAAAAAGTATTTCTACTATATTTTTTTTCAGAATTACATTCTACCGGATTGATTATTTTTGCTGATAAATTGGGTAGTTAATTGGATTCCGGAACGTAAAAAAACATTATTTTGAACATAGCACTGGCACAGCTTAATTTTCACATTGGCAACTTTGAAGAAAACACATCAAAAATTATTCGTTCGGTACAACAGGCTGAAGCAGAAAATGTTGACTTGGTAGTATTTTCAGAGTTAGCCATAACGGGGTACCCTCCACGCGACTTTTTGGAGTTTCGCGATTTTGTGGACAAATCGCTGCAAGCCATTAACAAAATTGCGACATACTGCACGCGGGTTACTGCTATTGTTGGAGTTCCTACTTACAATTCTGCGGCAAAGGGAAAACCGCTTTTTAATTCGGCTGCTGTACTTGCCAAAGGTAAAGTGCAACAATTCATCCACAAAAGCCTGTTGCCCAATTACGACATCTTTGATGAATACCGCTATTTTGAGCCTAACCGTCATTTTGAGTTAGTAAAAATTGGGAATAAAAAAGTTGCGTTAACCATTTGTGAAGATATCTGGGATGTGGAAGAAAACAGGCTTTATACTATCAATCCCATGGATGAGCTCATTAAACTGGAGCCCGATTTCATGGTCAACCTGGCAGCTTCTCCTTTTAATTATCAGCAGGCTGCCCGGCGTGAAGATGTGCTCAGAAAAAATACTTTAAAATATAATATGCCCCTGTTTTATGTCAACCATGTGGGGGCACAAACCGAATTACTGTTTGATGGCGGATCGCTGGTGATGAATTCCCGGGGGGAGGTTTGTGATGTGCTGAATTATTTTGAAGAAGATTTCCGGATTTATTCGCTTGGAGAAATTGAAACAGTAAAGTCTAAACCTGTTCTGCAACGCCCCTCGGAAATTGCCCTGATCCATGATGCGCTGGTTATGGGCATTCGGAATTATTTTGAAAAACTTGGTTTTAAACAAGCTATTCTGGGCCTTTCGGGCGGAATTGATTCGGCGGTAACCTCCGCACTGGCAGCAGAAGCCCTCGGACATGAAAATGTTTACAATGTCCTGCTTCCCTCGCCGTTTTCTTCAAATCACTCTTTAACTGATTCTGTTGATTTGGTGAAGAACCTGGAAATGCCACATGACGTAATCCCCATTGAAGAAGCTTTTAAAAGTATGGAAACGTCGTTAAAACCGCTTTTTAAAAACAGGCCGTTTGATGTAACCGAAGAAAACCTACAGGCTCGAATCCGGGGGATGATATTGATGGCACTTTCCAATAAGTTTGGTTATATCTTACTAAATACCAGCAATAAAAGCGAAGCTGCCGTGGGTTATGGTACACTTTATGGTGATATGGCCGGCGGGCTTTCGGTATTGGGCGATGTATATAAAACACAGGTTTTTGAGCTGGCGCGTTACATTAACCGGGAACAGGAAATTATTCCGGTGAACATTATTAACAAACCGCCATCTGCCGAATTACGTCCTGACCAAAAAGATTCGGATTCCCTACCTGATTACGACATCCTTGACCGGGTTTTATACCAGTACATCGAAAAACGGCAAGGCCCCGCCGACCTGGTGGCTATGGGCTTTGATGAGAAACTGGTAAAACGGATACTGCGCCTTGTCAATACCAACGAATACAAACGGTACCAAACACCTCCCATTTTGCGTGTGTCAGATAAGGCTTTTGGCATGGGGCGACGTATGCCCATTGTGGCAAAATATTTATCCTGAAAAAGGCTTATCAATAACGAATAATAAAATCCTGCTTGGGGGCTCCTTTACGGAAAAACACCAGCCCCAACCAAAACAAATCAATGGTCAGGTTTACGCGTTTATCGTTTTTAATAGCTTTCCAGGCCTTGTCCATCCCCTGCGACCAATGGATATCATCAAAAATAAAAAGACTGTTTTCATTGGCGTGCTCGACACATTGGTTAAAATAATCCAAAGTAGGCTTTTCGCGATGGTTACCATCGAAAAAAACAAAGTCAAGGGTGTCAAATTCTTTTAAAATTAAAGGAAGAAGCACATCAAAATTTCCAATTCTGATTTCCACATTTTGAATATGAAGCTGCTTCAACGTTTGCCGGGCCACATTAGCCAGGTTGGTACACCCTTCCATGCTCACCATCCGGCTCTCGGGAATGGCCGATTTAATGTAAGCCGTACTAAATCCGGCAGCAGTACCAAATTCCAGCACATTTTCAGGCTTAAAATTACGGGCCAACCGGTGTAGCAAATGAGCTTGCGCATTACGTTGAGAACGGTTTTTTACAATGTTTCCCACTTTTTGAAAAGAAGTTGTATAAACCTTTTGATGTGCCCCGGCCCCAAAATCAATGGTTTCGATAATGGTTTTACTTTTAGCCATGCTTTTTTTGAACGCATCAATCTTTTTTAAATCGCCTGTTATTGTCTTGTTTTTAAACACGTTTTCCACCAAATCAAATACAAAAGGCGAGTGTATGTGGTAACGGCTCTTGCTTTTCAGCAGATAAATCACATAATTTTTAATTAACCAAAATTGATTTGTGCCCATTGATTTATTTTATGAACTTGCTTTTCTGCAATTCAAGGGCAAAGATAGAAAGTCTGAAAATTATTAATCTCCTAATAACAATGATGTTTCCTTACTTTTGCAAAAATTTTAAAATGGTGAAGAAAAATAATAACGCATTTGGGGCAAGCCTGCAAGAAAAACTAAAAGCATTTGAGCGTTTGCTAAATATAATGGACGATTTGCGGATCGGTTGTCCCTGGGATCGAAAACAAACTTTCGACAGCTTGCGCCATCTGACGTTGGAAGAAGTTTATGAACTCTCAGATGCTATTTTAGATAAAGATGCAGATGGCATCAGGGAAGAGCTTGGTGACATCATGCTCCATTTAGTGTTTTATGCAAAAATAGGAGAAGAAAAACGGGCTTTCGATATCAAAGATGTGCTGGAAGGCATATCGGACAAGCTGGTTTTCAGACATCCACATATTTATGGCGACGTAACAGTTTCCGATGCTGAAGAGGTGGCCGACAATTGGGAAAAGCTGAAATTGGAAGAAGGCAAAAAATCAGTATTAGGAGGGGTTCCGCAATCACTTCCACCCTTGTTAAAAGCTTATCGCATGCAGGAAAAAGCCAAAGGTGTCGGCTTTGAATGGGAAACCCGCGAACAGGTGTGGGGCAAAGTAATGGAAGAAATGGAAGAGCTGAAAACAGAAGTGGAACATTCACAGTCAAAAGACCGTATTGAAGATGAATTTGGTGATTTACTTTTTGCTTTGACTAATTATGCCCGTTATCTTGGTATTAACCCTGACGATGCATTGGAACGAACCAACCGCAAATTTATCCGGCGGTTTCAATTCATCGAAACCGAATCGGCTAAAGACGGTAAATCGGTGCAAAACATGAACCTCGATGAAATGGATGCCTATTGGAACAAGGCCAAAGAGACAGAATAAAGAATTAAAAATCACCCATTTATTCGTAACGCTCAAAAGCATCAACAACGTCGAGATAGGTGCCGTCGAAACCGGCATCGATTATTTTTTGGATGTATGAATCGGCATTTCCATAAATAATATTTTGCCATTGGGGATTCCAATATTGTACATAATAATTCCCTTTCCAGTCAGGATTTTCTTTTTCGAGCCATACCGGCGGATTAGATGACCAGTCGGTTTGCCAATAATACCGGTAATCCTCGGCTTCACCGATACTCATGTAGGCAATCAGCAGACGTTGGCCTCCGTTTGATTTGTGTTTTAATTGGTTCATTTGTTGCGTGCTATAGGGCTTACCGTTAAAAAATAAGTCCATAATCACCACATCGTAGGAAGTGTTGGCTACTGCATTAACAAAATCCTGAGCGGTAGCATATTGGTTGTCGGGGTTAATCAGGTAGAGAAAGTTCTTGCTTTGATTAAGAGATAAAATATCAGCGTTATTTTCACCAATGACAGGGTTTGGATACTCAGGGATATCGTCCAGACTACGATGGTCGGCAACAAAACCAAGATATCCCTTTTCCTGATTTTTCATGATGGCATCATCCATTTTAGCATGATCGAAGCAATAATCGGTCACCATAATTTTTGTCTGAGTACTGTTTTTTGCCAAATCCAGAAAATGCATTAGATATTGTGATTCATCCTGGGGAGTGGGGGTGTTGTCATGTGTATATCCGTAAAAAAGGTCTTCTTGCCCGAGGCCGTCAATGGCGTTTAGGTAGTTCATGTCTGCTTGTCCGGTTTCATCGCCTGTATTACTGACCAATTCCACTCCATTTTGGGGAATAACAATAAATCCGGGGTGCTGGTTTCGGGCGTAATTGCTAATGTTTTCAACCAGTTGCCTCATTTCCTGTTTATAATTCAGGTCAGATTGATTGGGAAATTCTTGTTTTCCGCAGGCTGGAAAAAGGAACAATAACCCGAAAAGAAGAAAGTAAGCTTTTATATTCACCCTTCGTATTGGTTAGGTGTTGATTGATTATTAAAACGATTCATACTCAAAAGATATTATTAATGTAACTGTACGAAGATAGAATTAAAAATTTGATTACCGTTTATTAAGAATAGTCGAAACTACTACCATCGAGAAACTCACGCAAAATGGAAGTAGGCGGGATTTCCTTTTCGGCTATGGGTAAAATATAGGACAAGAATTTGATGAGGCGGCGGGCTTCGGAATACTCTGGAACGTTTGGGGGAACTTGCTGTAAAAGTGGTTCAGCCCATCGTTTTAACACACCCAACTCAAACAACAAAGCGGTATTAAACATCACGTCGGCTTCTTCCTGGAAGGGGAAAATATGAGTTTCTTCTCCCTCTCGAACGCTGGGCCAACGCCGCAAGGTATCCAGAGCCGAATAATTTCGATACAAACTATCACGTACCATGCGGCGTATCAGGCGGTTATCAGTGGTCGGAATCCGGTTGCTCGAGTCGATACTAAGCGGTGTAAGTGCCGATACATACACCTTAAATTTCCGTTTGCCGGGTATCATTTCTGAAACCATCGGATTTAATCCGTGAATACCTTCCACCAACAGGATGCTATTTTTTCCCATTTGCAACGTAGTCCCATCATAAAAACGTTTTCCTTCGGAAAATGAAAATTTAGGCAATTTAATTTCCTTACCATCAAACAAATCCAGCATATTCTCATTAAACAGCTTTATATCCAAAGCATGAGGATTTTCAAAATCATAATTTCCGTTTTTATCACGTGGCGTATGCTCACGATCGACAAAATAATTGTCCATTGAAAGCACAATGGGCTTAAACCCAATTACGCTCAACTGAACAGACAGCCGTTTGGCAAAAGTTGTTTTTCCGGATGATGAAGGCCCTGAAATAAGCACGACTTTTACATCTTCTTTCTTTTTGTGGATCATTTCAGCTATACAGGCCATTTTTTTCTCTTGCAGTGCCTCCGAAATTTTGATAATTTCACCTATTTTTCCATTCTGAGTTGCCATGTTAAGCTGACCCACATTGGGAACCCCTATAATTTCGACCCATTCTTTGAATTCCCTGAATATCTCAAAAAGCTTATTTTGAATCACAATTTCTTCCAACCGGTCAGGATTATCATTGCGGGGCATCACCAACAACATGCCCTCATAATATTTAACAAGATCGAAATGTTTCAGATAACCTGTTGAAGGAATTAAATATCCATAAAAATAATTGACAACATCGTCAAGTTTGTATACCGAGCTGTAAAACTGGCGACGCGTACTCATCAATGTACATTTGTCATCCAAATCAAACTCCTTAAAAATTCGCAGGGCCACTTCCGTTCTGATTTCTTCACGTTCAAAAGGCAAATCCAGTTCAATAATTTCACGCATACGTTTCTTCAGTTTACTTACTACCTCAACATGCGTTTCTTCGGTAATTAAATTTTCAAGTTCACAATACAAACCTTTCGATACTGCATGCTCGATTTTTAATTTGTGATGAGGATATAAATCCACAGCTGCCTTAAACAATACCAGTGATAACGACCGCAAATACATACGCCTGCCATCGGGATGGCGATAATCAATAAAACGGATGGTCTTAGGTTTATAAATCAAGTAGTCCAGCTCCTTCAACGTGTTATTGACCATGGCACCTAAAATGGGGTATCCGGTATCAATTTGCTGGTCAGCTATAATGTCCTGCAGAGTTGTTCCAAAAGGATAGGATTTTTCTGTTTTGGTATTTTCACAATAAATATTAATTTTTTTTAGTGGTTTCATTGTCATCTGTTTTAGTTATTAAATTGATTGTTCAAGGGTCATTCCAAATACTCCAAAATCAATCACGAAAGGCAAAGGTATCAAATAAAAAAACAGTTTCCACAGCCATTTAAACTGAGGAAACTGTTTTAAGTATTTTTATAAAATAAAGATTATCCGGTTTAAGCTGTCTTCTTAATCCGGTTACCGAGGCGTTTCATCGCCACTTTTCCGGTATAAAGTGCATGGTACATCGACGGAACAATGATAAGCGTAAGAAAAGTAGCAAATGTCAATCCGAAAATTACCGTCCACGACATCGGGCCCCAGAAAGCGGTATTGTCACCACCAAAGAAAAGCTGCGGATTGAAATCCCTGAGCCAGGTAATGAAATTAATGTTCAGTCCCACAGCGAGGGGGACCAGTCCCAACACCGTAGTTATGGCCGTAAGCAACACAGGACGCAGACGCGTTTTTCCGGCTTCAACAATACATTCTTTGGCAATATCCATGGGCAGGTCATCTTCTTCGGATAGCCCCATTTCTTTTTTCTTACGCAGTTTTACCAAACCAATGTAGTCGATTAACACGATGGCGTTGTTGACGACTACACCGGCAAGCGAAACCAAGCCAATTCCGGTCATCATCACCACAAAATCCATGTGGAAAGTGGCCAAGCCACCAAAAACACCAATGGTACTCAGTAATACGCTAAACATAATGATGGAGGGTTTCACAAACGAATTAAACTGGCTCACTAAAATGATCATGATCAGCGCAAGCGCAATCAGCATGGCTCGTTCGAGGAAGGCACTGGCATCAGCCTGTTCCTTTTGCTCTCCGGTGAATGAGTATTTGTATCCGGCGGGCATTTTGAAGTTTTTAAGGATTTTTTTCAACTCAACATTAATTTCATTGGCATTATATCCTTTAATCACATTGGAATGGATGGTGATAACCCTTTTTCTGTCGATTCGTGTAATTGCCCCGTAAGTAGAACTATAGTGATATGTAACTACCGAAGAAATAGGTACTTGTATAATTCGTCCGCTTGATTGCGAACGGAAAGTAATCCGCTGGTTCATCAGGTCGTTTATGTTATAACGGTACTTATCGTCAAGGCGCATCCTGATTTTATACTCGTCTTCACCTTCTTTAAAATCAGAAATATCTTTTCCGAACAAAGCCGTTCGGATGGCGTCGCCTATCTGTCCGGTTGACAAACCAAAGCGTCGGGCTTTGTCGCGATCAATTTTCACCAGTAATTCGGGTTTACCCACATCCAGATCAATTTTCAGGCCTTCAATTCCGGGAATATTTTTAGCATTTATTATCTGTTGAATCGTATCGGTAAGTGAAAGCAATGTGCCAAACTTTTTTCCGCTAACTTCAATATTAATAGGATAACCCACCGGCGGGCCTTCCCGTTGTTTCTCCAACGAAATGTTTACACCGGGATATTTCCCGACGAGGCTGTCAGTAAGCTCGCGCATAATCTGAAAAGTATTGATTCCGTGCCGGTTTTGAAAATCAACAAAATTAATGGTAATGATGCCTTTGTTTGGGGCACCTCCGCGGCTTGTAAAGCCTTCATTTTGTCCTACAGCTCCTTTACCGGTAACGGTAAGCACCGATTTCACAATATTCATATCAGGTTTAAGTAACTGGTATACTTTTGCTTCCAGTACCCTCATGGTCGAATCGGAAACCTCAATATCGGTACTTATAGGCATTTCGGCAATCACATTAATCAGCTTTGGGTCCGAATTGGGAAAAAAGTCTACTTTTGGTTTGGAACCAAAATAAAAAGCAATGGTAACGAACATCAGCACGAAAGTGCCGGCAATCATCCAATATGAATTATTTTTTCGCAAAGCAAAGCGAATAAACTTCAAATAAGTATCTTCAAGCCAAACCAAAAACACTTTCTGAAACCAAATGGCAAGCCTGGTTAAAAAAGCAAGGTTTAGCAGCCCAACAATGGCTGCCACAATTAGAAGGGAGCCTAAAATATTCCAGTGCAAAATAAAAGCGGCCATTCCCAGCAATACCATTATAGATGCAATAGTAATACTCCGGCGGGGTTTGGGTAAAGGATTGTTGTCGCCGGGTTTGTAAAAATCAACAAAAAGGACCGGAACAATTACCAACGCATTCAGCAATGAGGCCGTCAGTACAACAATCAGCGTAATTGGCAGATATTTCATAAACTCGCCCATAATGCTGTGCCAAAATACCAAAGGAAGAAAAGCTGCAAGCGTAGTAGCGGTGGATGAGATAATCGGCATGGCCACTTCGCCCACAGCTTGCCGGGCTGCCTCCTTCACGGGGAATCCACGTTGAACAAACCGATAGATGTTTTCGGTAACCACAATGGCATTATCCACAAGCATACCCAACGCCAAAATAAGGGCAAATAATACAACCAAATTTATTTTATACTGGGCAATGCCCATCACCATAAACGCCATGAGCATCGACATGGGTATAGAAAAACCGACAATGAGCGAATTGCGGGTGCCAAGAAAAAGAAACAGAATGGCTACCACAAAAAGGATACCCATAATGATGCTGTTTTCCAGGTTGTTAATCTGTTTCTTAACCTTGTCAGACTGATCATTGGTAATGGTAATTTTCAGGTTATCCGGAATGAGTTTGCTCTGCCGCGCATCTTTAAGAATTTGAAAAACCTGATCGGTAGTGGAAAGCAGGTTTTCACCGCTTTTTTTCACAACCTGAAGGGTGACCACCGGATGTTTATCAAGGTGGGAATAGCTTTCGCGATCTTTAAACCCGTAAACTACGTGCCCTATATCACGCATGTAAACAATGTTTCCCTTATCACGTTTTACAATGATATTTTCAATTTGCTTTGGATTTTTGAACTCACCGATAACACGTACCGATCGGTTGATGCCGTTAATTTTAACTTCACCACCCGAAATGGAAAGGTTCTCAAATTTGACAGCATTTTCCACATCGGTAAAACTTACTTCCATGGCGGCCATCTTAAATGGGTCAAGGTTTATTTTTACTTCACGGTCGGTTACCCCGGTAATATTTACCTTGGAAACTTCATAAATCGATTCGAACTCATCCTTTAAATCATTGGCAAACCCTTTGAGTTCGCTGAGGCTGAAATTCCCCGAAAGGTTCACATTGATAACCGGAAATTCCGAAACATCAATATCGGTGGTCATGGGATCGTTGGGCAAATCGTCGGGCAAATCGTTTTTGGCTTTGTCCACCGCGTCTTTCACGTCGTCGAGTGCTTTACGGATATCCACATTCGTATGAAACTCTATAAAAACATTGGAAGCATCCTGTGACGAAATGGAAGTCATTTTTTTAATGCCTTTTACCGATTCTATCTGTTTTTCCAATGGCCGGGTTACCAGATTTTCCATATCAATGGGAGGATTGCCCGGATAGATGGTTTGTACCATTACCGTGGGAATTTTGATGTCGGGAAACAATTCCTTGGGTAGATTGACATAGGCCAAAAATCCAAAAATAATGGTGGCAATGGTAAAAAGGTAAACCGTATTCTTATTGTTGATGGCCCAGGTAGAAAGTGGAAAATTCCTGATGACCTTTTTATTTTGTTCAGAATTTGTTTGCATGTTCTTGGTTTATAATATCAATAGATAATACTTACTAGATTGAAAAATTTATTTCAATACTTTTAAAACAGAACCGTCCGCCACATTGTTATATCCCTGAACAACAATCGTGTCGCCGGCATTCAGCCCTTTTAGTATTTCCAATTGTTTTCGAGACGATTTCCCCAATTTTACATAACGTTTACGAGCAATTAAGCCGTCTTTATTTCGAACAGCGATGTACAGGTAATTACCCTGGATATCTTTCCTGACAAGAAATGAAGGTACCGTAATGGCTTTTGGGTTGGTATAATCTTTAATTGTAAGCTTAGCCAAAAGATTGGGTTTCAATAAATTATCAGGATTTTTGATTTTAAGTTGAACTTCTACCGTACGACTTTGTTTATTGATTACTTTCCCAATCCGATAGATTGATTTCCTGAGATGAATTTGCGGGAAAGCCGGAAAGCCGAGATCAACACTGTCGCCTTTATGCATGACAGGAAGGTACGATTCGGAAATTTGGGCATTTATATAAAGCTCTTTTAAATTTACCACGTGGATAAAGCGGATTCCGGGGACAGCCATTTCGCCAACTTTTAAATCAATGGCATCCACATAGCCGTCAATGGGCGACTTGATAAATGTTTTTTCATATTGTGTTTGCAGGGAAGCCAGTTTGTTTTGGAGGCTTTCCATTTGGTTTTTTGCCTGTAAAAACTGGATTTCCGAACCAATGTGCTTAGCCCAAAGCGACTGCTGTTTTTTAAATGTAACTGTAGCCAGTTCGAGCGAAGTTTTTAGTTCACGGATGTTATCCTCAATCATATCGGCATCAAGACGGGCCAGCAATTGACCCTTTTTCACGTATTGACCTTCGTGTGCTAAAATTTGAACGATTTGTCCATTTAATTCCGGGCTTATAAAAGCCTCATGCACACTTTCCACCTCACCCGAAGCCTCAAAATAATGTTTAAAAATGTGAGGCACGACTTTTTGTATCTTTACACTTACCGAGAAGCCTTTGGCAACATCATCTTTTTTTTGTTTTGCATCCAGCTTTTCCTGCAGTGCATCAATTTTTTTATTTATGGCAACTACCTGTTTTTGATAGGTGATTATCTGTTGCTCAATCTCACTTTTATTCTGATGCCCACACGATGTCAGTAAGGCCATCAACATTATTACAAAAGTTATTTTTTTCATGTTTTATCGTATAATTGATTTTTATTTTACTCTTTTATTAGCTCGAGATGTTCGTTTAAATACGTGATTCCTTTGGCACTGAGTATCCCATACAGATGATAGAAAAACATCTCTTCCACAAACTCCCGTGAGTAAAGCTCGTCCTGAGTAAATAAATCAGTATCCGACAGGCTTTCAACTCGTAGCAATTGTAAACGGGTGATAATTTTCTCTCTGAGTTCGTTTCTGTACAATCCTTCTTTCTTTCCTTTTTTTAGGTTTTCGAGGGTAGCCTCCAGCATTTTATTACGCCTCATCTGCTTGAGCCTGGAATAAATCTCAGGATAATATTTTTTTAAATCAAATTCAAAAGAGGGGTTTATCTCTTTCATCATTTGTAGATAAAACCGATAAATGTTCAGCAATTCTTCCAAAGCATTGCCGGCTTGTTTCTTGTATTGGCAAAACTGCTCTTCCCGTTCCTGACCGATGAATTCGATTACTTTAAGAACCAATTCAGTTTTATCTGAAAAATGTTCATACAATGTTTTTTTAGAAATTCCCAGCTCTCTGGAAACATCGTCCATGGTAATGCTTTTGATGCCATATTTGTTGTACAGCACGCTTACCTTTTTTACAATTTCTTTGGTTTTGTCGTCCATTTTAGTTTGCTTTGGTTAATAGTGTTTGCAGGTTCTCAGCTGATTTTAATAAATTTAATCCAGCTGAGATAAAATCGTTTTCCACATTTAAAAACTGATTATGTGTATTCAGCAAGTCAAGGCTGGAAGCCATCCCTTGTTTGTATTTTTCGGTTGTTTTACGATAGATTTTTTCTGCTATTTTACGGTTTTCTTCTTTGTTTTTATAAACTCTGACTGCATTTTTGTAATCATTCAAACTGTTTTTATATTGCAAGTTTAGCTGTGAGGCGGTTTGTTTTTGCCTCACTTGGGCCTGTTCCAACGCAATTCGGGCTTGTTTTACCTGTGCCAAACGCTTTCCGCTTGAAAGAATTGGAATTTTCATGCTTACACCCAACACGGAACTTTGATACCATTTGCCGGGGCCGAAAAAATTCCACTCATCACGCTGAGCTTGTGTTTGATAACTCAGGTTAGCCGTAATGGATGGAATATAGGCCGCTTTAGCTACTTTTAATTGTAAATTAAGTAATTTTTCCGCCGTATTAGCCAGTTGGAAGTCAATATTCTGACTTAAATTAAAGCCACCGATTTTAGCCAATTCATGTTGCTTTTGATGTATAAGGGCAGGAAGTGTTTGAACCAGCGTTACACTGTCCTTTTCGTCCAAACCGAGATAAAACTTAAAATAAGCAACGGCAATTCCATATTGATTTTTTAAAAAAGTATGGGATGCTTCGAGGTTGGCCACCAGTAAATTCATTTGGTCCACATCAATGTCCTCGGTCATGCCGGCTTCATAAATATGTCGTGTTTCAGCAGCCAGTTTGCGGGTAACGGCCAGGGTAGAATCCACCACGTGCAGGCTTTCACCCACAGCCAACACCTGATAATATGCATTGGCAACCTGCTCTTTTACAGCAAGTTTATTCTTAAAAAATGATTTATCCGATTTTTCCAATGAGACACGGGCGGCTTTTAAACCAATAAAATAACGACCGTCAAATATTAATTGTGACAAGCGTGCACTCAGCCCGGCATCATATTTGGTACCGAATTGTACGGCAACTTCCTGCCCGGGCTTGCCGGCCAAATCACCGGGGAAAATAAACACAGGTCGTGATACATTATCGTGCGCATCAATAGAAGCATCTACCTGCGGCAGTCCTTCCGCTATGCTTTCACGTAACTTTTGTTTTGCTGCTTCTAAGTCCTTTCCGGCATTGATTACCCCGTAATTATGCACCTGCGCATAGGCAACAGCCTGTTCAAGCGTGAAGGATTTTACACCGGTGTTTTGGGCAAAAAGAGAACCCACTCCCCAAAATATCAGGAAGAATAGCATCTTTGTTTTTTTTATTCGCTTTACCATAATTTCATTTTTTGAAACGGCAAAACTATAAAAAAAAATAAACGCTAAAAACTTTTTATACTAAAAAAGTTTCCAAATTATTAAAGTTTTCTGATATTCAAAGGGAATAAGTTTTATCCGCAATGGAAATAACGGGTAACCAACTCCATAATTTTATCTTCGTCCGATTCTATTTCTTCACGAAGACGGGTATCGTTAAATTGTTTAAGCTGTTGTGATAAATAGTCGAGCAATCGCTCCGGGAAAACTCCATATTTCGTATAGATTTCTTTTTGCTCAAATAATCTTTTGCCGGATTCGACACAAGATGAAGGTAGCTGAGCTAAATTTTTCTGGGCCGACATGTTTTTTT
>CAJXKB010000052.1 GCA_913055825.1 uncultured Bacteroidota bacterium
TGTGATTGTTAAAAAAGGATACCAAAGAAATGGTGCCGGCAATTATTTAAAAATCAGGCATAACGGCGTTTATACAACACAATACGCCCATTTAAGCCGTTTTGCGCGAGGTATGCGGGTGGGTGTTCATGTAAAACAAGGGCAATTAATTGGTTATGTAGGCCATACAGGATTGGCAACAGGTCCGCATCTTGATTTCAGGGTGTTTAAATTTGGCCGTGCAATTAACCCGTTAAATCTAAAATCGCCCCCGGCAAAGCCTATTGCCAAAGTTTATCGCCCGGCATTTGACTCACTTGTAAGATATTACAAGCCTTTGCTTGATTCGATGAAATAAACTACTAACCTGAGTCGATATGGTAAAAAGGAGAAAGGCAGAAGTAATAAGACGCCACTGGTGCGACCGCTAGTGTCTTTATTAACCTGTAACTTCCTAATATTCCAGTTCTTACATGTGGGGCACCCATATTTAAAAATCATTATCACAAGAGTCATCAAGTTTGTTTTATCATTGGAGGTAGCTGATTAAACGGATTTCCGTTTTTCGCAATGGGAAAAACTAATCTGATAAATCCGTTGATGCAAACTTCTTACCTTGCCTTTCAACTACTAATAGTCTTGAAAACTTTGTGCTTGTTATTTGATATGGATATGATTGGAATAGTGAGACATGTAAGGCCGGGAAAGTTGTTTTCTTGTTGTAGAAACCTGATTATTAATAATATAGATTATCATCTCCACCTTTCAGGTCTTTTTCGACCTGAAAGGAGATAGTGACCTTTTAGCGAGAGTCTGAAGCAAGGCCTAAAGCGAAGGGACTCGTGCCTTGTTTTCAATCTATTGTTTATTTCTATGGTTCGTTTTGTATCTTTGCCATCCAATTTTTCGAATCATGAGCCAAGCAAACATTCGTATTAAAAATAAACGCGCGAGAAGAGAATATTTTCTTCTGGAAAAATATGTGGCCGGCATTGTCCTTACGGGAACCGAAATAAAATCAATCCGCAATGGAAAGGCCAATTTAGCGGATGCATATTGTATTTTCGAAAGTGAAGAACTGTTTGTCAGGGGAATGCATATTGCAGAATATAGTTACGGCAGCTACAATAATCACATAGCCAAGCGCGACCGCAAACTTCTGCTCACTTCTCGCGAATTGAAAAAATTAAATATTAAAATCAAAGAAAAAGGGCTTACATTAGTTCCCACAATTTTATTCATCAATGATCGGGGTTTGGCTAAACTGGAAATTGCCCTGGCCCGGGGAAAGCATTACTACGACAAACGCGAAGACCTGAAAAAGCGGGACACACAACGTGAAATCGACCGGCATATGAAACGGTAATCAAGATTAGCCACACTCATCATCAATTTTTCATTTTTACAGGCCCTACCCTACTTCATTCCACGTTCTTTTTTAATGGTTTCGTAAGCCTCATTCACTTTTTGGAACTTTTCTTCGGCTGCTTTTTTTATCTCTTCACCAAGATGGCTCACCTTATCGGGATGATATCGCTTGGCCATTTCGCGATAAGCAAATTTCACTTCCTCATCAGTGGCTGTGGATGCGACTCCCAAAATGCGGTATGCATTTTCGGTATCCTTCACAAACATAGCTTTTATCGATTGAAAATCAGCTGAACCCAACCCCATGGCAGCGGCAATATTTTCAATCATATTGACTTCAACCGGATCGGCTTCACCATCGGCCAACGCAATTCCAAAAAGATAATGCATCAGTTGCAAGCGTGCCGAGTAGTCCATATACCGGCCAATCTGACGACTTACATCCATCACATTAAAATCTTTTTTCAGGATTTCACCCAGCATTTTGATATACTGTTTGGCAGCCGTTTCGCCGAAATTCCTTACATAAAATTTCTTCACATAATCGAGTTCTGACTTTCTGACACTCCCGTCGGCTTTCATAATTGCTGCAGTAAGAACCAGCAGGCTTACGTTAAAATCGCCGGTTTGGGTGGGCATCCCTTTTCGATAGGTTTGCCCTGCCTCCGGCTGTGCCCCATGAAACATTGATCCAAGCATAAAGCCCAGGATTCCACCAATAGGTCCTCCAAAGGCCCATCCGAGGCCCCCGCCAACCCATTTGGCATAATTCGTTGATGAATTTTGCCGTACACGTGCAGCACCTGATGAAGCATAAGGTCCGCTATCAGTTCCCCGGTTCCTGCTTTTACCCCCATGAACGGAAGCCGGCTGCTGCCATTTCATGAAAAAATAGAGTGCTGCGCCTATCAATAACAAAAGCAAAAAATAGCTCATAACTAATTAAATATGTAGCATTTGTATTTTAATATTAATCATGTTAAGATTGATCAATCATGTATTCTTTTTCTTCAAAGGAAATACCAAGTGTTGCCAGCTCATCCAATATAGGTTGATACATATCCTTATCAATGGGACGATGAATTCCCACTTTATTGATTTTACCCGTAGCCAACAGTTTGGTGGCAATGCCCAAAGGCAAACCTACTGTCCTCGCCATTGCCGTTTCCTGTTGGTCTTCTCCAATGATTGCCATGGCCGACACAATCATTTTATTTTCGTTTCCCAGCTGATACTTAAATTCATGTTGCATGATTAGCATATCTTTATCCTGCGGGTCAAGTTTCCATTTTTCCTCAAGCAGTTTCTGCATAATTTGGGCAGGAGTTGCATTTTTTAAACCGATTTTTCTTTTGTCAAAAATTCCCAGCCACTTCAATTTCTCGAACACCACAGGGTCAGCTGCATTTTCGCAATAATCCTGCAATTTAATTTCAACAGGCACATTTGGCTCATAACTCATGAATGAATTGATAAAATCGCGATAGGTCATATTTTCCGAATTCTCAAGCCTGTAGGTATCGTCGGTAGCCCCCAATTGAACAAACACATTCCATGCTTTGGCAAACCCCGGCCGGCGTAAAGTCCCGCGAAACATGGATGGGATATCTTTCAGCCCGTAAATTTCGCGATAATTCAATGAATCGCGGTTAGCATAAGCCTCGAACTCGCCATACTGCAAGATTTTCCGTTTAAGAATCCGGTCGAATAAGCGGTAATAAGGGATATATTTATAACGTCCCTGCTGTATATATTGCGACACGCCATGCCCTGCAAGCACTACATTGCGCGGATTCCATGTCAACTTATAATTCCAGGGATTATTGTCGTATTCCGGGGCAACAAGGCCTCCCGTAAAGGAATAGAATGAATTAATGGTACCTCCATTTTCTTTGACGCGATCGATTACCCGCATTGCCGACATATGATCAATACCCGGGTCAACACCCAACTCCATAAGTATGGGTATCCCTGCCTTTCTTGCGAGGTCATCGTAAGGTTTTATATCTTCGGTAACATAGGAAGCCGTCAGCATTGGCTTTCGTAAGTCGATACATTTTTTAGCCACCATATGGTGCATAAAGGCCGGCAACATGCTAATTACAATATCGGCTTTGGCAATGGTACGCCAACTTTCCATGTCGTCGTTAATGTCGAACACTTTCGATTTACCTCGTGGATGTCCATTCACTTTTTTACGCGCCACCTCTTCATTAACATCCGCAACAGTAATTTGCCAATCAAACTCTTCGGCATGTTGCAACAAATATTCAATCAGGCTGTAAGTGGACAAGCCTGCTCCCAAAACAAGGATTTTTTTCATCGGTTATTAAATTAAATATGATTTTTTAGGTATTGATAATCAGGTGTTAACCGGCCATGGTGCAAAATTAATGCACTTTTTAATGGGGCCGGCATTTCCAACTTTTCAAAAGGAACTTCAAAATCGGTTTTCAACAAATCGGGCAAGAACCGGATAAGTGCATCACTAAATGCTTGTGACGATTCACGAGGCAGCTCACTCGGCAAAATATCCACCGCCATCACCAGTATTCCGTCACCATCAAATCCCATTTTGGCATCTCGCTTTAGCGGATTATAAACAAAGACAGGGTCTTCAATGGCAGTACCCTTGTGGGTAATTTCAACCGAGCCGTCCGGGTCACAGGTTACATCGCCAATTACTTCCAAAGGAATTCCGCCTGTTTTCCAGGCATTTTCCAGAAAATCTTTGGTTACAATCCGTGGATAACGATCGTCCCAATACATGCAATTCATCAACACATTCAAATGAGGCAGATATTGCTCGAAGACACCCGTAAACCTTTCGGGATGCTGATAATATTCCTGCAAAACAAAATCTTTGCCCGCCTCTTTTGGAACAGCCAAATGTTTCTCTTTAAAAACCACTTTATAAACCACATTGTTGGGCAATGAAGTATTATTTCGCAAAGCAGGCAATTCTTCCGGGCTTATTTCCTTTACAGGTAAAAGTTCAAGGATTTCCTGTGCCCCTTTTGAAACATTTCCATAACCGGTAATACCCACGACCAGGGGTTGCAACTCTTTGGGAAGTCCATTTTTTTCAATTTCACGACCCACTTCCGCAACCACAGCTTTTGCTTCTTCCAGCGAATGATATGTGTGGGTTTGTTTCAATTTCAGAAAAGGTGTATTGATTCCTTTACGTTCCATCCGCTCACCCAACGACCACAGTGCGTTAATAGTTCCGGCCAAACCGGCAAAATGACCGAAAAAGATTAACCTTCTCCCCTGCTCATCCACAATTCGCTCATAATCAATGAGATTAATTTTACTTTCCATCATGTTTTTCAGCAAAGGCATGTTATACACTTGTCCTTTAATGGTATGACTAAAGAAAATGTAGGTTTTTTTGGGGTTGAAATAGCCGATGGGCATTTCTTTTACGCCGAGGATTACATCCGCATCGAGGGGTTCACTCATCAATCTGGCACCGGCTGCCTGATACTCCTCATCTTTAAAAACTCGCTTTTCAGAAGGCACCACCTGAACTTCGATGCCCTGTTCAACCAACTGTTTTACATGGGCAGGCACCAAAGGTACGCGCTTCTCCATCAAATATTTATCTTCGTAACGAATTCCTACTTTATGCTTCATAATCCCTCTATTTTTTTCAGACAGCAAACTTATGAAAATTGGCGGGAGGGATAAAAGAAAATAGTTGAAATAATTCTATAATTTATGCGCAATAAGCAATATAGAATCGATATATTTTATATTTTAAAAGGCTCAATCGTATAAAAAGCCCCCTTTGATGAAACGCTTATTCCAAATAATTTTCAAAAAGACAATAAGTTTTAGACAGGGTGTGTTTTATTTGCTGTTTTCAATATCTTTTTTTCTGTCTTGACCATGTCGGTTTTATGGATAGTTACTGAGGTAAAGGACAACAAAAAACTGATTCACGACATAAAGAAGAGCACCCTTCAAAAGCAGGAAAAACAAATAAAATATGAAGCAGCTAATGCCTTGTCTTTTGTAAAAGAGATGGGAAAAATCCATAACGGAACCTATAAACAGGAAGTACAACAAATGGTTTTAAACCATTTGCAACACATACGCTTTGGATATGCCGGGTATATTTTTGTGAATACCATCGAAGGCAAAGCTTTGATTTTTGACGGAAAAAAAGTGGTGGGCGAAAAAAGCATTAAAAATATGACTGATGCCAAAGGCCTAAAACTGTTTCCGATGGAACGCAAGGCTGCACTTAAACCTGGCGGTGGATATATCAGGTATTTATTTAAAAAGATGAATGACACGCTTTCACATCCTAAAATTTCATTCATCACGTATTATAAACCTTGGGGATGGATTATTGGTGCCGGCGATTACCTTGACGAGGCGCAACAAAAAATCCAAAGTCTTCAATCGCCAATCATGACCAAAGTCAGGTTAAAAATATCATCAATTTTATTTGTTTTACTAATTGGTTCCATCCTGTTACTTTTTTTATCAGATTATGTTGCCAAACAAATTGTAAGTCAACCCAACTATCTGATTCGCTACCTGAAAGGTTCATCCGGCAAATCCTTCGACACGAATAAAATCTTCATAAAAGAGCTAAAAATAATAGCCAAAGAAATTATTGAGATTCAAAATCGCAAAATATTAGTTGAGAATGAATTAAGAGAACACAAAGAACACTTAGAAGAACTTGTAAAAAAACGAACGGAAGAATTAAACGAAAAAAATAAACGTTTAGAATATTTTCATGAGCTGTTTGTGTCGCGGGAATTCAGGATTAAAGAGCTACGTGACGAAGTAAAAAAGCTCAAACAAGATATGAACATTAAAGACGAAAGCGCTGATGGTTTATCATAAACCTGAATTCGACATAAGCCTCGCAAACGATTGAAAGCCTGTTTTTCCTTTTGGAAAGGCTCTCTTTTGCAGCAATGATTTCAAAGTAACAAAACAAGCACCGGCAATATCCAATTGATACCATGATTTTGGTTATTTTTGCTTCTTGGAAAATATAGAAGCTTAATTTTTAATAAAAACAGATAAAATGTCTAAAGCAAAGTATGTTTATCTCTTTGGCGACCGAAATGCCGAGGGAAATGCAAAGATGAAAAACCTACTGGGTGGCAAAGGCGCCAACCTGGCCGAAATGAATTTAATAGGTGTTCCTGTTCCTCCGGGATTTACCATCACCACCGAAATTTGCACCCTTTACAATGAAAAGGGAAGCGATTATGCAGTAGAACTGATTAAAGAAGATGTAACCAACGCCGTAAGCCATATCGAGAATATTATGGGAACCAAATTTGGCGACCAGCAAAATCCGTTATTGGTTTCTGTCCGTTCAGGTGCCCGCGCTTCCATGCCCGGCATGATGGATACAGTATTGAACCTGGGATTAAATGACAAAGCAGTGGAAGGTATTGCCACCAAATCGGGAAATCCACGTTTTGCATGGGATTCGTACCGTCGGTTTATACAAATGTATGGCGATGTGGTTTTGGGGATGAAACCCGAATCGAAAGAAGCTGAAGATCCTTTCGAAATTATTATTGAAGCCATGAAAAAGAAGCGTGGTGTTGCTCAGGACACCGAGCTTACCCCCGACGACTTAAAAGAACTGGTAAGTCAGTTTAAAGCTGCTGTAAAGAAACAGACCGGCAGTGATTTTCCTGATGATCCATGGGAGCAATTATGGAAGGCTATTATGGCTGTATTCGACAGCTGGATGAACGAAAGAGCCATTTTATACCGTAAGCTGAATAAAATTCCCGATGAGTGGGGTACTGCTGTAAATGTGCAGGCAATGGTATTTGGAAACATGGGGAACAATTCGGCAACCGGTGTAGCCTTTACCCGCGATGCCGCCACCGGAGAAAACATTTTCAACGGAGAATATCTCATCAATGCTCAGGGTGAAGATGTGGTGGCCGGAATCCGTACGCCACAACAAATAACACTTGAAGGCTCAAAACGCTGGGCTAAACTGGCCAATGTAACGGAAAAAGACCGCAAGGAAAAATACCCGTCACTCGAAGAATCGATGCCGTTGGTTTATAAAGACTTGTTCGAAACCCAGGAAAAACTGGAAAACCATTATCGCGACATGCAGGACATGGAATTTACCATCCAGGATGGAAAACTATGGTTGCTGCAAACCCGTACCGGAAAACGTACCGGCGCTGCCATGGTAAAAATTGCCATGGATATGTTGCGCGAGAAATTGATTTCAAAAGATGAAGCCATCATGCGCGTTGAACCGGATAAACTGGACGAATTGTTACACCCGGTTTTCGATAAAGATGCTATCAAAGCAGCCAAAGTCATGGCTAAAGGTTTACCGGCTTCTCCCGGTGCAGCTGCCGGCCAGGTAGTATTCCATGCCGATGATGCTGAAAAATGGGCTGCCGAAGGTAAAAAAGTGGTTTTGGTGCGTATTGAAACCTCACCCGAAGACCTCAAAGGAATGAACTCTGCCGAAGGTATCCTTACAGCCCGTGGCGGAATGACTTCGCACGCAGCCGTTGTTGCCCGCGGAATGGGCAAATGCTGTGTTTCAGGTGCCGGAAGTATTAAGATTGATTATAAAGCCCGTTCAATTGAAATGAGCGGAAAAACCTATAAAGAAGGTGAATTTATCTCGCTTAACGGAAGCACCGGTGAAGTGTACGACGGAATGATAAAAACCGTTGACCCGGAAATGAGTGGCGACTTTGGCAAGTTAATGAAACTGGCCGACAAAAAAGCCCGTTTGTATGTTCGTACCAATGCCGATACGCCACTGGATGCTCAGGTTGCACGTGATTTCGGAGCACAAGGTATTGGCCTTTGCCGTACCGAACATATGTTTTTCGGTGGTGACAAAATTATCGCCATGCGCGAAATGATTTTGGCTGAAGACGAAGAAGGCCGCCGTAAAGCTTTGGAAAAATTACTTCCCATCCAGCGTAAAGACTTTGAAGGCATTTTCGAAGCCATGGAAGGCCTGCCTGTAACCGTTCGTCTGCTGGATCCTCCATTGCACGAATTTGTTCCTCACGACGATAAAGGCCAACAGGAAATGGCTGATGTAATGGGCGTTCCGATGGCCACAATTAAAGCTAAAGTTGAAGAACTCAGTGAGTTTAACCCCATGCTGGGACACCGTGGCTGCCGTTTAGGAAATACTTATCCCGAAATTACTGAAATGCAGGCACGTGCCATCATTGAAGCTGCTTTGGATTTGAAAGACCGTAAAATAAAAGCTCATCCTGAAATCATGGTTCCCTTGACAGGGACACTGGCTGAAATGAAAATGCAGGAAAAAATCATTCGTGAAACCGTTGAAAAAGTGTTTGAAGAGCGTGGCGAAAAAATTGATTACATGGTAGGTACGATGATTGAAATTCCACGTGCTGCTTTAACTGCAGACGAGATTGCAAAATCGGCCGAATTTTTCTCATTCGGTACCAACGACCTCACCCAGATGACTTTTGGTTATTCGCGTGATGATGCCGGCAAATTCTTACCGACCTATCTCGATAAAGGAATTCTGAAAAACGATCCTTTCCAGGTGCTGGACCAGGAAGGTGTAGGGCAGTTGGTTGAAACCGCTGTGAAAAAAGGCCGCAAAACCCGTAAGAAAATCAAATTGGGGATTTGTGGTGAGCATGGTGGCGAACCCAGCTCTATTGAATTTTGTCACCGTGTAGGTTTGCATTATGTAAGCTGCTCTCCTTATCGTGTGCCGATTGCACGCCTTGCTGCTGCACAGGCTGCCATTGGTAACAGCAGAAAATGGAAAAGAAGCCAAAAGTAAGGTTTAAAATAATGATTAAAAAGCCGGTTGAATAGGTTCAGCCGGCTTTTTTAACGTATCCCTTCGGCAAACTACATATTGTATGATTCATAGAGTTTTATAACTGCCGGGGCAAAAGATTGTGTAGTTGGTTAGCCGGATAGTCCGGGATAACATCCAGTACATGTTTTAACCAGGCAAAAGGTTCTACGTCATTAATCTTGCATGTTGCCAGCAACGAATATACTATGGCTGCCTGCTGAGCGGCATGGTGTATAATACCCTAAGAAACTGTACCAAGAGTTTGGTTTATTAAGTTGAAATCAAACTTTTGGTCCAACGATTCGAGGGTATTATAATGGGATAACCAAATAAATCCTTGTTAGCTACAGTAAGTTTTTGATATATTTTTCGAATTCTTTTCCATTGCCTCCCTTTAGTTTTCCATTACTTGTGGTGTCAGGAATACCAATATCAATTTTTCTAACTATACCATTTTTATCAATAAATAAATTTTTTGGATAATGCTTTATTCCAAGTTCTTTTATGAATTCAGTTGCTCCGGCAATTTGTGTAAAATTAAACTTATGGATTTTTAAAAAGTTTTCTACAGATTTCTTCTTTTCAAAGGTTATGGCTATGAAATTGACTTTTCCTTTAAAGTTTTCGCTTATTTTATTTAATGCGGGCATTTCATCCATGCAAGGTTGACAGGCTGTGAACCAAAAATTTAAAAGAGTTGGTTTCCCATTTAATTTTGAAAGGTCTATTTTCTTATTATCAATACTTGTAAGTATGGTCGGGGGTAATTTTTTATTCAAAAAACTGTAAATTTTTTGTTTCTCGGGTTTGGTGTCAGACAGGTTAATTTTAAGGCGAATAGTTTTAATTATAGAGTCGTGAGAAACGATACTATCAATAATAGTTTTCCTGATTTCCACAAATTTAGCGGCATGCGCAAACCTTTTTTCTACTTTACTAATGAGTGTATCATATTCTTTTTGAGTAACTATGTTTTTAGTGTGGTTTACTCTGTAATAGACTTTTTTAGATTTTTCCTGATTACAGGCTGTAAATAAGATTACTAAAAGCAATGAAATGAATGTAATTTTTTTCATGGGTGTTTTTTTAATGGTTTTTATTATGTTTTATGACCGCGTGTTGTGGCATCGTGCTTTCTAAAATGTTTCTCCTAATTGTCTAAACATTTGTATCGTATTGATATACTTAATATCAAATTCATTACAAGGTTCAGGTATTTTAATCCTATTCTTTCTATTTGGTTGACTTATTTCTTGTGTCACTATTGTAATATTGTCCTTGTCCGACAATGCATAAGCAACAATAAAAGCATCTGCTTCATCTGCGTTTAGAAATTCACTTAGCGCATTTGGCAGATAATGGTCAGCCTTTGAAACAGCCCAAGTGATAATTTGTGAGTATTCTTGAATTTTTTCAGATGAGTCCTTGAAGAAACTTTCAGGTAGATTTGCTTTACACCAATTTTCTAATTCGTCATTTTTATTATAAAGTTCATTTTTAACTTTATCAATACTAAAAATAATGCCTGAGTCAGCAAGCATCTTAACTTTATTCCAAAATCCAGTTGCAATATCTAGCGGATATATAGCGCGATGTGCTTGAATGAAAAAATTGCTATCCACTAAATATATTTGCATTATTTATTCAGGTGTTTATTGAAAAAATTGTCAAATGTATCTCCTTTCATGCTTGTAAGTTTATAAGCATCCCTGTAAAGAAGGTCGCCAGACTTTACCGCACGGTTTATATGATGCGCAAAAGTTACACTTAATCGTTTCTTTGCTGTGGCATAGAAATCTCCACCAGAACCTTGAGATTTTTTCTTGTCAAATTCTCTATTCCGATATTCCTCATAAAACTTAAAAAAGTCAGCTTTTGTAATTTTCCCTAAATCTAAAGCTCTACGAGCAATTACAATTTCACTTACCTTAAAATGTCTGGAGTATTTACTTAATTCAGAAATTCCTTGCCATATTTCATATAGAGCAATCTTTGGAACTAAAAATTCAGCAGCAATTTGGTCACAAAGTTTTTCAATAGGGTCATCTGCCGGTTGAAGTTTTCTAAAATCGAATCCTGCACTGTGTCCAGTCCAAATATGAGCTAATTCATGGACAATGGTAAACATCTGGGCAGATTTGCTATCAGCGTTATTTACAAACATAAATGGAGCATAATCGTCTACCAGAACAAATCCTCTGCACTCTTCAACATCAATCGGACGACGGGTGTTATTTGCAACAACTCCATTAAATACAGTTATTATTCCTTTATCCTCTATTATTTCAACCAGATGATTTAAAGATTCTTCCCATGTTCTGAAGCTGCTAGCCCAATTCACTTCTAAGCCTAATACATTTCTAATATCACGAACAATCTTTTCAACATCATTGATTTGATTATATGCTCCAACGAATGCCAATTTATCAAATTCGCTATCTTTTAAATATTCTCTTAACCAGTCTTGGCGCTGAACCATAAGTTGAATCGTGTCATATACATTGACACTTACTTTTTCAGCTCGATTTCCATTACTTCGGAAATATGGAATTGGTATTTTTTCAACCGGTGGCTTTTGTAAAAAAAGATATCCGAATGGAAGATGAACTTTCTTAGAAAAGGCTTCAAGTTGCTTAATTGTCGGCTTTTTTGTTCCGTCAATCCAGTCAACAATTTTAGGTAATTTGATAGAAAACTCATGCAAATCATATCCTGCCCGGGAAATTGCCCAAGTAAGCATATCTGCATTTACATTTACCTCAGTTCTCATTTTACAAATCTACAAATTAAAAACATTGCTCTAAAATTAGTTGTCAAGATTTTGATGTTTTGTAGGCCTCTCCTAGCTTGTGACACAACGGTTTGTATAAGAATAGTTACCAACTGCGTTGCACTTACCTGTCAAAACGCTACGCCATTTGAGCGGGCTACAAACCTTGATATTTAGCACATTGCCTGCCATTACTTATACAAAATGTTGTGCTTTCACACTTTATCATTTCTTGCATTATTTCAAATTTTGTTAGCATCTCTTTCAGCGGTGGCAAAGACATACTCTTTTGTAATTTTTGGCTTAGTGTTGCCTAATGGAAATTGCAAATGTGCTTGGTTGTGTGCAATGGCTATTCTTTAAAACCTGCTGCTTTTAGCTTCTCGTAATATATCATTAAGTTTTTCTCATGAAATGAATTAATTTTCTTTAAACCATACGCAAAATCTGCGACATAACTAAGCTGTTTTGGAGTTAGAATTTTAACTCTTGAATCCCATTCAACCATTTTCCCAATCAAGTTAACATCAACTTTTACTTTTGATTTATTCGTTTCCTTTATTGTAGTTTGTTTATTGCTTTCTTCAATTTCTAAAAGTTCAGGGGCTTCATGAATTATAGTTTCTAATATTTTAATTCCTTTTTTTCTTAAATTATCATGTATAGATTTATTGTTTTTTATTGAAACAGAAATGTTTAGAGCAATATCTTGTAAATATCTGCTCAATTGCCCGGTTTTTGCTCCCCATTTTTGAATAACTTCCCATTTATCAGATGATACGGATTTTATTAGGTTTATTTCCTGGTTTATTATTTTTAGATTTACCTCATCTTCAGTTAAGTTTTTTCTTTTAGGAGAATCAGGGCTAATAAAATCTTGTTTCAATACAGAACAGTCTATACCAAAATCATTTTCTTTCATTGCAGTCCAGCATTCTTCTTTTTTTGCCCATTCCCCGTATAAAGCTCCCGGAGCGTTTTCTTTTATGAACAACTCTACTAATTTCATTAAGTGGAATAAAAGACCTTTTGTTGGTTCGCTTAATGATTGGTTTTTCCAGATTTTAAACAAATCAAGCTGATATTCAGTTTTCAGATTTAGTAATGCCAAGGAATAAGGAACAGTAATATATCTCATGTCTCCAATAGCATTTGGCTTAACACCATAAAGTTTTTCAGCGGTTTTAAACATTATGGCTTTAGCTACTGCATCTTCATAAAAAACATTGTCAGGTTTATCAGGCATATTGTAATTTAGAAACTGCACATAGTTTTTCTGACTGCCACGTACAACAATGTGTGGCCCTATCGCAAGCTTTTTCCTATTCCATATTTCCTGATAAGTGTTTAAATATTTTGCTAAAAGTTCCTTTGTGATAACTTGACCTCTTGGATTTCTGAGGTCAAACGCTTTTCTTCTTGAAAGAGTGAATCCTTCTTTTAATCGTGCATTTTTATATTGGCCTCTTGCACGTTCATAAAACCAGCGAGTTTGAATATTACTGCCTTCAACAGGCTGAGCCCAGACAGACCTGGAAATTTTTTCAAGCTCAACATGGAATGGTTTGTTTGAACTTAAATCAGAAGTTGAAACTTTATTTTGAGTATTGGCATATTCCGCAATGCGGTTAACAATTTCATTGAAATTATCTCGCTTTTTTACAACAGTTAGTTTTGTTTGAACAAATATCTTATCGATGTCTGCTTTATCCTTTTTCCAAGTATGATAAACAGATGCTGTTGTCTGACCACCATTCACAATCTGAAAATCTTTAGCCCACACGATTGCTTTTCCTCCATCAGCCAAATTTTTTAATCCCAACTCATCAGCTGTTGCTGCAATCCCGTTGTTAAATGCAAGAAACATATGGGGTTCTTCTTTTATTGTTTTTCTGATACCCTTGTTAATCTTTCCTGTGAATTGCAAAAAGGATCGAACATTCTGTTCAAGAAGCCTTGAACCATATTCTTCATAAATATTTGCAAGAGTTGTACCTGGTATAAGAGCAAGGTAGGATTCATAATCTTCATTTACAGAAGGTGATACCAAACATGGAAGTATTCCTCCATAATCCTCAAAATTTATTTCTATCGGAACATGTGATTGGTCTGAAAGATTAAATAAATATCCAATATCAATTATTCTTGTAAATATTGAATAACCAGATATTGTTTTGTTGGCTTTAATTTCTGATTTAAAAATGCCATTGCTTAAAACAAAAATATTTACTCTTGATAAGTATTCTTTTACTTCTTTGACTTCGGCAAGAGTATGAGCCAAATCAAAAACCTCGGAAGATTCTTCAAGTTCTTTAATATAGTCTTTATATACAGCATTTCTAAAAAAACGTTCAACCTGATTTATTGAAGATTCTGCTTCCTGTTTGGTTAATGTATAGGGCTTTTCAACCCCCTTAAAAACCGTTACAAATAAGTCAAGTGTTTCATAATTTTCTGAAAGAGCATAGCCGTTTAGTTTGTGCATTGTTCTGCCAAGTTTGTCTTCTTTTCTGTCAAAACAAATTCTTGCATTCTCAGTTTCTCCGGCATCTGCAAGATAATCAATAGCCATTTGAGTAAATATTTGCTCCTGTACCCCTCCTTCATCTTCTGCTGCCTGGGTGGATTTTATTTCTTGAAATAACTCGTTATAAAAATCTTCAACTTTCATAATAACCCAAACATTTTGATTACACTTTGAAAATCAGATTTGTGTTTTTCTGTTTCAGAAGTTAAAACAATTGAGTACTTTACATCACCTATTCCTTTCATTAAGTCTTTTTCCTCAATTCTCGGAAAATTGCCAGAAATAAGATAAAAATCTTCTCCTCTTACCAGATATGATATTTCTTGGTATTGAGCCTCGTGATGTTTAAAATAACCTGCACTAATAAGCTTACGACTTAGCATATTGCTAAGTAATTTATTATCCCCGATAATCGAATACAGCTCATCAATTATGGAGTTTAACGAGTATTCGCGCCCATTGCGTTTTTCAAGTGATAAATGAAAAAGAAAAAGTTTGTCTAGTAATGTTGTATCTAATTGCCTTTCGCTACTAATCCTTATTTTTTGATGATTATGGGTTTGTGTTGTTTTAACTTCAATAGCAGAATTATTTTTTTCAAAGTCCCTTATTCCTGTATCGGGACCCACCCAAATATTAAGACTTTTTTCAATTTGGCCCGTTTGCTCAAAGAGCTTTTTTAACAAATATAACTCTCCGAAAAGCCCAATTTGTTTTTCGGGTGATAAGCCTGAGCTTTTGGCAAGCATAAATAATTCTTTCCATTTAAGAAATCGATTCTGTAACGCCAGAATCAATTTGTTTTCCATTGTAATTAAAGAAACACAATTAAACAAATCTTCACAAAGCACTGCAAAAATTGAGGATAAAGAATTATCGGAAAGACTGATTAACAATAATGATTTTGAATTTTCTGTTTCATCAGGTATTATTTCTGTTGTAATATCTAATAAGTCGTTTAATGCAGAAAGATCAACTTTATCAGTTGATATTCTGAATGCGATGCTTTTTACTTTTTCAGGCATTCTCATTGCCACAAAACAATCCGGTATTATGTTAGGGGAATATCTTTTTAAAACAACACCTGTTTTAAGAGCATCTTTTTCTTCAAAATCATGCCAGATATTTTCAATCTTCATATTCATATTCTTCTGCATCTTCGTTTACGTCAAATTTATCCAAAAGTTGTTCGTGAACAGCATAAGTAATTGTTGTGTTGGCTTTACTGCCAGGAAAACGTATTGCAAACCCGACAATTGGATTTTCTGCATTAGGTAATCCTGCCTTTTCTGGATTTAACAAGTACAAAAGGAGTAGTGGAAATCTGGCACTTTTAAATTCCATGTCATTCCGCACTAAATTTCCATTTGGATAATTAGGCTTTTTTACTTCATTCGGATTTATTGCCTTTGACTTTTTATTGATTAATGTTTTTTCTAGAGCTAATTCATATTCCTCTTCAGTTAAATCTATAAACTCATGACTTGGGCTGATAATATGAGACTTACGAATGTAATATATTTCGTCACTATTGTTTTCTTCAGCATCTGTCCTATCAAAAAGCCAGATTCTGTAGTTGCTAATTAGAGTGTCCTTGTTTTTTGAACGACTACTCATTAATGCTACATGCCAAGTATCAAGTTCGTTGTCTTTCTGTTTTTCAACAATAAACTCACCTAATCTTTCAGGCGATGCCATCGGATTGTCGGGAGCAACAAAATTACTAATAAATGTTACTATATCTGATGCCGGGATGTTTGTCCAAAGAAAGTTACCTTTTTTTTCTTCAGGTGCTGAAGAAAAAGAAGATACCAATTTTTTCAGGTTAGCAAGGTTTGTAGCAATGTCTTTGGTCCTTTTGCTTAGTTTGTAGGATTCTATCAGAACACCTGACCACGAAATATTTACATTTACTGCTGTTCGGATTTTATTGGTTGCTGAAATTTGTAAAACTCCAGGATGAGTTCTTACTTTTAAAGCATATTGTTCCGGTGTGCTTCCGGCAATATTTGACATATAATTAAATTCCTTTCTCAATTCTTCAGAAGCCAGTGTAATGTGGCAGAACCATTCATTAAGCTCTCTTGAAGTAAACAGTCGACATAAATCAACGTAACCCGGACGATATCCAAACCAACGACCCATTTGCATAAGCGTATCATACATTCTAGAAGCACGCAGATAATAACTTACGGATAATCCTTCAAGGGTCAGCCCCCGTGATAATTTATTGCCACCAATCGCAATTACTGACAATCCGGCTTCTTCACCCTCCCTGATGTATTTTTTATCGTAAGCCTGATAATCAAGCACGTCTTTTGCTCCACCATGTATTTCTTTTACCTGTATTTTAGTCGCTGACGGGTGCAGAAACGGCAAAACCTCTTTCCATGAATGTACTTTTATATTTGGGTCAAGTCCTGCTAACTTAGAATTAAGTATTTGGGATGACGTGGTAACATATGAAAGGTAGCCTTCTGAATCATTTTCAAAAGTTTCCCGGATTTCATTTAAAATAAGAGAATTATTTTGCTCAATGCCTAATCTGTAATAGTTAAATACATTTTCAACCAGCTCTTTAATATGTGCCTGCCAGTTAGTAAAACGTGAAACATGTATTAACATTGAGTTATGTTCACTTCCTTGCCCACGCAAACGTCTGATTGCACATGTCAGAATAAAACATTTTATAGCTGTTTTCAGTGATTCAGGAACACTTACAGGAAGTTGGTCATCACGTTTGTGTCTGTCAGGCACAAAGGCGTGATAATCGTCTATTCTGTGAACAACAGGTAACGTATCGATTGGTTCTTCACCTTCTTCCAAAGGTTCAAAACCAAATATTTTATCGGGACCAATATAGTTCGATGGGGCAGGAATATTGGTAATAAAATCTCTTGGAAAAAGGTTGTCTTCATTAAGAGGAATGAAAATATTTGCAAACGGAGTGGCAGTATAACCAACATAAGCACTTTTTTGAAATAAGCGCAAAAGGTTTCTTATTTGTCCGTTAATTCTTGTTGGGTTTAAATCATCCCGCTTTGTATTTATTGAAGCATTGTCTGCCTCATCATCAACAATCAATAAAGGTTTATTCCTTATTATTTTATCGCCATCGCTGGTCTCTGTCGATTGAGCTGCAAGCCATTGTTCTAAACGGTTTAAAACATATGCATTCTTTTTAACTACTGCAATTATTGGGTCATTTGTGTAGAAATTCAGAGCAAGTGCGTTTGCTGCACCAGCATTAAAATCGCCATTGTCAAGGCTTGAAGTTAGAGAATGTGCAATTAAATGCCTGTTGCTTCTTTGTTCTCCAACACCAATCCAAAGATTGTTGTTTTTGTTTACTCTTTCCTGTTGGGTATCAAATCCCAAAAAGCCTTCGTCCAACCTTAATTGCGTCTGACTTCTAAGGTTTTTATGAATTCCTGCCAGAACGATTATCATCTTAAAACCTGCGTCAGCGGCTTTGCAGATTAATCCTGTATAGTTTGCTGTTTTCCCTGATTGAACCTGCCCGACAACCATTCCACGTTTGTCTATTTGTGCTTTTTGGGTTGGTTCAAACAAGGCATCAAGTGTTCGGTCAGTTAATTTGTCTATTGATTGTAATGTTTTAGGGGGAAATTTTTTCTTTTCTTCAAGATACCATTTGTATCTGTTCCAAAAACCCCATTCAATTTTTGATTTATTTCCAGCAAGCCAGGGTCTTCGTGCTTCTTCCTTTTCAATTATCCTAATATCATCTGTCCAAATATCATACTCATAAATCACATACCGTTCCAATTCTTTTTTATCAACATCAGGAAATAATTTAAGTGTATTTTCTATTGCTTCATCTATTTGAGAGAATGTCGCATTTTGTGTTATTCCTTTCTGACGTAAAAAAAATAGTGTGAATTCTTTGGCTTCTTGTATCATAATTTTTCAGTTAATGATTCTATGTATTGTGGGTATTTATCAAATGGCTCAATTGAAAGCAAAATAGCTTTTGCTTCATCCTTGGACTTTCCTGAATTAACGAGTCTTTTCAGTTGTTTTTCCATTTTCTGTATTAACAATTCATGTTCAATGTTTTCAAATGGTATTCCATGAGATTCAGGTTCTTCACTTTCTTTTATGGTAATCAAAGGTACAGGTACGGTTTCTTCAATAAATTTAATTAGTTCGTTAATATTTTGCTTTGACGGTTCTTCTATTATTTCACTTATTACCGGATGTTTTCGGTTAATGGAATAAAAACGCTTCCCATGCCTTTGCTTTTCAACCCAAACTGGTGTGAATTTGAAAGAAGGATACTTTCTCTGTAGTACCCTTCCTTTATGGCGATAAACATTAACTGCATGTGCACGAACATCTTTTGCATAAGCTTTAAGCTGGGTTTGAACTTTAATAGGTGGCCTTGCAATAGATTTTTTAATGTCAATTTGCCATTTGTCGTCAACTGTATTTGGCAAATCAATCATTATTCTACAAAGTTTGTAGTGTTCTTCTTTTCTGAACATACCAAGCCAATTGCCTGCTACAAGTAAACGTTCATTTCTGTATATGTAAAATCCTTGCTGTTCATTCCATCCTTTTGGCCCCGAAGCCTTTTTAAATGTCTGCTCCGATATTTTTGATTTATGTGGAAGGATATATCCCTTTACAACTATATCGCCCTTACCAAGAAATTCTTCTGCACAAATTTGAATTCCTTTTTCACCTCTTAGAAAAGGGTCCCAGGCTTCAATTTTTCTGTCCTGAAACCAGATTTTTATTTTCCTCTGTTCCAAAAATCTATGAAAAACCATTTCAAGGTGTTTTTTAACACCTTCCATTAATTCCATAAATTTCCCAAGAGCTTCTGTGTCCTCTTCTTTTGTGTTTTTTAGTATTCTGTCAAGGCAATACCAGATAACGCTTGTTCCTGATTCTTGCTCTTTCAGGTTTTTAATTTCACTGACTAAAGGAGTAAACTGTATTAATTCCCACGATTTTGTTTCGTTTACATGGTCTAAATCCCAAGCCCAATAGACAGGATTATAATCTTTCTTTTTTGAAATAACTGAGAATTTTCTTGTCTGAGAAAATGATGCCGTTTTTAAACCTAATCCAAACCTACCTAAATCTTTTAACGACCGTACTTTTAATGGATGTTTACTTCCTGGCCGCATTGCCTGTACCAATTCATCATGGTTCATTCCATAACCATCGTCTTTAATTTTTATGATGGATTTTTTTCCTTTCCAATCATAATTAATCCAAATATTTTTTGCCTCAGCAGAAATTGAATTATCAATAATATCTGCTATTGCCGTTTCAATTGAATACCCAATCGCACGGAAAGTTTCTATCATTGAACTGGCATCGGGTTCAGCTTTTGTAGTTAAGATTTGATTATTAGTCATTAAGGATTAATTCTTTTAGTTTTTTTGCAATTGATTCTGCCATTAGCGGTGGCACTGCATTTCCAATCTGCTTAAAAGCTGCTGTTCGACTAGGCTTTTCAGATACTCCCTCAAAATAATAATCATCCGGAAAAGTCTGCAATCTTGCCGCTTCTCTTGGCGTTAATGAGCGATTTTGATTAATATCGGGATGTATGTAATAATGTCCGTCTTTACAAATATGCGCTACAACTGTTTGCGAGTATGGTAGGTCACCTGCAACTACTTTAAACCTGTCAACAAAAGATTTCTTGTTTTTATGAGTTTGCCATTCGACAGGAATATCATTATAATTTAACCTTTGGTGTCCATCATCCCATTTCTCAACAGCAAGTTTATAAATTCCTTTATCTTGGTCTGTATGAGGTCTGGCAATATGTTGGGTGGTAAAATCCAACCCATTACGAATGTGGGAATCATACAAATAATTGCCTTTGTAAGGTTTGTATTTTGTTTTGTAATAGTTACCTGTCCCAGCTGTTAGATTTGGCAAATCCTTAAAAATTTCTGAAACATTTACACCTACTTCTTTCTTTTCAAATTCAGGGTAGAATCCTTCTTCGCCGTCTTTTTTTCCAATTAGAATTATCCTTTTTCGGTTTTGTAATACACCAAAATGTTTAGCTTCCAAAACTTTATATTCTACATAGTAACCTTTTTTCATAAACAAGTCAAGCATCATTTTGAGATAAGATTTACCTTCTTTTGTTTTGGCAGATAAAAGTCCGATTACGTTTTCAAAAACAAAATATCCGGGCTGATAATATTCGAGGAATTTAGCATATTCTTTAAAAAGATAATTTCTGGAATCTCCCCGCATCCTGTTTTCATCTCTAGACCTGCCTACAACAGAATATGCCTGGCAAGGAGGCCCTCCAATAATTAAGTCAATAGTTTGTTTACCCTTCAGAGAATCAATTTTATCAAAAATTATTTTATTATTGTTTTCACCAATTGGCATGTTGATAACTGATTCTTTTTTATTCTTTGGGAGTAAAGAATAAAGCTCAGTACGTGAGATTTTATTTTGAATATAATTAATATACGGCAGTATATTTTTAGTTTTTTTCAGATGATGATATGCTGTTCTTGTAATAAGAGTGTTGCATGCGGCTTTATCTATTTCCACATGAGCAATAGGATTGAATCCTGCCCGTATAAAACCCTCTGACAAACCACCTGCTCCTGAAAACAAATCGATAAAATTCATAATTATAGTTTTCTCAAAAATACGAATAAATCATTTAAAGTTTTTGCTCTTTTTTCTGGCTTCAACTCGCACTCCCAGATCGTTATTACATTCCAACCCAGTTTTTTTAACTCATTCATTTTCTTTTTATCACGTTCAATCGTACCATTAATCTTTTTCAGCCACCATTCTGTTCTTGTCTTAGGAACCACAAAATATTTACAGCCTTTATGTCCATGCCAGAAGCAGCCATTTATAAAAATTACTGTTTTGTATTTTGACAAAACAATATCCGGCTTGCCTGGTAATTTTGAATAGTTCAATCTATATCGATAGCCGTTTCTATAAAGAAACTTTCTAACCAGAATTTCGGGCTTAGTATTTTTCCCTTTAATCATGGACATGTTGTAACTCCTGGTTTTTTTGTCGTGTACATCTGCCATTGTAAATACATTTTAGTAGCTGGCAATTATTGCACCCTTTTGCAAATTTTTTAGTTTGTGCCAGCATTTAAGACTTGCAAATGCATGCAAATGCATTTGCTTTTTCAACTGTCCCGAAGGGACGAAGTGGATTGGCAAAAACTAATTTTTTCTTGTAGTATCTTGCAATCAAAGTACCAATATTATCAATCCGTTTTTAAATGTTCATTAAAGTTTCAATGATTTTTCGGTCTGCTACACTTACCCCCAACTTCTAATATCCGTACCAAATGTACTTTTTATTTTATTAAAATGTCATGATAACAGCATGTTTTTATCACTTTTATTTTTTTCAACTATCCGCTGGAGGGCATCGTCAAGCGGACTTTGGATACTCATGATTTCTTTTCGGCTGACGTGGGTGTAAATCATCGTGCTTTTTGGGCTGCTGTGTCCCGGTAGTTCCTGAATATACCGGATGTCAACCCCGTTTTCCAATAAATGGGTGGCAAAAGAATGTATAGAGATTATTAACCTCAGCTCGGCCTAAGATTTACATCACAGAAAGTCAATAGCGTATCAGATTTGATGCTGAAAATCA